>DDIS01000087.1:11615-135699 GCA_002338615.1 Proteobacteria bacterium UBA1844 | reverse complement strand
TGATCGCGCCGCCGCCGCCGCATTGCAGCAGATCGGGGCACCGTATCGATATGGCGGGCAAACACCGGCGGGGTTCGACTGCAGCGGCCTGGTGCACTACGCTTACCTGCAGGCGGGCAAGTCAGTGCCGCGCACGACCGGCCAGCTTTGGCAGCAAACTGATGTTGTCCGCCGTGCTGATATTGAACGTGGTGATCTGATATTTTTTGCCATCAACGGCAAAATGCAGCATGTCGGGATCTACGTCGGCGATGGCCGCTTTGTGCACGCCCCGAAATCCGGGCGCAATGTGGCTATGGCCTCATTGGACAACGACTTTTATCGCCACGCCTATCTGCGCGCCGGCAGGCCGAGGTAGATTTGCCCCAGGTTCGATAGCTGCCAGGGTTCGACGAACTGCTAGGCCGCGTCTTCGCTAACAATAAATGCGCGCAATTGCTTCGCAAGTCCCTTGCAGGCGGCCGCCTGCGTCCGTGCAATCAACGGAATGGGTATCACAAGTGCCGGCATGAACGAGGTGCCACTGACGTCGGCAGTGACCGAGCCGGCGGACTCCAGGCCGTCCAGATCCCAGACGGAGGCATTGTAATCCGCGTCTTTTTTCCACCAGGCGAAGCCGAAGCAACCGCCACCACCGGGACCCGCCGCACAGGACAGGCTGCCACCGCCTGCTACCTTGTCGGTATCACCGTCCAGCCAGATAATGTAGCGAACCCGTTGGTCGCGAATTTGCTCTGCGACGCCAGGGCGTTCCATCAGCTTTGGCAGTCCTTTCGTTTCTGATGGCGCGGTTCTTGGTTCGAACCAGGGAAACAGGGAATCGACAAATTGCCTGTGCGGTATGACATGCAGGCCGCCCTTACCCTGTGCAAGCTCTTTTTCAATACAGCCGATGTATTTTTCTTCCGTTTCGTTGCCGAGATGATAGCTTTTCGCCATGATCACGACCGATTCGTTCGCGCCGATTCCCGTCAGGCCTTCACGCGAATTCTCAATACGTGATGTCACGCAGGCCGGCAAGACGAGCGCGCAGCCGAGCAGCAGCAAAATGCCTGTTGCCGCGCCGTGGGAATGTTGCCTGACCTGGTTCATTTGTTGGCTCCCTGGACTACGGTTGCCTGCACGGCGTCATTGCCCGAGGCATCCTCTTGCGCGGCCACTTCACCGCCCGCGGCCAGCGCGCGCATGAATTCCTGCGGCTTGAAGCGAATGATCATCAGTGCCGCGGCGTCGCGCATGGCAAGTACTGCTGCGCGCTGCAACGCCTCGGAACCACCCATGGTCGTCGTCAGACTCTTACCGTAGGAACTGAATGGCCAATTGCCAATCATGCGTCCCTCAGGGTCGAATACCTTGACCCGGTAGCGAATCCACACCGCGAAGGATTCCGTGTTGGTCTGGTTCGGAACCGAAAATTCCATCGCATCGATACCGGGTTCGATCAGCGCGTCAAATTCGTATTGCGATTCATCGTCCTCGGGCTTGAGAACCGTGACCTCGTCGAACATATAGGAAAAAAGCTCGGTGAAAAATATAGCATTTGAGCGCCCGAGATCGATGCTCCACTCTTCGCCGCCCAACACCACTTCTTCTTGATGTACATAGCTTTCAAATTCAGCCGGAATACGCACGGCAACGTGGAGTGGAATACTGTTAATGAGTGGCGCGGGAATAGTTGGCGGGTCGAGCGTCACATTCGAGCCGCAGCCGGCAACAGCCAGCAGAACCAGCGCCGTGGGGATTACTGTCGTTATTCTGGCTGTCAAATGCTTTGGTCCCCGCGTACGCGCTGGTGTACCCAGTCTCTTTAATAAGAGCGATCCGGGCCCAAAGAGTTCCGTTTACCGGCATTTGCGGGCCCGGGGGTCCAGCGCAACGAAATACTATCTGCCGCACGGACTCCTTGTGACCACTTTAGAGCCGGCCGGGCACTTGTGCAATACATACTCGCGCTTCCCGCATCACCGTCGAAACGGTATAACACGACTTTCAGCTGGTCGTGTCAGAGACTCCCAAAACGCTCATGCCAAGACCAAAAGTACTTGTGTTTCAACACGTTCCTTACGAGCCTCTCGGCACGCTTGACCCGCTGTTGAAGGAATCCGGTTGCCGGATTCGCTACGTAAATTTCGGGCGCGACCCGGAATTGCGGCCCGCACTGGACGGTTATGCAGCATTGATTGTGTTGGGCGGACCGATGAACTCGAACCAGATCGATCAATACCCCAACCTTGTCGCGGAAATCGACGTAATTCGCGAAGCAGTGGATCGCGATATGTCGGTACTTGGCATTTGCCTCGGCGCGCAATTGCTGGCAAGGGCACTCGGTGGCTCGGTCGGACGAAATGCGCAGCGCGAGATTGGCTGGTACGACGTTGGCTTGACCGAAGCGGGTATGGCCGATCCCGTGTTAGCGGGCTTCGCGCGACAGCAACGGGTCTTTCAATGGCATGAGGATGGCATCGAGTTGCCACCGAACTCGGACCACCTCGCAAGTTCCGCGGCAAGCTCGGTGCAGGCGTTTCGCCATGGCAGCAAGGTGTACGGTTTCCAGTTTCACCTCGAGGTCGATGCGTCGCTCATCGAGCGTTGGCTGCGCGTACCGGCCAATCAGCCCATGCTTGCTCTCGAGCGTGGCAAAACGGACCCCGCGGAAATTCGGCGCCAGGTAGCAATGAATATCGACCCGCTCATGCGCCTGAGCCGGGAAACCTTCCTGCGCTGGATCCGGCACTTCAAATCAACACCAAAACGTCGCACCTTGCCATCTCGATAGCAGAATAGTCCAGGCTAGAAGTCACGCCATTCAAGTGGTGCCTCCTGCATCAACGCAACCTGTTCGCGTAGTGCGAGAATGTGGTCGTCCCAGTAACGCGGGGTGTCAAACCAGGGAAACGCCTGTTTGAACGCCGGGTCGTCCCAGCGGCGCGCAAGCCATGCGGCGTAATGCATGATCCGGAGGCTGCGAAGTGCTTCTATAAGGTGCAGCTCACGCGCATCAAAGCGCCGAAATTCCTGGTAGCCCTCCAGCAACGCAGTCAGTTGCGGCGTTTGCTCATCGCGGTCCCCGGACAGGAACATCCACAAGTCCTGTACTGCAGGACCAGTGCGCGTGTCGTCAAGATCTACAATGTGAAACCTGTCGCCCGCGACCAATACATTACCCGGATGAAAATCCGCGTGCAGGCGAATACGCCGCACCGCGCCGCTGCGTTCTTCACAAAGCTCTGCGCCGTGAATAACCGATTCCGCAATACCGGCGTAGGTATCCTGCATCTCCTCGGGTATGAAGCCGCTGTCCAGCAAGTAGTCCAGCGATGCACTTGCATAGGATTCGATATTTACGGCTGGCCGGCACCTGAATTCCGATAGTTCACCAACCAGGTGAATGCGTGCCACGAGGCGGCCCAACTGCCGCAATTGCTGTTCATTGTCGAGCTCCGGTGCACGCCCGCCGCGACACGGAAACACAGCCAGGCGGAAAGGGCCCGAGTAGAACAGGGATTCACCGTCGATGGCGGTGGGCGCGACCACCGGAATTTCCTGATCCTCGAGTTCAAAACAGAACTCGTGCTCCTCGAGTATGGCGTCGTTGCTCCAGCGGCCTGGCCGGTAGAATTTGACGACGATGTCTTCATCGTCCTCGATGCCCAGCTTGTAGACCCGATTCTCATAACTGTTCAGTGCAAGGAAGCGACCATTGCAGCGGTAGCCGAGCGCGTCGAGCGTATCCAGAATATCGCCGGGCTGAAGCCCGGCGAAGGCAAGTGTTGCGGGGTCCGCGCTGCTCATGATCTGGAATCCTGTAAGGGATCGGCATTATAGTGCGTCCCATGAAACTGAACCGGCTATTCCTGCTGGCGCCCGTCATACTGAGCTGCTTTGCTGCAAGCACGACTCTGCACGCGGAATCGGACCCAGCCTACCAGCATTCGATCGAGGACTGGCGCGCCGAGCGACTGGCGGACCTGAAGGGTCCGGACGGCTACCTGAACCTCGTTGGCCTGTTCTGGTTGCAACCTGGCGCCACGAGCTTTGGCGCGGCGCACGACAATGACCTTGTTTTTCCGGGCGCGGGCTTGGCCAGACTAGGCGAATTCCGACTGGGCGATGAGGGTGTAAGCATGACGGTCGCGAGCAATGCAGGCGTCACGGTCGCGGGGCGACCTGTGATATCGGTATTGATGCCTGATGACACCGAGGACGACGCCATCACAGCACAACACGGCAGCCTTGCGTGGAACGTGGTGCGCCGCGAAGACCGGTATGCAATTCGCCTGCGCGATTACAGCAGTCCTGCGCTGGCCGCGCTAACGGCTATCCCGCATTACGACGTTGATTCCCGATGGCGCGTGGACGCTGTCTGGAGTCCATACGCGGAGCCGCGTGTGGTCGCCGTCGGTACTGTCATCGCAGGCCTTGGCTGGAACCCGGTGTCGCCGGGCGTCGTCGAATTTGAAATCGGCGGCGAAATACATTCACTTGAAGCGTATGAATCCGGCGACAGCCTGTTTTTTGTGTTCGGGGATCAAACCAGTGGGCGGGGTACTTACCCGGCCGGGCGCTTTTTGTATGCGGACTTGCCGCAGCCGGGAAGTACGACAGTACTCGACTTCAATCGCGCTTATAACCCGCCGTGTGCATTCAACGATTTTTCTACCTGCCCGGTGGCTGCGCCGCGCAATCGGCTGAAAGTTGCAGTAACAGCAGGCGAAAAATACGGCCAGTCCCTTCAGCTGCCGGAATCGGCTGCGGCGCATTGATTTGCTTTCAGTTGCCTCGCGTAAGGTCGAGTAGCATCAGCGCCACTTCCTTGTTGCCGCCTTCGGTTTCCTGGGAGCCGACCTGGCGAAAGCCGCGTTGCTGATGGTAGCGCAGTGAGCCGTCATTCGGCGGGCGCAAATTTACTTCACAGGTCATGGCCCAGACGTCGTCGGGCAATGCGGCCCTGACGTCGTCATACAACATCGATGCAAGTCCGAGACGGCGGGCACGCGGACTTACTGCAACCCGGTCAACATACGCGAAATCGTCGTAGCGCTGACAAAACCACCGGTAGTTCAGGCTGCCGTAGTCTGTCCCCGGACGCAGCCCAATCAAGAACGCGCCGAGACCCGCCGCGTCAGCCAGTAACCTGAAGTAAAACGCGTTCTGCAGGAACCAGCGCAAATTCTCGAGAGTCAGGCTGTTCACGGCCGGAATTACGGACTGGTTGAGCTCGAGGATCGCGGCCAGGTCGCTGGTTGTGACATCTCTGAGCTCAAAGCGCACGGGCACTGCTCCACGGAAAGCTGCCAGGATACGATTCTCTGGCTTCTGCTGGCCCAGGCTTGGGTTTGTGCATCAGTTTCATATCCAGCAAGATACATTCGGCGGTCGCGCGCAACAACATCGGTGCGCGGGATCTGAAATAGGGAGCACAATAATGAAACGCGTTGTCGGTACTGTTTTTTTACTGATTGCAGCTGTCGTGCTGGCTGGCGAGCTGCCGCAGCCCGTGACAGGTTTGAAGGTCAGTCTGCCGCAGGTTGTGGAGGTCGGAAAAGTGCTGCCCGTCGACGGTATCAGCTCCGCGGGTCTGCCCGATGAGGCAGCGTTGAAGGTCTTTCGAGACAGCGGATATGTGGCAGTCATAGACCTGCGTGGTGCAAACGAAAAAGCCGACACGGACGAGCAGCGTATCGTCAACGAGCTTGGCATGGACTACGTGCCCTTGCCCATCTCCGGCGGGACCGATATCACCTTTGACAATGCGCAGCTGCTTGACAATATTTTAAAGAAATACCACGGTCCAGTACTCGTGCATTGTGCGAGCGGCAATCGGGTCGGCGCTTTGCTGGCGTTGCGACTAAGTCTGCAAGGCGCAGACGATGATTTGGCGCTCGCCACCGGTCGCGCCGCCGGGTTGACGAGCCTCGATGAGACGGTGCAACAACGCCTGGCCGAGCAGTAGCCGGAGCAGCCGTAGCGTTGCCAACGTCCGCCTTGTGACACAGGCTTTCCGGCAGCCATTTTGCCGTTGCTTTTTTTGCAAACGTGGAGCTAACTACGGGCCTGTGAGACGGGCCGGGCCGGCAGACAATGACGATCGCCCGATTCCCGAATGCAACTGAATATGGCGATATTGATCCGGGGGGTCGGGAAAGTGAAGACTCGAAGCGCTGGTGTATTTGTAATTGTGCTGTTTGGACTGTTGGCAGCCGATTGCTTTGCCGCCGAAAATATACCACTTGAGAATTACGGTCGCCTGCCTGCCGTTGCAAGTATGGCCATCTCGCCATCCGGCGCGCGCATCGCATTCCACCGCATGGACGAGACCGTGGATGCAATATTCATGGTTGAGCGCCAGAGCGGCGAGGTAATTGGCGTCGTCGACGGATCCGAAACCAAGATTCGAGATATCGTTTTCCTCGATGAAGACCGCCTGATCTTGTTCGCCGAAGAATCGGAGCATGTCAAGAAGATCGGCCGTAAGTTGGAGATCAGCGGCAGTTTCATATTCGACCGGCGCACAAACACACTATCAGCGTTGCTTGAAAAATCCGGTTTGGTATATCCGTTGCAAACCGGTGTGGGCCAAATAGTGGGTCACGATGCAAAGCGGGACGCGCTAATAATGCCGGCCTATATCGGCAAGGTCAGCGGCACGCCCGCAACTTATGGTTTGATGGAAGTGACACCGGACAAGCCGGATGGACACCTGTTGACGCGCGGCACGGAAGACACGGTAGGATGGTTTGTCGATGACAAGGGCCAGATAATCGCTGAAGAGGACTTCGATCCTGACAGCCACAGGCGACGGATCTGGGGTCGCAACGGCAGCAAGCGTGTTCTGGTCTACGACCCGGGTCGCGATGGGCCGTCGTATTCGATCGTTGGTCTTGGCGAACGCAAAAACCTGGTTGTTGTATCAACGCGACCGGCCGGCTCCGATTTCAACGTGTACTATGAAATGAACCTTGACGACGGCTCGGTCGGCGCGCCGCTTTTCAAACGAGACGACACCAATGTCGAAATGCCTTTGGTAGACCTTGGTCGCCACGTGTACGGCGTTCAGTACTCCGGGTTCATGCCGACGTACGAGTTTTTTGATGCGGAGTTGACAGCGCGCGTGCAGGCGGTGCAAGCAGCGGTTAAGAATACCGCAGCGTACCTGGTGGACTGGACCCCCGATTTTGAATTCCTGCTGTTTCGACTGAGCGGCGGTTGGACCTCGGGTGCCTACGTGCTGGTGGGTCCCGACTCGCCGACGCCGAAACTTCTTGCGGCGGAACGCGAGGATATTCCGGCAGCCGCAGTTGTGCCGACGACGATAAGCAGCTACGCCGCGCGAGATGGCATGGAAATTCCGGCGCTGGTTACCGTGCGAGCAGATATCAAAGAAGCCGGTAATGCGCCTTTGGTCGTCATTCCGCATGGCGGCCCGGCGGCCTACGATCACTTCGAATTCGACTGGATGGCACAATACTTCGCCAGTCGAGGCATGGTCGTTCTGCAACCGCAGTTTCGCGGCTCGACCGGCTTCGGTGCAAGTTTGCGGCGGGCGGGCATTGGTCAATGGGGCGGGACGATGTCGACGGACCTCGACGACGGTGTACAGCACCTGGTTGACGCTGGCCTCGTCAACCCGCAGCGCGTATGCATGGTCGGTGCCAGTTACGGTGGCTACGCAGCCCTTGCCGCGGGTGCATTTTCAAAATTCGATTACAAATGTCTCGTCGCGATCGCGGGCGTGAGTGATCTGCCGCGCATGCTGATTACCGAGCGGGAAAAGTACGGCGACGATTCGAGACAGGTCGCGTACTGGCAGGACGAACTCAACAACCAGGGAAAGCGCGACCAGGCTCTTGATGGCATTTCCCCCGTCAATTTTGCAGAAAAGTTTCGGTCACCTGTGTTGTTGCTGCATGGCAAGGACGATGCCGTAGTACCACTGGATCAAAGCCTGCGCATGAACAAAGCGCTGGAGCGAGCCAACAAACCGGTGCAAATGATCAAACTCAAGGGTGAAGATCACTATTTGTCGAGCTCCGAGACCCGGATCGAAACGCTGCGTTCGGTCGCGAAGTTCCTGGAAACAAACCTTTAGCGAGTTTTATTATACGTCGTCACAGAGTGACCCGATGCAGTACAAAACGACGTTGATCGTCATACGTGCGCGCATGTTGCCTTGCGGTGGAGACCGCCAGGCTATCAGTGCCACAGGTAAATATAGCTGATACTGAAGATTTCAAAATCACCGCCGGATTCCGTCACAACGCCGGTACTGTATGCCGCCCGAAGCGCGTGATGCCCCGCAAACGGGTAAACGATTGTCGCGCCAAATCTCGAGTTGCGCTGCAAGTCCTCGTCTTTCACCGACGCTACTGAGGTCCTTCCACCGGAATAATAATTCGCATCCAGCGACATCCAGAAACCCGGTCGAATACGCCTGATGAGGTGTACTTCGGTGGAGACGATCGGGTCCTGTTTACGGGTTGCACCCAGAAACTCGTCATTGTCGCCATAAACCCAGACGCCGGCCTCCGCCTCCAGCATCCAGCTTGGATGAAACGGCCAGATCAAACCGACGGCCGGTTTTGCGGACCAGCGATTTGTCCCGATGTTAATAAGCTTGTCACTTGCATAATCGCCGGTAGGCGCCTGGATCAGCAGGCTGGCGCCGATAATGGTGCGCGGGTTCTTGCGGTACTGCTGGAAAGCAGCCCCATCCATCGCAGGCGCGCCGCGAAGATTGATCGAAACCTGCATCCGCATGTCCGCAAGACCCGAGGTCTTGCGGTAGCGTTCTTCACCAAACGCAAAACCCTCGGTCTTGCCCCAGGAGTAGGGCAGGCTGAGCTGCATGTTTGCTGTTCGGCCAAACGCCGCAAAAGTCTGTTGATAGCTTGCCTGGAGAAAATTAATACCGGACTCAACACCGGTGATTGGCAATGATGGATCGGTGACAATATCGCCGTCGTTATGCTGATATGAGACCACCAATACCTTGGTGCCCACTGGCGCCGGCCAGAATGCCCTTGGTGTCAATTCCTGCGCCACTGCTCTGTGGGCCAGAAGGCTATTTGCCACTGCAACCAGGAACAACAGTAGCAACCGGTGCAGGTTCGTTACATTGGGAATCGTCAAACCTTTCGACTCGCTTTGCTGGCTTGCACTGGGAAATTTCTGCGAAAAAGAGCTGCGACAGTTTAGTTCAATCCCACGGTCGGTGGTATCATATTTGCGAATAATAAGACGCCGGCCAGCGCCGCATTGGCGACGACAGGCCCGATAACTCCTGGCGCAGGCCACACCTGCATTTGACGGGGAAGAAAGTGAATAGACTTGTCTGCTTGATCATGGCGCTATTGGTGTTGACTGTTGCACCTCGGGCATTCGCCGAAGACGATGGCGCGCTGCACGACCAGTTCTACGTAGCACTCGGCACATTCGCTTTTTCTGCCGATACGGAGCTGCGACTGGACGGCAGCCTTGGGCAAAGCGGTACGGATGTTGACTGGGAGCGGGATCTCGGGCTCAAAGACAAGAACTCCTTTCGTATCGACTCGTTTTGGCGCTTTGCCGAGCACCACAAGCTACGCCTGATGTACTTTGGCAACAAGCGCACCAGTAGCAAGGCGCTTGCCCGGGACCTGGTTATCGACGGCGAAACCTATCCGGTCGATGCCGTTGTTGCTGCGTCTACCGATGTGCGAATTTTGGAACTCGTGTACGAATACGCATTCATGCGGCGCGAAAGCTACGAACTCAGCGCAACCGCTGGCGTTCACATGACAGGCATGGAACCCGGCCTCGAAATTACCGGATCGATTAACAATACGCCCGTGGATATAGGACAAGCCGCCGATGCGAAGCTGGATGCGCCGCTGCCGGTGCTGGGTGTCCGGGGGCTCTGGCAGCTAAGCGAGAATTTCGACCTCGACGCTCATGCGCAGTACTTTTTCATGTCCTACGATGATTTCGATGGCTCGATCGTTGACTACCGCATAGCGCTGACGTGGACGCCGAATGCCTGGGCCGGGATAGGAATTGGCTACAACAGTTTTTCGACAAGAATTGATGTCGGCAAAGACCGCTTTAACGGCAAGTTGGACTGGACGTACAAAGGGCCACAAATCTTCGTGTCGGCGTCCTTCTAGGGTCAGCCTTCAGTTTCCAGCCTGATTTTCCATTACAAAACGATTTCCGGCCACCGTGGCTCAAGTTATCTGTCTGCCGGCCGATATTCCCGATAGTCGCATGCAAAATCCAGCTTCCGCTTTTGGGTTTGATCTGGCTGGAGCGTCGACAGGATATGTACGGCATCTACGGTGTTGGTCGATTGTATCGATTCACATCTTCGGCTACTCCTCCCGCATCGCGGGCGAGAATGTCACTCGGTTTGTGTTTGGAATATGTCACGGTACTCCGCACTACTCGTTTGGGCGACGCAGAAGATGTTCAGGATTGGTTGGTCGGCCAACGCCGTTTTCATGCGGCGACCTGGCGAGGCTTGCGGGGCCCTGAGCCGGCCACCCGGGTAATCAACCTTCCCCAGCACACACCTGCGGCACGCCGCCGACAAGTTCAGCAGTGAAGCTTTGTGACGTCGTGAATTGACTTTCTACCTGCCCGGAGGCTATGTCGACCGTGAAGGTCCACGCAACAACTTCCACCAGGTCGCATTGCGCATCGCCTTGCCTGGTTGCAAGAGCGAGTAACAAGATTCGCTGTCGATGCGTCGCTGAGCTCGTACCAAAACTCTCAAGCACCTTTCGCGCACGCACGTTAAAAAACGTGAATTGCCAGAAGTATTCAACGTATTCGCGAAACAGATCGTCGCTGAGCGGGCGTGCGTTGATGGTTCCGGCATAGCCAGTGAGCAGGGACCGGTCGACACCATCGCGAACCACGTAACTGCACTTGAATACGCGCGAGAATCCAGGCGACGTCAGGTCATCGACGTTGCTGACAGAGTCGGTATAGCTCAACTCCCGAATGAACTCAAAATACCTTGTATTTTCGGTGCTTCCGACGAAGTAACCATTGACATGGCGCGATGCGTTGTCGGCTTCTTCCCATGCCGTGGCAACTGACAAGTCGTCGGTACACAGCTCGTATGAAACCGACTCATCTTTTACGTGATAGACGGTGTAGCTGCCGGGCGTATTGGCGCGTTCGTCGACGTAAAAGTTGTCAGGAACGCTGTAGTCTGGATCGTACAGTTTTGAAAGTACTTCGTCGTTTGACGGCATGGGCCGTTGCGGTTGGGCCTGCACCGGATCCTCATTGAAATCGGTCGTGACCGGCGACTGTTCGCTCTTGCAGGCGACTGCAATGAGAGCAATTCCGAGCAGGCGTATGAGTCCTCGTATCCGGTTTTTCATCGCATCCCTCGATACATCCAGTGGCGACATCATCCTTGTGCGCCTTAGCCCGGACTGATTATGAATTCGCTCGTGCCCACCGCCGAGTCCGGAATCTATGCCGCAATCGCTTTCTTGCGTTGGACTGACAAACACTCCGGCGCATCCACGCCCATAGTCACAGCATGATTAGTCGCGGAATACAGCGAGATTTCGATTGACCCATGGGCGAAAATTTCGCCGATGGGTGTTGACGGGTCGATGTCTTTGCACGGGACAATAGTGATCTGGTCGCTGTCATTTAGTCGTAATTCCAGAATTGTCAGCATGGCCGTTTCCCACTCACTCAGGCTTCGGCCAGGTCGCGAGAGCGGACCTTGGATGGATCGGTTCCATGTGGCCCGTAGACTCCATGGTTTGGATCAGTCCCGCAAAGTACGGCGAGGCCCCTGGAAATCTGGCTTCGACGTGCGTGAATTATTGCTCCAATCGTATCGTTAAGTTTCTGACAGCTGGCAACGATGTCCAGTTGTTCGGTCCAAAGGTTTCGTATAATCGAATTCTTGTCGCACCACTCACATAATTCTTCCATTTGCCGTGGGCTGTATTTGAACCCAGCCTGTTCACAGCAGGAAATTCGTGCCTTGTCCACCGTTTTCAGTGTTTCGATGCAGTTCCGTTTTGCGCTCAACGTGGTGTGCAAAAGTTCCGTGTTCTGTGCTTCCATAGCGTCGCGTTCTGCTTCAAGAAAATCCCGGAGCTGAGCGGACAGGCGAATGCTTCGTCCAAGTATTTCAAGAATACGGATGCGCACTTCGTACTGTGCGTCGCGAGACATGCCTAGTCGCCCAGCAAGCGTTCGAAACGCATCATGGCATTGGCAATCGCGTCAGAGTCGAGCACGTAATCGCCGTTCATAATGGCCGTGCGAACTTCGGCGACTCGTGTGCTGTCAACGGGAGAAAGCGTATCAAGCGACTTTTCAAGCCGCTCGAGGAGTTGCGCACGACCGGTTAGTGCAACCGTGTCATCGCCTTTCGTAGCGTGACTACGGGCGCCAGCCTGCGCCTCGGACCTCGATGAGCCCCGGTTTTCCGAAACGGACTCACCGGCTTTTGCGCCGAGCTTTCCGATTGTGTTTTGATCAACCGGACCAATTTTGTTAGCCATACGCTCGAACCTCAACTGTCGTTGTTGTTAAACCCGGTATCGGCCAGCTTTGGCGATACTTTAGGGGTGGATTGATGAAAATTGCCTTGTACCGGCATGAGTACTTCAACCAGTTCCCGGGAGCGAACGATGCCTTCGACGATACGCCCCGAGTTCTGATTTTCGACGCGGATTCTCTGGTTGATTGCCCCGTCGGAGAGTGCTTTTCCGCTCATTCGAATATTGATGTCGCCCATCAGCACCGCAAGAACGACGGTCTGGCCACGGCGAATGACATTGTCAGCCTCAACGAGATGAGGTTCGAATGCGCGCCCGGCGAGAATCGAGTTCCGCAAACGCTGGCCCACCAGCATCTCTTCCTTTGAAAAATAACCTTCCGACTGGTACGACACGTTACGGGTTTCCGCAACCATATCGCTGCGGTCAAGAATGTGTCCGCGGGGCAGGGGCTTGCTTGCAACCCATACGGTCATTTCGGCAGTCATTTCGACCGGAACATAGACTTTCCAGGGTTTGCTGCCATTGCAACGCACGCCAACTATCGTACGGGCGGAGATTTTCGTGCCTTCTCGAATGAAGCCTGTAAGCGGCTGATCACACCTGGCCAGCTTCAGGCGCCTGTCGAGTGCGCCTGCGGACAAGGTCGTTTTGCCGGCTGCATCGTCACTGCCATGTGCAGGCCCCGCCAACCGTTCCCGAAGATAATTTTCTGCCGTCGCCGCAATAATCACGGGATCCTGCCACGCACCTGCACTCGCACTGCTGACTGCGAGCAGCAAAGAGATACCCAGCACAAGGCCAACCCGCCAATCGGTGTCGAATTTGTGGCACTTAAGATTGCTTGCCGTCAATTTACTGACAGATTTTCCTTTGTTCACACATCACCTGATCCATCGTTCGAAAGACTCGAGCCGGCGTTTACAGGGCGCTGGCTGCCTGAGAGCCCTGCGGACACGTCGCTCGTGTTGCTCCGGGACAATCATTCAGAAGGGGCGATGCAAATACCATGCCATGCGTGCAGCCGCTGGTATCAAGGCGCTCCCGCAAGTGTGCGGAACATTGCCGGGCAGGCGGCAAGTAATTGCCGTATTGCGCGCCAGCATGTGATCCCCGTTATCGGCCGAGGCCGCCGCAACTTGAGTTCAGGCCATTCTGAGAGTTGGCATGCGCTTTGCATTAGCCCCATCAGGAATACGACGACTACGGTTCAAGAGCAGGACGAATGAAATTTGATGCACTGACACAACGAGAGCACATGCTGCAATTTCGCGCACAGCGAAACGAAGTGCTCGCGTCCAATATCGCAAACGCCGACACGCCCGGCTACAAAGCGCGGGACATTACATTTAGTTCGGCACTGCGCGCGTTTGGAGGTGACGACCTGAAGCTGGCCGGCAGCAGCGACATGCACCTGGATACACAATCGGGCCCGAACCCTATGTCAACCAGGGATGCTCTGAAGTACCGCATACCGATGCAGCCAGCACTGGATGGCAACACGGTTGAGACCGACGTGGAGCAAGCCGCGTTTGCAGAGAACGCATTGATGTATCGGGCGAGTCTCGCATTCATCGACAGCCAGATCCGTACTATTAAATTCGCGATCAAGGGAGGTGACTGATGTCTCTGTTCAAGGTTTTCGAAACGGCTGGCAGCGCGATGAGCGCCCAGACTATTCGCATGAACGTCACGTCGAGCAACCTGGCCAATGCCGGCAGTGTCAGCGGTGATCCGGAACGCGTGTATCGGGCCAAACAACCCGTATTCGCATCCTTCAGGGACGCCCTGAACAACGAAGATGGTGCCGTGGGCGTACGGCTTGAAGGCATTATTGAAAGCAGCGCGCCACTCGCGACCCGTTACCAGCCCGATCACCCGGAAGCCGATGCAGACGGCAATGTGTTCGTCTCGAACGTAAACACCGTCGAGGAGATGGTCAACATGATCTCTGCATCGCGTTCCTACAAGAACAATGTCGAGATTATCAATACAACCAAGGATCTCTTAACCCAGACCCTGTCTCTTGGAAGATGAAGAATATGATTACTCCTACATCCTTTGATGGCTCCTCCATTTTCGCCCCGCCGCCGACGGCATCCAACCAGAGCGATCTGGGCCAGGAGGACTTTCTGACGCTGATGATCACGCAGTTTCGCAACCAGGACCCATTCGAGCCGATGGACAACGGCGAATTTCTTGGGCAGCTTGCGCAGTTCAGCACAGTCAATGGCATCGAATCGCTAAACGGTGAATTTGCCGGATTGGCCGGTGCACTTCGTGATGAGCAGGCCCTGCAGGCGGCCAACCTGGTTGGACACACGGTGCTTGCCACGACGGACAGCACGTTTTTCGATGGTACCGAGGCCGTTGGCGGTGCGATTGACCTTGACGCGGCGGCAAGCAATGTCGAAGTCGATATCGTCAACGCCAATGGCGAACTCGTGCAAAGGCTCACCCTCGGTGAGCAGGCGCCCGGCACCGTGAACTTCGATTGGGACGGGCGCGATCTCGATGGCGAGATAGCGAATAGCGGCAACTACCAGGTCAACGCGCGCGTCATCCGTGGCACGAATATCGAATCCACCACCACGTTTCTTCGGGCCGAGGTCGAATCGGTAACGCTCGGCCAGTTTGGTCGTGGTATGACACTCAATCTTTCCGGCGGCAATGCACTGTCCCTGGCACAAATACACCAGATCATTTAGGAGATACCAAAATGCCTTTTACAATAGCTCTTAGCGGGTTGAACGCAGCCTCGGCTGATCTCAGCGTAACCGCAAACAATGTCGCGAACGTCAATACGACGGGTTTCAAAATGTCGCGTGCGCAGTTTTCCGAGGTGTTTGCAGTTGGCACGCAGAGCGTCAGTTCCAGCGCGGCGGGCAGCGGTGTCAAATTATCCGAAATTGCGCAGCAGTTTACCCAGGGCAACATCGATTTCACCGACAACGCGCTTGATCTTGCTATCGGCGGCGAAGGATTCTTCGTACTAAGCGACAACGGATCCCGTATGTACACACGGGCGGGCGCCTTCGGTGTGAACAACGAGGGCTTTGTGGTGAACGCTCAGGGTGCACGATTGCAGGCATACCCGCACGCGGGCGGCGGCCTGTTCAACACAGGCACGCCAAATGACCTGCAGTTGTCGACGGGTGCCAATCCGCCAGCCGCAACCACGCGCGCTACCCTGGGGATCAATTTGCCGGCTGATTCGTCGCCGCCGGTCAACCCCGTATTCGATGCCAGTGATCCGACAAGTTTCAATCACACGACCTCTGTCTCGGTTTACGATTCACTCGGTGCGGCACATACGGCGACCGTGTATTTCATCAAGGACGCTGCTGCCAATACCTGGAATACCGAAGTGCAGATTGAGGGCACAACTGTGGCCGGAGCTGGCCAGATCGCGTTTGCCAGTGACGGCAGCTTGCAATCACCCGTTGGTGGTTTGATGCCACTGGCCGGCTATGATCCGGGCACCGGTGCTGCTGATATTACGATGTCCATCGATTTCGCAGATGCAACCCAGTTTGGTGACAACTTCGGCGTGAACTCACTGTCGCAGGATGGCTTTACGACAGGCCGACTGACGGGTGTAAGTGTTGACGAAGAAGGCGTGGTTTTCGCCCGATATACTAACGGACAATCTTCGTCGCTGGGCAAACTGGCGTTGGCAAATTTCGCGAATCCGCAGGGTCTGCAGCAATTGGGAGACACGGCTTGGGGTGAATCGTTTCAGTCCGGCGATGCGCTGTTGGGTGAAGCGGGTACTGCTTCGTTCGGCAGCATTCAGTCGGGAGCACTCGAGGCATCAAACGTCGATCTGACCGCGCAGCTCGTACAGATGATTACGGCACAGCGAAATTTCCAGGCGAACGCCCAAATGATTTCGACTGCCGACACGGTAACTCAAACGGTTATCAATATTCGCTGATCTGCGCACAGCAGAGCAGGCTTACCTGATGGACAGTTGTGATGGATAGAATGATTTACGTTGCGATGACCGGCGCAAAGCAGACGGAGTACGCGCAGGCCATCAACAGCAACAATCTCGCCAATGTATCGACGACCGGTTTTCGCGCTGACTTGCATGCCTTCAGTTCCATTCCGGTCGTTGGCCCAGGTGTCGACTCACGGGTCAATGCGGTCGTCGATTCATACGGTACCGACTTCGCGCAAGGGCCCATTGAGAATACCGGCCGCAATCTGGATATCGCGGTGCAGGGCGACGGTTTTATCGCGGTTCAGTCGCCAAGCGGCAACGAAGCCTACACGCGCGCAGGTGACCTGCGGGTAAGTGCGGGTGGATTGCTGGAAACGGGGAGCGGTCATTTTGTTATGGGAAACGGCGGGCCCGTTGCCGTTCCACCGAATGGCAGTCTGCTCATAGGTTCCGATGGCACGATCTCAATTCAACCGCTGGGACAGGGTCCCGAAACGCTGGCTGTTGTTGACCGGATCAAGCTCGTCAACCCCGACATATCGCAGCTCGAGAAACGTGCAGATGGATTGTTGTATGCGCGTGGCGATGCTGACGTCGAGGAAGACGGCAGTGTTCGCGTGCAGTCGGGCGCGCTTGAAAAAAGTAATGTCAATATCGCGCAGACACTGGTCAATATGATCGAACTGGCGCGGCAATACGAAATGCAGGTCAACGTCATCAAATCATCTGAGGAAAATGCCGATGCGGCTGCGCAAATGATGCGCATGAGCTAGTGGCAGGAGGTAAGCAACAATGAACCAGGCACTTTGGGTAGCGAAAACCGGGCTGGATGCGCAGCAAACACGCATGGCCGTGGTTTCGAATAATCTCGCCAACGTCAATACGACCGGCTTCAAGCAAGGTCGTGCCGTATTCGAGGATCTTCTGTACCAGAATGTTCGTCAGTCGGGTGGGCAAAGCTCGCAGGATACGATGTTGCCGTCAGGTCTCAGTCTCGGCACGGGTGTGCGCGTTGTTGCAACTGAAAAACTGTTCACACAGGGCAGTATGCTGCAAACGGGCAACGCCATGGATGTTGCGATCAATGGCCGTGGATTTTTCCAGATTTTAAAGCCCGACGGCGATATTGCTTACACCCGTGATGGCACCTTCCAGGTCAACAGCCAGGGCGAGCTGGTAACCGCGAGCGGCTACGTCGTACAGCCGGGCATAACGATTCCGGACAGTGCGCAAAGTATCACGATAGGCACGGACGGCACGGTAACGGTGCAGCTGGCCGGACAGCCATCACCGACACAAGTGGGAACACTGGAGACAGTCGATTTCATCAATCCGGTTGGTCTGCAGCCCGAGGGTGAAAACCTCTATATAGAAACGGCATCGAGTGGTACGGCCCAGGGTGGTACACCGGGCTTGAACGGACTCGGATCGCTGGTGCAAGGGTCGCTTGAGGGTTCGAACGTCAACGTCGTATCGGAACTCGTCAATATGATTGAAACCCAGCGTGCGTATGAGATGAATTCCAAAGCGATATCGACCAATGACCAGATGATGCAGTACGTCAACAATAACCTGTAATGAGTGATTTCATGAATATTCGAAAATCCATGCCCGTCTGCGCAATCGCTTTCGCGCTCGCGGGCTGTGCGATGCAACCGCCGGCTGAGGGTGTCTACAGCCCGCCACCGACGGCGCCGACTCACTATACGCAGCCTACCGATGGCGCCATTTATCGTGCAGGGACAGAAGTGCGTCTGTTCGAGGATCTTAAGGCAGGTCGGGTTGGCGACATCCTTACCGTTCGCCTGGTGGAAAAGACCAACGCAAGCAAGAACTCGCAAACGCAAACATCCCGGGCCGCCAATGCAAGCCTGGCCAATCCCGAAGTTTTCGGCCGTCCGATAACGAAGAACGGTGTGCCGCTTCTCAGCGGGAGTCTGGATGGACAGACGACATTTGATGGAAGTGGCGCTAGCAGTCAGAGCAACAGTCTGAGTGGGGATATTACGGTGACTGTGGTTGACCGTCTGCCGAACGGGAACCTCGTTATCCAGGGAGAAAAATGGCTGACAATCAACCAGGGCCGTGAATTCATTCGCGTTACCGGGATCATTCGGTCCAACGATATCGAGACTGACAATTCTGTGTTGTCGACGCGCATAGCGAATGCGCAAATAGATTACAGCGCGAAAGGTGCACTGGCCGACGCGAACCGTATGGGCTTGCTGAGCCGCTTTTTCAATTCAATCCTGTTTCTGTAATGGAAAGGAACCGCACGATGAATGCAAACACCATTCAATTCGGCAAGGTCCTGTCCATCGCATTGTTAGTTTTTGCGGCGCCCGCTTCCGCGGAACGCGTAAAGGATCTCGCCACTGTCGCGGGCGTTCGCGACAATCAACTGGTTGGTTACGGCCTGGTCGTGGGCTTAAATGGCACAGGTGATCAGACGACACAAACACCGTTCACAGTACAGAGCGTCATCAATATGCTTACCCAGTTCGGCGTTACGATTCCGCCGGGCACCAATCTGCAACTAAAAAATGTCGCGGCCGTAACCATACAAGCGCAGTTGCCGGCGTTCGCCAAGCCGGGTCAGAAACTCGACGTGACTGTGGCGTCAATGGGTAATGCCAAGAGCCTGCGCGGCGGTAGTCTCCTGATGGCGCCATTGCGCGGCGCAGATGGCGGCGTGTACGCGGTTGCCCAGGGAAACCTTGTGGTCGGTGGTTTCGGCGCGTCAGGCTCTGATGGGTCGAGTATCACCGTGAATATTCCAAGTGCTGGCCGCATTCCCAACGGGGCCATTGTCGAACGGAAGGTGAGTAATGAGTTTCTTACCAGGGAATCAATCGTACTTAACCTCAATACGCCGGACTTCACGACGTCAACGCGCCTTGCGGCACAGATAAACTCCACCCTGGGTCCGGGAACCGCTGTTGCAATTGATTCCGTGTCCGTAGATGTCAAGGCGCCGGTCGATCCTGGCCAGCGCACCGCGTACGTTTCAGCGCTCGAGAATCTTGAAATCGAACCTGGCGAAGCACAGGCGAGAGTCATTGTGAATTCACGCAGTGGAACGGTTGTTATTGGAGCCAATGTGCGCGTGATGCCGGCGGCCGTATCGCACGGATCGCTGGTCGTCACGATCAGCGAAACGCCTTTTGTAAGCCAGCCTGTTGCGCCATTCAGCAACTCTGGGGAAACGATTTTTTCGAGCGACTCGCAAGTGTCGGTCGATGACTCCGATTCCCGCATGTTCCTGTTCCAGCCCGGGACGAGCCTCGACGATATAGTGCAAGCGGTGAATCGGGTCGGTGCGGCGCCCGGTGACCTGGTTGCAATTCTCGAAGCACTCAAACAGGCCGGCGCGTTACGTGCCGAGCTGGTCATCATCTAGTGCCATGATATGACGGCCGCAATCACTGATTTCAGTCAGTTCACCGCGCTGCGTAGTGCTGCGGACAACAATGATCCGGCAGCGTTGCGCGAGGTAGCGGGACAGTTCGAAGCTTTGTTTTTGCAGAGCATGCTGAAAAACATGCGAGAGGCGTCATTGGGTGATCCCTTGATTGGCGACAGTGAATCGCATGAAATGTACCAGGGCATGCTGGATCAGCAGTTGTCCCTGGAAATGGCCAGCGGCAAGTGCATCGGCCTCGCTGAAATGCTGGTGCGGCAAATGGGTGGGGCCGACCCGGGCAGTTCGCGGTCGACATTTACGCCCGGCGTCAATATAGGTCCGGCCTTTCCGGCTGCGCGGGCCGCGTCCCCGTCCACCACCACGGTATCAGCGGCGTCGGCTGCGTCTGCCTGGGACAGTCCTGAAAGTTTCGCCCGCGATGTCTGGCCGCATATCCAGCGTGTCGCCAAACGCCTCAATGTTGCACCTGAAGCCATGCTTGCGCAGGCCGCCCTCGAAACAGGCTGGGGCAAACACGTGCCTGGCGACGGTGCCGGTGACAGCAGCCTGAACCTGTTCGGGATCAAGGCGGGCAGCAGCTGGTCGGGCGCCCGTATCAGCCGCAGCACCCTTGAATTCCGCGACGGAATTCCGGGACGGGAAACTGCCCAGTTTCGTGCCTATCGCGATGTTAGCGAAAGTGTAAATGACTACTTTCGGCTACTTACCGACAATCCGCGATACGCGACCGTCAGCAACCATGGCGACGACGTGTCGGGCTTCGCGACCGCATTGCAATCGAGCGGTTACGCTACAGACCCGGACTATGCCACCAAGATTTCCCGCGTGGCGGGCAGCGAAACAATGGCAAGGGTCCTGGCGGGCCTAAAGAATCCAGCCGCGGCACCGATACAACACTGAGGACCTGACGATGCCAAGCATATTAAATTCCAGCTTGACAGGCATGCTTGCGTTTCAACGCGGCCTGGCTGTCACCAGCCACAATATTGCCAATGCGAATACGCCTGGCTATAGCCGGCAGGTCGTGGAGTATTCATCGCGCGTCGGTACCGGCGTGGGCAATACCTATATTGGGGGCGGCACTCAGGTTGCTTCCATCAAGCGCAATTACGACCACCTTCTGGCGCAGCAGTTGCAGTCGACGACGACGGGACAGGCGCGCTTTAGTGCGCTGGACGATCTTGCAAGTCGGCTGGATCGCTTGCTCGCCGACCCGAACACGGGCTTGAGCAGTGGCTTGCAGAATTTCTTCGGTGCCGTGCAGGACGTTGCCAACGATCCGGCGTCGATTCCAGCCCGACAGGCATTGTTGGGTGAGGCAAGCAGCATCGCAGGCCGCTTCCAGTCGCTCGACAAGCGCTTCGAGGAGATTGGCTCGGAGGTGAACTCGCGATTACGGGTCGCTGTCGATGATATCAACCGGCTCGCGTCATCGGTTGCCGAGATCAATCAACAGATTGCCGTAGCGGGTGGAACCGATCGCGCACCACTCGATCTGCTCGACGAACGTGATCGACTGATCCTCGACCTTTCAGGCAAGGTAGCGGTCACCACCACGTTGCAGGGCGACGGCACAATGAGCGTATTCATCGGCTCCGGGCAAACGCTCGTGGTCGGTAGCGACGTGCAGGAACTTGCCGTGCAACGTAGCGAATTCGATCCGACAGAATTAAATGTCGTTTATCAGGGCGCGGCAGGTTCTGCACCGCTTGATCGATCGCTGACAGGTGGCGCTCTCGGTGGCTTGCTCGAATTTCGTGGCAGCGTACTCGACCCGGCCCGTCGCTCGCTGGGTCAGACGGCAACCGGGTTAGCCGTGCAGTTTAATACCCAGCATGCGAGTGGTATGGACCTTCGTGGTGCGCTCGGTGGTGATTTCTTCTCGATCTCTCCACCGGCCGTGCGGTATTCCGCCAACAATACGGGCACGGGTAATGTTGTCGCAGCCGTTGGCGACCTCGCGGCCTTGACAGGCGATGACTACCTTCTTAGCTATGACGGTACCAACTATTCGCTAAGCAATCAGACCAGCGCGACCGTCGTGCCCATGAGCGGCAACGGCACAGTCGGCAACCCGTTTGTTGCGGACGGACTGGAATTCATCGTCTCAGGTACGCCGGCAGCCGGAGATACGATCCTCGTACGCTCAACATTCGGTACGGCAGGATCCGTCCGAAACCTCGTGAGCGATCCGAAGGCGATCAGTATGGCAGCGCCCGTTCGCTCATCGGCTTCCCTGGAGAATCTCGGTGCGGCGTCAATCTCGGCAACCACTGTGGCGGACGCCACGCACCCGGATTTGCTGAATGCCTCACTGATTGAGTTCACAGGTCCGTCAACCTACTCGATCAACGGCTCCGGCAGTTTCGCCTATACGGACGGAACACCGATAGTGATCAACGGCACCGAGCTAACGATTACCGGGGCTCCGGTGGCCGGTGACCGGTTCTCCATCGAAGCCAATTTCGGTGCGTCCGGCGATAACGGCAATGGCCTGATGTTGGCCGGGGTCCAGTCAGTCGGTATTTTCGACGGCGGTACGGTCGGTATCAATGAAAATCATGGTCAGCTTATCGCCGCGGTCGGCAGCATGACACACCAGATTCAGTCGAACCGGGAGGCGCAGGACGTGTTGTTGAGAAATGCCGAAGAAGCAATGTTGTCAAAATCTGCGGTGAACCTCGACGAGGAGGCGGCAAGATTGATGCAGTACCAGCAGGCCTACCAGGCCGTGGCCCAGGTTGTCGCAATCGCCAACAGCCTGTTTGACAGTTTGCTTTATGCAACGAGGCGTTGACGATGCGCGTATCAACTATGGGTAGCTACTTGTCAGGACTTAGCCTGATGCAACGCATGCAGTCGGCTATCGACCACACCCAGAAACAGATTTCGACCGGGCAGACGCTCCTGTCGCCGTCAGACGATCCGATCGCCGCGACGCGCGCACTGGAGCTGCGCGAGGCTTTGGCCGGTCTTGCACAGTTCGATCGCAACGCTGTGGTAGCAAAAAACCGCCTGAGCCAGGAAGACTCGTCACTGTCGTCGGTGAATAATGTACTGCAACGAGTTCGGGAACTTGCGTTACAGGCAAACAACGCGACGCAGAGCAACGAGACACGCTCCCTGATTGCGGTTGAGATGCGTGAGCACCTGGACCAGTTGATGCAGATCGCGAACCAGACAGACGGCAATGGTCGATATCTTTTCGCAGGCAATCAGCAGGATGTTGCGCCGGTTGCCAAAGTCGGTGGGACCTATAACTACAATGGTGATCAGGGCCAGCGCATGATAGCTATTGGTCCGGGCCGCCTCGTGGCAGACAGTGATGCTGGTGACGCCGTATTTTTCCGCATTCGCTCTGGAAATGGAGATTTTGTGGCTGCGCCGGACGCTACGAATTCCGGCAGCGGTATCATCGGCACCGCGAGTACTGTTGATCCGTCCGCCTGGGTGCCTGGCACTTATTCCGTCGAGTTCATCGATGCGACAAACTTTGAAGTGCGTGACTCACTGGGTGTCAATGTCGCATCCGGCAGTCATAACGACGGCGAGCAGATTGAATTCCTCGGTGTCGCTTTTGAATTAAACGGTGACATTGCACCCGGTGATCGCTTTATCGTGCAGGCGAGCCCTTACCAGGATATGTTTTCAAGCATTGACAAGCTCGCGACGGCACTGGCGATGCCGGTTGCGGGGGATACGGCAAGCGCAGCCCAGACGAATGTCATCAATGCGGAACTGCGCTACATCGACCAGGCAATAGGTAATGTGCTTGATATCCGCACCCAGGTGGGCTCGCGACTCGCGGGCATAGAAAGCCAGGTCGACAGCAATGCCAGCCAGGCGCTGATAAGCAACGAAGTGCTGGCCGGAATTGAGGACCTCGACTATGCGGAGGCCCTGTCACGGCTGAGCCAGCAGATGACGACGCTGGAGGCTGCGCAAAAGTCCTTTGTTGCGACTCAGCAGTTATCTCTGTTCGACTACCTCTAGTGTCCCGTGCGGTTAATTCGTTGAATGTAGTTTGAGTCCGTTTTTCCAACTGACGGACCTGCGTCACAAATTTTGCAACCATCGGGCAATGCAATAGCCCGCCTGCCGGCGACATCCTTCGATCGCACGCAAAGTCTTTAAAGAATTCCCGATAGCTACCGATAACAATATCTGAAAGGTGGCCTCGAAAGTCTCTCATGGCCATGAAGTTCGGAATCCGGGACGACTAACAGACCGGTAATTTTTGGCAACAGGAGTTAAAGAAATGGCACAGACGATCAATACAAACGTTGCGTCGCTTAATGCACAGCGTAACTTGAATCGTTCGCAAGGTTTGTTAAACCAGTCACTTGAAAGACTGTCGACAGGCCTGCGAATCAACAGCGCAAAGGACGACGCGGCAGGACTGGCGATCTCCGAGCGTTTCACCACGCAGATCCGCGGTTTGAACCAGGCTGTGCGGAATGCATCCGACGGTATATCGCTGTCCCAGACAGCTGAAAGCGCTCTTGGCGAGCTGACCAACAACCTGCAACGCATCCGCGAGCTCGCCGTACAGTCGGCAAATGCCACGAACTCGGCATCGGACCGCTCTGCATTGAATGCTGAAGTTCAGCAGCGTATTGCTGAAGTTGAGCGCATTGCCAGCCAGACTTCGTTCAACGGCCGCAAGGTACTTGACGGTACCTTCGGCAGCGCCCAGTTCCAGGTTGGCGCAAACGTTGGTGAGACGATTGGCGTCAACCTGACGACCGGCATGCGTTCGACGCAGATTGGCCAGATTGCAAGCGCAACCGGCACGGCTGTTACATCAGGCGCATTAACGGACAACGGCTTGACGATCGCCGTCGGCGGCAGCACAGCCATTAGTGTCGGTGCATCCGTTGCGGGTTCGCTGAATGGCCAGGAAGCGGATAGTGCCTATGCGAAGGTTCGCGCGATCAACAATGCGGGCGTGGCGGGTCTGACAGCGACGGCTTCCAACAGTCATACCGGTACGTTCGTAACGATTGACGGTTCGGGTGCATCGACTGCTACAACTTATGCCCTGAGCATCAACGGTGTCGATATTTACAGCGGCGCCGACAACGTGGCAGTCGGTGCGTCACTGACGGCATCGGATGTTGCGGCACAGGTTAACCTGTACTCATCGCAAACCGGCGTATCTGCGTCGGTGAGCGGCACGGATCTGACGTTCGCTTCCGTCGATGGACGAAATACCGACATCACGGAGACTGTCACGCTGGGTACATCGGCGACCGGTACGGGCATCGCAGCATCACAGGAAAGTATCGTGCGTGGCACGATAACGATGTCAGCCTCTGACAACATCGTGATGACCGGACAGTTTGCGGAAATCGGCCAGGCGGCGACTATCGCTAAAGACGCAGGAACCCTGAGCGGAGTGGACGTGCTCAGCGTTGCTAACTCTGAAACTGCGATCAATCGTATTGATTCGGCTCTCACCGTAGTGAGCGATCTGCGCTCGAACTTCGGTGCGATACAGAATCGGTTCGAATCGACCATTGCCAACCTGCAAGCGGTTTCTGAAAACCTGTCTGCTTCACGCAGCCGGATCCAGGACGCAGACTTCGCGGCCGAAACTGCAGCACTCACCAAGGCCCAGATTCTGCAACAGGCCGGTGTTGCCGTACTGTCGCAGGCCAATGCACAGCCACAACTGGCATTGAGTTTGCTGCAGTAAGCGCGCAGCAGAGCACGACTCCGGGTCAGGTGGCAGAGATGCTGCCTGACCCGGACTCCAGGGAGATAAATGGTGTCAGAAGAGATTCTGAATTCGACGAGCGCGGCGACCGGGACTTTTCGCACCCTGGCCACGAGATCGAATGAAGCGCCGGCTGGCGGCAACTCACTGTCATCAAGCGGAAGGCCATTGCCGGCCAATGAGGAGAGTGGCCCGGATCTCGAGGCACTGGCCGACAAGCTCAACCTCAGGCGGCATTCGATTGGCCGACTGCTCCGGTTCCAGGTGGATATCAGCAACGGGAGTTCGGTTATCCAGGTTCTCGACCGGGAAACCGGCGAGCTGATTCGGGAAATCCCACCGGAAAAAGCACGAATTGCTACATCCAGCGACGGCGGGCTGGAAATTCGCTTACTGGACAGCCTGATTTAGCGCTTGCCAGGAGCGGCAGGGCCGGATTGTGGCACGTTTCTTGTAGTATTTTTTCTGTCGATCTTTGGCACAACCACGCGGAGAACAGCAATGCCAAGCATAGTATCAACAGGAATCGGATCCGGCCTGGACATAGCCGGAATCGTTCAAAGTCTCGTTACCGCGGAGGGCGCACCATTGGAAACCAGGATCGGTCAGAAGGAGGCACGCGCCCAGGCACGACTTTCCGCGTTTGGTAGCCTGAAGTCCGCATTGTCCGATTTTCGTGACAAGCTCGACGCAATGAAGACCGCGGACAAGTTTCTTGTACGCACTGCGACATCAAGCGACGAAGACGCGTTCAGTGCGAGTGCGAGCGGCAAGGCACTGCCTGCGGCGTACGACGTCGAAGTTGTGCAGCTCGCCACTGCACACAAACTGACATCCGGCGCCTTTACGGGTTCTGGTGCCGTTGTCGGTACCGGAACGCTCCTCGTTGGGCTTGGTCCGTCGGTTGCTGCCATAGAAATTACAGAACAGAACAATACCCTTGCGGGTATTCGCGACGCGATCAACGCATCCAGCGACAATCCGGGTGTGTCGGCGACCATTGTCAATGCGGACAGCGGCAGCTACATAATTCTTACCTCGGATACGCCAGGAACTGCCAATTCGATAACGGTGCAACAGACGGGCGGCGACGGCGGTCTTGGCGCGCTGACTTACGATCCGTTGAATGCGAATACGCAGCTCACAGAATCCACGGCGGCCGGAGATGCTCGAGTTCGCATAGACGGGCTCGATGTTGTCGGCAGTAGCAACAGCATCGAAGGTGCAATAGAAGGCATCACGCTGGAGATCAAGGCAATCACCGAGGGTCCGGCAGCGAAACTGCGCATCGAAAACGATCAGTCGGCTGCGCACGACCTGGTGACCGATTTCGTTGAATCCTACAATTCGTTGATAAACACACTGGACGGACTCAGCGATTACAGTCCTGAGTCGTCGTCCGCCGGGCCATTGTTGGGAGATGCCTCGGTGCGCAACATTCGGGACCAGGTACGACGTGAAATGAGTAATGCGGTTACAGCACCGGAGAGCTCGTTCGCGACACTCAGGGATGTGGGCATCGAAACTCAACTCGACGGTACGCTCGTCATCAATGAGTCTGAACTGACCGATGCGCTCGATAGCGAGTTCGCGAAATTCGGCATGCTGTTTGCGGCTGGCGACGGGTTCGCCGTTCGCTTGCACACGCTCGCAGACGGCTTTCTTGGCTCAGGCGGCATCGTGGAAACGCGCAGCCAGGGTCTGCAGACGCAGATTGAAGGCCTCAGTGAGCAACGCGATTCACTGAACGAACGGCTCGAAGCTCTGGAAACGCGCCTGTTGCGGCAATTCAACGCGCTTGATTCCCTGCTCGCCCAACTCTCGTCCACCAGTAATTTTCTGAACCAGCAATTAAGCAGTCTGCCGGGCGTCGAACGCGTCGGACAGTAACCAGAGGGAACCTACATGTTGGCATCCAATGCAAATTCAGCGGCGCGAGCCTACGAGTCAATCGACCTGCAAAGCCGGGTTGAAGGCGCAACGCCACACCGCCTGATCCAGCTGATGATGGAGCGGGCACTTGCGAAGATCGGGCTCGCCGCGAAGCAGATGGTGGATGGCAATGTGCACGACAAGGGGAACAACATCTCGGGGGCGATAAGCATCGTCAATGGATTGCAGGCCAGCCTTAATCACAAGGCGAATGCGCGCATTGCCGAGAACTTCGATGCCCTCTATGCATATATGACGCGTCGGCTTCTTGAAGCAAATTTGCAAAACGATGCTGGCAAACTCAACGAAGTGTCAGGACTATTGCGGGAACTTAAAGAAGCCTGGGACGCGATTGCCGACGATGCTGGGGAAGTATCACATGCATAAGTTGCAGCACGCGGCGACTGAAGCACCGGAAAATGTCGTTCTTGAAATGTCTGAACACATGACTACGCTGGCACAAGCCGGCGATTGGGAAGAGATCGAACGCCTTGCGATACGGCTGCGCAGCGTCTTTACCAATGTGCCCGAAGGCCATCGGCGCGGCCTGGTCGACGCGCTGCAACATCGGCTGGCAACCGTCACCCAGGAAGCGCGCAAGGCACACAAGGATGTGTCTCGCGAGCTGGGCCAGCTTCGTCGCGGCCAGGTCGCCGCCAAGGCCTACGAATTACGTTAGTTATCATTGCTTTGTGACCCGTATCACAAATCCCTGCAGCCAATCAGTCTATGCTCGAACTCCACGTTAAGTTAAAAGGTCAGGGGTTACGGCATGTCAGGCGGAAAGCAGGATCGCGGAAGAGTCTGGGTACTTGACACTGACAGCGAACGTGCCGCCAGCTATTCTGATCGTCTGCGCTTTCTGGGTTACGAGCCCGTCGTCGCCGATGCCGAAAAGTGCAAATTGAGTGGTGCGGGCATTGCGGTCCTTATTGGCGATATCACCGATAAACCCCTGCTCGCGAAGACCGTCAGCGAGATTCGGCGCCGGCACCCGTCCCTGCCTTTTATATGCCACTTCGAGCAGGCGCTTGCCGATGCCGGCCCGAGTTGGAAACTGGCCAGGCCAGCCGGGCGCGGGCAGTTACAGCGACTGCTGAACCGTGCCGAGCGCTATCAGGGTACCGAACGCCGGCAGCGCATAACGGGCAGCTCGCACCCCATCCGGCAGGTCCGCAATCTGATCGAGCAAGTCGCCGACTTCGATACCACTGTGTTGATTACCGGTCAGTCCGGCACGGGCAAGGAGCTTGTCGCTCGCACGATCCACGATCTTTCAGCGCGTTCCGACAAGCCGTTCGTACCGATCAACTGCGGCGCAATTCCGGCTGAGCTGCTCGAAAGTGAGTTGTTTGGTCATGAGAAGGGTTCGTTTACCGGGGCAATCAGTTCGCGCCAGGGTCGCTTCGAACTCGCGCAAGGCGGCACCCTGTTCCTCGACGAGATCGGTGAGATGAGCATGGACATGCAAGTCAAACTACTGCGCGTACTGCAGGAAAGAAGCTTCGAACGGGTTGGCAGTAACCACCTGCAGGACTGTGACGTACGCGTCGTGGCGGCAACGCACGTTGACCTGCCGCTGGCGATCAAGGAAGGGCGCTTTCGCGAGGACCTGTTCTATCGCCTGAATGTCTTTCCGATCGAAATGCCGCCGCTGTACCAGCGCGTCAGTGATTTGCCGCAGCTGGTTGACGAATTGCTTTTGGCACGGTCAGGTGAGGAGCCGGACTCTCTACGCATGAGTCCCGCGGTAATGAACGTCCTTGCGATGTATCGTTGGCCGGGAAATATCCGCGAACTCTCAAACCTCGTTGAACGTCTCGCGATTGTCAAACCCCAGGGCACCATCGAGCTCGCCGATTTGCCTGCGCGCTACACCAGTGAACTATCGGACGAAAACGATGCGCCTCCGACCATCGTCTCCAGTGCGCTGCAGATGGGCCACATCAATCTTAAGCAGCATCTGCAAGCTGTCGAGCAGGACCTTATCGGTCAGGCGATGCAAGCGTCAGGTGGCGTTGTCGCGAAGGCGGCGCGTCTCCTGTCCATGCAGCGCACGACGTTGGTCGAAAAAATTGGCAAGTACCAGCTCGCCAGCTAGGAACTGTACGACGCTGCCGCGCAGCCGCACCCGAAGCGTCATTTTCTTGACGCAAAATATTTTCAGAACCGCCATAACTCCTTGAAAATAAAGTAATAGCCATATTGGCACGCAACTTGCTTATACGTTTGTAAAGCAAATGTATGTCGGCAAGCCGACAAGTGAGGGGCGCTTTGTCCGAATTGACAGATTCCTGCATCCTGGTTGTTGACCAGGATCAAAATTTGCGCGAGGCAGTGCTTGCTGCGCTGTCGGAGCAATCAAGGCGTGTCGTAGCGGCCGCTAATGCCAGCGACGCGCTCGAGGTCCTGAGCCGCGAGCGGGTAGGCCTGGTATTCAGTGAGTTCGAGCAAAACCCGGTTGCGGGCAGCTCTCTGCTGCAAACCATTCAGGACAGGTATCCAGGCGTACCCGCGGTCGTCATGGCCAGTGCCGGCTCAATTGAACATGCGGTCGATGTCATGCGCGATGGGGCAACCGATTATCTCGTCAAACCGCTTGATACGTCGCGTCTGACCATGGTCGTGGAAAAATACTTTGCGCCAGGGCAACACATGTCCGACCCGCTGGCGATTGATACAAGGTCCAGGGAACTGTTTGTCACCGCGCGCCGGGTGGCGGCAACGGATGTGACTGTAACGATTTCCGGAGAGAGTGGGTCAGGCAAAGAGGTGCTGGCTCGCTATATGCATGCTCACTCGCACCGCAGGCATGGACCTTTCATTGCCATCAACTGTGCCGCGATTCCTGAGAACATGCTTGAGGCCCTGCTTTTCGGCCACGAAAAAGGTGCATTTACCGGGGCAACCCGGGCCCACGCGGGCAAGTTCGAGCAAGCGAACCAGGGCACATTGCTGCTGGACGAAATTTCGGAAATGGATCTTGGCCTGCAAGCCAAATTACTGCGTGTGATCCAGGAAAAAGAAGTCGAGCGCATCGGTGCCTCCGCGCCGGTACCACTGAATGTACGAGTTTTGACGGCAACGAACCGAAATTTACGCGAGTGGGTTGCGGCGGGAAAATTTCGTGAGGATCTCTACTACCGGCTGAACGTCCTGCCATTGCATATCCCGGCTCTGCGCGATCGTCCTGCGGATATCGTTCCGCTGGCAGAGTTGTTCTTAAAACGCCACGACCGGAATCGTCGGTTCACGACCTGTGCCGAGCAGCGGCTCTTGCGCCATGACTGGCCGGGCAACGTGCGGGAACTCGACAACCTGGTGCAACGCAGCGCAATACTCTCGGTCAATGCGGAGCTGCGCGACAGCGATCTTGCGTTCGAAGCGGATACGACGACCGCAGATGCGCTCGCAGAGAGTGGCTTGCACCGGGAACTGGCGGTCCATGAATTTGCTTGTATTCAACGCGCTTTGGTCGCGAACGGGGGCAAGCGAAGCGCGGTCGCGGATGAACTCGAGATCAGTCCAAGAACTCTTCGATACAAGCTGGCACGCATGCGGCAACTCGGCATTGCGGTGCCTGGAGAAAGTCATGAATGAGATTAGCTCGGCGCAACTGTTAGACCAGATCCGCACACTCGGCAAAAGTCTGCAAATCCCGCCGACCGAGCCGACTGGCGGGCCCGGCCGTCCCGATTTTGGTTCTTTGCTGAGCAATAGCTTGAATGCGGTGAATGATGCGCAACAGCACGCCAGTTACCTTAAGACCGGATTTGAGAATGGCACCGGCAATGCCAGCCTCGCAGAAGTAATGATTGCGGGGCAAAAAGCGGACCTGTCGTTCCGGGCAGTCACGGAGGTTCGTAACAAACTGGTACAGGCGTACCAGGACATCATGAATATGCCCGTGTAATGCGCGGACATGGATGGAAGGATACCTGAGGAATCATGGATAAGAAGAACGCAATACAGAGCCCACAATCGCTTGCCAGCAACCTCAGTTTGGGGGGCGTGCTGAAGATTCCGGCCGTGCACCAGGTGTTGCTGCTTATTGGAGTCGCTGCTGCCGTTGCTGCAGGGTTTGCGATTGTGCTTTGGTCGCAGACGCCGGGCTTCACCACGCTTTATGGCAACCTCGAGGCGGGCGAAGAGGCAGAAATTGTTGAGGCGCTGCGAACGGCGAACATCAAATACAAACTGGACGAGACAAGCGGTGCTGTACTGGTGCCTGAATCGTCATTGCATAATGCACGTATGCAACTGGCTGCGCAGGGACTGCCGGGCAGTGCCACGGCTGGTATGGACCTCTTGCAGGATCAATCGAGCTTTGGCGTAAGCCAGTTCATGGAGAACGCGCGTTACCAGCACGCACTCGAGGCTGAACTGGCTCGCACGATCTCCAGTCTTGGCAATGTTCGAGATGCCAGGGTGCATCTCGCGGTACCAAAACAGTCATCCTTCATTCGCCAGCAGAAGACCGCAAGTGCGTCCGTACTGGTTCACCTCTACCGTGGCCGGCTACTCGAGGAAGACGAGGCCATGGCAATCGTAAACCTGGTTGCAGCAAGTGTGCCGGACCTCATGCCGAAGAACGTCACGGTGGTCGATCAATACGGCAGCTTGCTCAGCTCCGGGCAACAGTCAATGAATGCAGAGGCCAACAACCAGTTCAAGTACACACGTAAACTGGAGGCAACCTACAAGGCGCGTATTGAGGACATGCTTACGCCTATCGTGGGCCCAGGGCGAATCAGGGCGCAGGTTGTTGCCGACGTCGATTTCACCGTAACTGAGAAAACACGAGAGTCGTATGATCCCGAAAATTCGGTGGTGCGCAGCGAACGAGTCAGTGAAGACCTGCGCATGGGCAACGGCAATGTCGCCGTTGGCGTTCCCGGCGCCCTTAGCAATCAACCTCCCGAGGCGACTGGTGACGAGCTTGAAAACCTCGTCGGTCCGTCTGCATCAGACCTGCAAAACAGCACGCGGACCAGTACCCGAAACTACGAAGTCGATCGCACAATCAGTCACACGCGCCCACAGACCGGTCGTATCGTAAAACTGTCTGTGGCGGTCCTTGTCGACGACGGCGGGAACGAGGATTCAGCCAGCGAAACGACCGGTCTCGATGAGAAAACCATCGCGAGCTACACGACACTCATCAAGGAAGCGGTCGGATTCAACGAAGCACGCGGGGACACGGTCGTCGTACTTGGCGAGTCGTTTCACCATGTGGAAGTGGCCGATGACATCGAGCCGCCGGCGTTCTGGGAAAAGCCGGTGCTGCGTGACATGGCGAAACAGGTACTGGGCGCACTGCTGGTACTTGCCATTGCGTTCGGCATCGTTCGGCCCATGCTGCGGACTGTTATGGCGAACCATGGTCCATCGCCGCTCGCAGGTGAATACCTCGGCAGTTCGGGCAATCTTCCGGCGGCAACGAATGTTACCCGGCTGGCCGGAGCATCCGGTGGGGTCGGCTCGGTCAGCTTCGATGAAAAAGTAGCGGCTGCAAAGAACATCACCGGTAGTGATCCGGCACGTGTCGCACAACTGGTAAGAAAATGGGTAGCAGGCAATGACTGAGGTAGCGCGCATGCGGAGCAGTGGAACCCAACGAGCGGCCTTGCTTCTGATGACCCTCGGTGAACAGGAAGCAGCCGAGGTGCTGCGCTTCATGAATGCCGATGAGGTGCAGGCGATTGGTACTGCAATGGCGGCAATGAAGAATGTTACCCGCGAGGACGCGGACGGTGTTCTCGACGGATTTATCACTGACGTTGAAGATAATGTCAACCTGGGCGTTGATACCCAGGACTATGTCCGTACGATTCTTGGCAATGCGTTTGGCCAGAGCAAAGCCAACGCGTTTATCGATCGAATCATGTCCGGCGATGATGCAAACAGCCTTGAATCACTAAAGTGGATGAGTTCGCGTGACGTAGTCGAGATCGTGAAGGATGAGCATCCGCAAATTGTAGCGATCGTCCTGGCGTATCTCAATTCGCAACAGGCAGCCGAGGTGATCGAACGCCTGCCGGATGAAAGTCGGTCCGACATTCTGATGCGTGTTGCGACCCTGTCCGATGTGCAGCAGAGCGCGCTGGCCGAAATTGAGAACCTGATTGCAAGCAAGTCATCGCATACGGGTGCCGGCGCTGCGCGCAAGGTAGGCGGTGAAAAAGTAGCGGCGGATATCGTCAACGCCCTGAAGCTGGACCGTGGCCAGGCATTGCTCGAACAGATCAAGGAAAAAGATGCCGAAGTATCGGAGCGTATCGCCGAAATGATGTTTACGTTCGATACGCTCCTCAATGTTGATGATCGCGGCATCCAGGCATTGTTACGCGAAGTGTCCAACGACCTGCTCGTGGTTGCATTGAAAGGCTGCGACCCGGCGGTTGGCGACAAGATTATGAATAACATGTCAAAGCGCGCAGCGACCCTGTTGCGTGAGGACATGGAAGCCAAGGGTCCGATCAAGCTTTCCGAGGTCGAGGTGTCACAGAAAGAAATTCTTGACGTTGCCCGCCGACTTGCAGATGCCGGCGATATCGATCTCGGCCAGGGCAACGACGAATATGTCTGAGGGCACAGCAGCAGCCGAGCGCTGGCGTGTCCCAGCCATTGACGGTAGTGACGGCGATGGTTACCTGACCGCCGGTCGCCTCGAGGCGATGCAAAAGGACGCCTATGACGAGGCCTGGCAGGCTGGACATGCCGAGGGGCTGGCAGCAGGCGACGCGCTGGTGAAAGAACGCGTGCAGCGCATCGACACTCTGTTGCACGCACTCGGACGGCCGTTCGACGAGTTGGATGAGCAGGTTGTGAAGCAACTTGTGGACCTGGCGATGACGGCGGTGCGACAGCTGTTCCGTCGTGAAATCAGCCAGGAACCCAGTCACATCATCGGTGTAGTGCGTGAGGCCATCGGCTTACTGCCGATAGCGAGCCGCCACGTACAACTACATCTGCATCCCAGTGATGCGAAAATCGTGCGCGAATGCCTGGCACCGGCGGAAGGCGAGCCGGCCTGGACAATTGTCGAAGATCCGCTGATGTCTGCGGGTGGCTGTACAGTAACAACGGACAACTCCCGCATAGACGCGAGCGCGGAGGCGCGCTTGAACTCCCTGATGCAAAGTATCGCAGGAGACCAGCGCCGATGAATGCCGAGGATACCACCGTACTTCGTGGCCCGAATTTGAATCGCAGTCTCGAACGTGCGCTCAAACTCGGCGCCTACACCGACAAGGCCGCAGATTGTGCGCCGACGCTGACGGTCGAGGGTGTACTGCGACGGACCGTCGGACTCGCGATGGAAGCGGAAGGCTGTCATGCGGAGCTCGGCGGGCGCTGCGACGTCGTAGCGGCCGATGGCCGGAAAATTGAAACGGAAGTCGTCGGGTTCTCCGGAGAACGTCTTTTTCTCATGCCCGTCGGTGACATGCGTGGCGTCGGGCCGAATGCCCGTGTGATCCCCGTGTCGGGAACGCCGGAAGTCCGCGTGGGCGACGAGTTGCTCGGTCGCGTTCTCGATGGCCGTGGCGATCCGCTGGACGGCGGGCCGCCCGTACAGTCCGGCGCGCTGGTTTCATTGTTTGGCAAACCAATAAATCCGCTGCAGAGGCAGCCGATCCGCACCCTGTTGGATGTTGGCGTGCGCTCGATCAACTCGATGTTGTCAATAGGCCGTGGCCAGCGCATCGGCCTGTTTGCCGGGAGCGGCGTCGGGAAGAGCATGTTGCTCGGCATGATCACGCGCAACACGGACGCCGACGTCGTGGTTGTCGGGCTGATTGGTGAGCGTGGCCGCGAGGTACGGGAGTTCATCGAGGAGTCGTTGGGAGAGGCAGGCCGGAAAAAAGCGGTCGCCATTGCAACGCCCGCCGACGATACGCCACTGATGCGTTTGCACGGTGCCTGGCTAACCACTGCGATCGCCGAATATTTCCGCGACCAGGGCAAGAATGTCCTGCTGCTCATGGACTCTTTGACGCGCTTCGCACAGGCGCAACGTGAAGTCGCGCTCGCGATCGGTGAGCCGCCGGCGACCAAGGGTTACCCGCCATCCGTATTTGCGAAGTTGCCGCAGCTTGTCGAACGTGCTGGCAATAGCGGTGCCGGCGGCGGCTCGATCTCCGCAATCTACACAGTACTTGCGGAAGGTGACGACCAGAACGACCCGATCGTCGACGCCGCTCGCGCGATCCTGGACGGGCATATTGTCCTGTCGCGGAGTATGGCGGACGCGGGAGTCTATCCTGCCATTGATATCGAATCGTCCGTCAGTCGGGCAATGGCCAAATTTATCCAGCCGCCGCAACAACAACTCGTTTCGCGTTTTCGACAGGTCTACTCGACCTACCAGCAAAACCGTGACCTGGTCTCGGTAGGCGCGTACCAGGCGGGTTCAAATCCGCAACTCGATGAGGCAATAGCACTTTGGCCGGCTATTACAGAATTTATGCGCCAGCACCACAACGAGTGTGTCGATACAGCCAGCAGCCTCAAGGCGCTGCGCAGCCTGTTTGCGGCAGGTAGCGGCAAAGTCGACGAATCATGATGATCGAAATTTCTTGAATGAACGATGAAAACCAGATGATTAAAACAAGGATCCGACGTATGACAAGAATTCTGGCTATTGCGGAAGCCGAAGAACGCAAGAGTGCGGTGCTTGCAGGAAAGGTGCAGTCACGGCTGGATGAACAACGAAGCCGGCTTGGCGAATTGTATGCACATCGACACACCTATGCAGGCAGAACACGCGACATCAGCAGTATTCCGGCCGCACAGTGGCAAGACTACCAGCGCTTTCTCGGCCGGCTCGACAATGCTGTCCGTTCACAGAGCACGATCATCAGGGATTGTGAGAAATCGGTTGCAACGCACCGCCGTCGCTGGATGGTCAAGCGCCAGCGCCTGGAGTCCTTGCAACGTGTTCTGGAGCGCTTCCGGGAAGAAGAGCGAGTCGCGCGTGATCGGCAGGAACAACGGACGCTCGACGAGATGTCTGCGGGCCAGCGCCACTTCGGCGGGCGATAGTGTCTCGTACTGGCACAGATCTTGCTTTTTCAACCTTAGTATCCAATGCCACCGAATTACAATCAAAAAGGAAGCAGCATGCTGCCGGAAATCAATTTGCAGCCGGGCCCGAGAGCGCCGCAGAAAAATAGTGACAATCCCGTCGCAGGGGGCGCGGCACAAGGCTTGCAGGGCTTCGACTTCGCCCAGATCCTGGGCGGCCGGATGAAAACGTCGATTGACGGTGCGCTCGAACTGGACGGCGGCAACATGCCGCGTGCCGGCAATTCATTGCCGCCGTTGCCTGACAGCAAAACGATCGGCGAGCTTATGCCGGCAACGGTAAGCGTCGGAGCGGAGGGAATGCCCGCACTGGCGGAGCCCCTCGTCGAGCTGGCTTTCCCGAATGAGTCAGAGTCCGCGGAATCACAGTTGCTCGATAACGATGTGGCAACAACGGCGCCAGAGACCACGCTCGCTCCGATTGAGATCCCGGGCCTCACGCAACCCGCCGCACAGGTGCCGATCACCGGTGCTGCCATACCGCACGTTGGTGTTCCGCCGACCGCTTCAAATACGGAAGCTGTGCTTGAGTCTGAGGACCTGGACATGCTGGCGCCACCACTACGCGCAAGCAGTCAGCGTGCTGAGACAGGCGAACGACTGCGGAGCGAGAGTCGGACGCCTGTGAGCGTGCCGCTGCTGCCGGTCGCGGACGCTCCTGTGGAGGCCGAGGTCGGGGCTGTCGAAGAGGCGCTTGCCGGCGTCCGACCGCAAACAGTAACGACACAGTCCGCCCAGCCCACACTAGCGCCCGGTACCATAACAATGCACGCAGAGCGGAGTGCGCAACTTCTTCCCGCAAATATGGCCAACAATGCGCCGGTCACGCCGCAAGGAAATTCCATTGGCGTTCCCGTACACGCGCCGGGCTGGAATTCTGCCGTCTCCCAACAGGTTCTGCTCATGACCAACAATAAATTGCAAAATGCCGAACTTCGCTTGTCGCCGGCTGAGCTCGGACCCGTGCGCATTGAGCTCAAAATAGATGACAACACGGCGACCATCAATTTCCACGCCCACCATTCGCTGACGCGCGACGCACTTGAGCAGGCTATTCCGAGGTTACGCGAAATGCTGGCGGACAATGGCCTGTTGCTGGGTAACTGCAACGTCAGCGACTCAGGGGTGGAGGATCGTGCACAGGAGCGCGAGGCGCGTGAATCGGCGCACAGTTCCGGGCATCACATGCAGAGCGGCGATTCTGACCCCGATGCCACGCCTGCGGCGCGTGTTCGCGCCACGAACGGCCTGGTCGATACTTTCGTATAGCCGCAGTTCGCCCGGACGGCGTACGGGCATGCGCTCGCCAGCGTCAAAAATCCGTCACGAGCGCCGGCAAGCTGGTCCGGGGTGCACCCGGGTGTCAGAAATCCGGCATCAAAAACGCTTTAAGATGTTCAGTGAAAGAACATAACATGTTGAAAAATAAAGAAAAAAAATAACAATAACGCGATTGGCACGGCCTTTGCATTTCTGCTGTCAGTACACAGGAGTTGCACATGGCTGAAGAACACACAGAAACCGTCGAGGCGCCCGCCCCGCAAGGCAAGAAGAAACTGATACTTATTGGGGTAAGCGGGCTGGTCCTGATTGCCATCGGCGTGGTTGTCTGGATGACGATCCTGGCCCCCGAGCCGCAGGCTGATGGTGACGCTGCTCCAACTGCGGCGGCTGCAAACCTCGATTCGCCTATTTATCAAAGCCTGCATCCGCCACTGGTGGTCAACTTCAAAGACAAGTCCGGCGATTCGCATTTGATGCAAATCACGATGGAAGTGATGTCTCGCAAGCAGTCCGTTATCAACGCGGTCCGCGAACATACACCGGCTATCCGAAATGCGCTGATTCTGCTCTATGGCGGCGCTGTCTTCGAGGAGGTCGACACCCGCGCTGGCAAGGAAAAGATGCTGGCGGACGGACGCGACGAAATTGCACGGATCGTCGCTGAGGCAAGTGGTGAACGAGGCGTTGAAGCGCTGTACTTCACCGCGCTTGTCATCCAGTAGTGCTGCAGCCATGAATGATCAGCTTATCTCCGATGATGAAAAAAATGCCTTGCTGGAAGGTGTTGAGCGTGGCGATATCGAAGTGCAGTCACGCGGTGGGTCACGTTACGCACAGGTTGATACTTTTGTCATCGCGTCGCGCAACTGCATCGTTTCCAACAGCTTTCCGCGACTGCAGAAACTCAACCGAAACCTCGCCGGCACATTCGGTAAATCCGTTTCGGCACTGCTGAACGAGAAAGTTGATGTGCTGCCCGGCAATCTCGACGTTTGCACCTGGGGAGAGTTCCTCGGCCGCAGCCGGTCGACGGCTGTTCTGTTCGAATTCAGTGCGAGTCCTATGAGTGGCAGCGGAGTCGTATTTGTAGAGGCAGAGTTGGTCCGTCATCTCGTCGAGACCTTCTATGGCGGCTCGAAAATACCATCGGCACCGCAAAACGCGGCAGGTTTCACACAGGGTGAAAGAAATGTGACGGCGTTGTACTGCGAGGAATTGCTTCGTGCCGTAGTCGCCAGCTGGCAAGGGCTTGCGGATCTGGAAGCACGTCGCGTTGGTGTGCACCAAAGTACCGACATCATCGAGGTCCTCGAGACCGGCGCCGAAATTGTGGCCTGCCAGTTTGAAACGCAACTTGGCGAGTCCAGTTTCCCTTTTTACCTCGTCTGGCCCGCAGCGATGCTGGAGCCATTCATCCCCGTGCTCGAGGGGCAGAAGCAGACCCGGGACCCTGCAGAGGACGCCCGCTGGGAGCAGGTTTTGCGCTCACGTGTGCCCGAAGCAAAGGTAGCGCTGACTTCCTGCACCGGAAGCGCGCACTTGAGTTTACGCAAGGTCGCGCAGCTGGCGGTTGGAGACATCATTGATCTCGAAATGCCGCGCAAGGGCACGGTTTTCGCCGGTCATGTGCCGGTACTCGAAGGTCATTTTGGCGTCCACGATGGACGCTACGCAATCGAGGCCGGCCAGTGGCTGACGAACGAGCGGGGATAAGACATTGAATAGCAAAGTACGCACAGCACAAGGAACGCAGGAATGAGTGAAGAATCGACAAACGAAGGTGGCAGCAAGTCGACGGCCGGTGACGCGGCCCAGTACGCACCTGAGCAGTTGCAGGACAATGGCAAGCGAACAGCGAACGGTGAGATCAATCTCGACCTCGTCCTGGATATACCGGTCAGTATCAGTCTGCGGGTTGGGTCAACCGAAATTTCGATCCGGGATCTCGTCAAACTGGTCGAAGGCTCGGTTATTGCACTGGACCGTGATGCGACAGAGCCAATGGACCTGCTCGTCAACGGCACATTGATTGCACGTGGCGAAATAGTTGTTGTGGATGAACGTTTCGGTGTGCGCCTGACAGAAGTAGTGAGTCCCCTCGAGCGCATCGAGTCACTGAACCAATGATCGTTTCGCCTACAGAAGGCTCGGAATTGTTGAGCGTGGCGGCCAGCCTGCTGGTCGTCGTCGGTTCAATCGTCGTCCTGGGCTGGCTGTATTCACGCAGCAAATTTGTCGGTGCTGGCAATAGCGATGCGATCAGTATCGTCGCCAGCCGCGCGCTTGGTGCAAAGGAACGATTAATGTTGATCGAGGTTGCGGACAAGCAGTTGCTCATCGGCATGACGCAGACACAGGTGCAGACCCTCCATGTATTCGATGCCCCCGTGCTGAGCCACAAGGCGCCACTCGCTGAAACCAATTCCGGCTTCGCACAACGTTTCAAGGCCGCATTGCAGGAGAAACTGCGTTGAAACTGACGCGCTTTATCCTTGCAACGGGAATACTGCTGTCGATCTGTTGCGACAATGTACTCGCGCAGGAACCGCTTGCGTTGGTGACCGAAGCGGTCAATGGTCAGTCCTATTCGCTGAGCATCCAGATTCTTGTGCTGATGACCTTGCTCACGTTGTTGCCAGCAGCGGTACTGTCAATGAGCGCATTCGTACGCGTGATTATCGTGCTGTCTATTCTCCGACAAGCGCTCGGCACTGCTCAAACACCGCCCAACCAGGTGTTACTCGGTATTGCGCTGTTCCTGACTTTCTTCGTCATGGCGCCGGTCATCAGTGAGATCCAGACCGAGGCAGTCGCTCCCTATGTCGAAGGTACGCTCGCGGCACCGGATGCACTGAAGGCTGGCATCTTGCCGCTGCATGATTTCATGATGAATCAGACGCGTGACAGTGACCTCGAATTGTTTGCGGGCATCGCAGGAAATACCGACATCACGTCGGCTGCGGATGTGCCATTGTCAATTCTGATCCCCAGTTTCATGGTCAGTGAGCTGAAAACGGCATTCCAGATTGGCTTCCTGGTGTTCATTCCGTTCCTTGTTATAGACCTTGTTGTGTCGAGCGTATTGATGTCGATGGGCATGATGATGCTGTCGCCCATGCTGATTTCGCTGCCCTTCAAAATAATGTTGTTCGTGCTGGTCGACGGCTGGGCGTTGCTGCTCGGTACGCTGGCTTCAAGCTTTTACACCTGAGGATCTGCGATGACACCTGAAACGATAATTACGATCGGACAACAAGCCATGTGGGTCACGATGTTAATTGCCGCTCCTTTGTTGCTGTCCGCGCTGGCCGTCGGTCTCCTGATAGGCATGTTCCAGGCAGCCACCCAGATCAACGAGATGACACTGTCGTTTATTCCGAAGCTGCTGGTCATGGTCGGCGCACTCGTTGTCGCCGGACCGTGGATGTTGAGTGTCATAGTCAACTACACACGGACCCTGATCGAGCAGATTCCATTGCTCATCTCCTGAAGACGTGAGGGCTAACTAATGCAAGCGAGATTATTACGTGACTATCAACATCCAATTGACACCTGTCATCGAGCAACTAACGACCTACATCTGGCCTTTTGTTCGGATCGGAGCGTTCGTAATGGTAATGCCGGTGGTGGGCGGCAGTTTTGTCCCGACCAAAGTCCGACTCCTGCTGGCTATTGGTCTGACTGGCGTGATCGCGCCGGTCATTCCGACTGCATCGACACCGGAAGTCTTGAGTGTGGCGGGTCTGGTCATGATAACGGAGGAGATCGCGATCGGCGTCGTGCTGGGCTTCTTAGTGCAGCTTGTCTTCGACGCAGTCGCGCTGGGTGGACAGATCATTGCGATGAGCATGGGCCTGGGTTTCGCGGTGTTCCTCGACAAGGCGCGCGGCGTGAACGTGCCGGTGCTCGGGCAGATGTTTCTGATGCTGGCAATGCTGGTGTTTTTGTCGATGGACGGGCACCTGGCACTGATTCAGTTGCTGGCGCGAAGTTTCCTGGCCTGGCCACTGACCGGGCATGGCCTGAGTACAGAAGTGATCGGCGAGCTACTGCAATGGACCAGCCAGCTGTTCATCTTCGCACTCAAAGTCGCATTGCCGGCGATCACAGCGATACTGGTTGTCAACCTCGCGTTCGGCACGATGAGCCGGGCGGCACCGACCCTGAACCTGTTCGCCGTGGGTTTCCCGGTATCAATGTTATTGGGCTTCACGGTCATCTTTCTCAACATGGACGTGTTCCTGCAGAACACGATGAGCTTCATTTCGATCTCGCTGTCGGCAGTTGCCGACTTGCTTGACCTGTAATCAACGAACTCACAACGCGACGACACCATGGCCGACGACCAGTCACAGCTGGAACGAACCGAGCAGGCGACACCAAAACGCCTCGAGGACGCGCGCAAGAAGGGCGATGTCCCGCGTTCACGTGAGTTGACCATGACCGTCGTCATGCTGTCCGGAGGGACTGCGATCCTGATGCTGGCCGGACCCATGGGCGGGCAGCTGGTCGAGCATTTTGCCGACGCACTGGTAATCGAACGAAGTCAGATTTTTGATACCAGCCAAATGGCAGTGTCCCTGGCCGAAACTGCCTCAGGAATTTTTCTCGGGCTTGCGCCGCTCGCTGCGATTCTGATGGCGTCAGTTTTCCTGAGTGCGGTGGCGATCGGTGGATGGTCATTCAGCGCTCAGGCTGCTGCTCCCAAGCTCGAACGGATTAACCCCGTGAAGGGCATCAAACGGGTATTCAGTGCGAACAGTCTCAACGAGCTGCTAAAGGCACTCGCTAAATTTTCAATTGTGGGTGTGATCGCGATGGCATGGCTCTGGTACAGCGTGGACGAGCTGTCGGGACTCGGCCGTGAGTCGGTCTCCGGGGGTATTGCTCACGCACTGCGCGTGTGCGGCCTGTCGTTCCTGGTGGTTAGTTCGGGGCTCGTTCTGATCGCGGGTGTCGATGTCCCGTTTCAGCTCTGGCAGTACCAGAAGAAGCTCAAGATGACGCGGCAGCAGGTAAAAGAGGAATTTAAAGAGACCGAGGGCAGGCCGGAGGTCAAGTCGCGGATCCGTGCCATGCAACTGCAGGTTGCGACGCAACGCATGATGGAGGAGCTGCCGAAAGCGGATGTCGTTATCACGAACCCGACACATTTCGCTGTAGCCCTGCGCTATGACGAGGCATCCATGGGCGCGCCGCGCGTCATCGCAAAAGGTAAGGATCTCATTGCGAAGCGCATTCGTGATATCGCAGGCGAGCACAAGATTCCGCTGTTTGCAGCGCCGCCGCTGGCAAGAGCGCTGTACCAGACAACGTCTATCGGCGATGAAATACCGGCTCGACTTTACACAGCCGTCGCGCAGGTCCTGGCCTACGTATACCAGATCAACAAAAAACGGGTGCCGGGTCAGCGCTACCCCGATCGCCCCATCATCAACCTGAGTGACGACGAGTTCTCATAAATGGCTACGCAATTTAATTTACATGACCTGATTCGCGGTATCGGTATGCCGCTGTTGTTGCTCGCAATGCTGGCGATGATGATGGTGCCGCTGCCGCCGCTGGCACTGGACGCGCTTTTCACATTCAACATCGCGCTGTCAATCGGGATTTTACTGACGACCGTGTACGTTGGCAGACCGCTGGAATTTGCGGTGTTTCCGACGATCCTGCTGGTTGTGACCCTGATGCGGCTGGCGCTCAACATCGCTTCCACGCGAGTCGTGTTGCTGAATGGCCATACGGGGACATCGGCAGCCGGAAAAGTCATCGAAGCTTTTGGCGAATTCGTAGTGGGCGGCAACTATGCGGTGGGTCTCGTCATTTTCGGCATTTTGGTCATTATAAACTTCGTGGTAGTTACCAAAGGCGCGGGACGCGTATCGGAAGTTTCGGCTCGCTTTACGCTTGACGCAATGCCCGGCAAGCAGATGGCCATCGATGCAGATCTCAATGCCGGTGTGATCGATCAGGAAACGGCCCGTGAACGACGCCAGGAAATCGGCGAAGAGGCGGACTTTTACGGTTCGATGGACGGCGCAAGCAAGTTTGTACGGGGCGACGCCATCGCGGGCATCCTGATCTTGTTTATCAATATCATTGGCGGCCTTATCATTGGTACCTCGCAACACGATCTCACGTTTTCGGCTGCGATCCACAACTACACATTGCTGACTATCGGCGACGGCCTTGTTGCCCAGGTGCCATCGTTGCTGCTGTCGACTGCGGTGGCAATTATCGTCACACGTGTTTCGCGTTCGCAGGATATGCGGAAGCAGGTATTTTCCGCGCTGTTCAACGACCCGCGTACGCTCATGGTGACTGCACTGGTCCTTGGCGTACTGGGTCTTATCCCGGGCATGCCAAATGTCGCCTTTCTGAGTTTCGCGGCCTTGTGTGCTTTTGCGGCGACGCGGATTGGCAAATCAAAGCATTCCGCATCGGTCGACGAGGAGCCGGAGACCCCGACGGAAGCGACGGTGCCCGAGCTTGGCTGGCAGGATGTCGACCCCGTTGACCTGATCGGGCTTGAAGTAGGCTACCGCCTGATTCCATTGGTTGATCGCAATCGACAAGGGCCACTGGTCGCCCGGATCAAGGGTATCCGCAAGAAACTGACTGAGGACCTCGGTTTTCTCGTCTCACCCGTTCATATCCGCGACAATCTCGAGCTGTCACCGAACGCCTACCGTATCACTCTCGCCGGCGTGGCCATCGGTGAGGGCGAGGTTCAGGTGGGCAAGGACCTTGCCATCAATCCGGGCCAGGTGTTCGGCAAGCTGACCGGCGTTGAGACGCGAGATCCTGCGTTCGGCCTGGTCGCCTACTGGATAGAGGCGTCGCAACGCGAGGAAGCGCAGATGCTTGGCTACACTGTGGTTGATCCGGCCACGGTCGTTGCGACCCACCTCAGCGAAATTCTCAAGTCAAACGCGCATGAGTTGATGGGCCACGAAGAATGCGTGCGTTTGCTGGACAGGCTTGCTGAAAGTTCGCCGAAACTTGTTGAAGAGCTCACGCCCAAGTTACTCCCAACCAGCACGATCACGCGGGTGCTGCAAAACCTGCTCGAAGAAAAAATACCGGTCCGGAATATCCGGAAAATCGCCGAAACCTTGTCGGAGCATGGCGCGAGAAGTCAGGATCCCGACGCTTTGTCGGCTGCCGTACGTGTTGCCCTCGGCCGTTCGATCGTCCAGAACGTAGCTGGGACGCGGCCTCAGCTACCAGTTTTGACCCTGGAGCCAGAGTTGGAACGAATCTTGAATGACAGTGCTCAGGACGGTGGATCGATTGGGCTGGAGCCGCAAATGATGGAACGACTGCACAAGACATTGACGGAGCGAGCAGAGAGCCAGGAACTTGCCGGCGAACCGGCCGTACTGCTGGTCGCTCCGATGGTGCGACCCTGGATGTCGAGGATGATGCGCAATATCCGCAACCTTCATGTCCTGGCCTACAACGAAGTGCCGGATGACCGGCGTATTGAAATGCTGGCGGCGGTCCGCTGACGAAAAAATATTTGGTTTGATGTGAGTGAGTTGTTGAGCGACCAGTGGTCGTAAACGAGCGAATCGGGAAAGTGAGGAAGCATTGTGAAAATCAAACGGTACTTGGATAAGGATATGCGGCGCGTATTGCGGCAGGTACGCGAGGAACAGGGCCCCGATGCGGTGATCCTGTCCAATCGGCGGGTTGAGCAAGGTATTGAGGTGATCGCCGCTATTGATTATGACGAGGCCTTGATGCGCCATGCGATCGGCGGGAACGCGAATGCCAGCGGCGTCTTCGATGCCCCTGCGGCAATCATTGCGGCAAACCTGCCATCTCAGGTACCAGGCCGAACGCCCGCAGTTGACGATCTCGCTGACGACGATGATGTCATCGATCGCGCGGGCTTTGGTGGCGCAGGATCGCGCTCTGTGAAGGACGAGCTCTCATCGTTGCGCGGGATGCTTGAGACGCAAATGGCGGGGCTGATATGGAAAGATACAGCGGAAAAATCGCCGCTTCGGGCACAGATGCTCCGCAACCTCGCGAGGTTGGGTGTTGCAGCCGATATTGCGAACAGCATTGTCGATCAGCTTGAACCTGTCGACGACGTGCGTCGATTGTGGCACGCCCCGTTGATGTCACTCGCGAAAATGGTGCCGGTGCATGATGATGCATTGTTGCAACGAGGTGGTGTCATTGCTTTGCTCGGTCCGACTGGCGTTGGCAAAACCACCACCATCGCGAAACTCGCCGCCCGTTATGCGATGCGCAATGGTGACGACGGTATCGCGTTGGTTTCGGCCGACGTTTACCGGATAGGCGCGCGCGAGCACCTGACTGCTTTCGCGAATATTATCGGCGCCAAGGTTTATTCAGCGAGCAGCCCCGAGGAACTGTCTGCCTTGCTCACCGAGCTTGGCAGCAAGCGACTGGTCCTGATCGATACCGAAGGCCGCAGTCCCCGGGATCGGGAACTCGCGAAAAGTCTGGCTGCGTACGGCAGCAACCAGGACCGCGTGAAGTTTTACCTGACGCTCTCTGCGGCGAGCCAGGAAGCGGTTCTTGACGAAGCGATCCGGGAGTTTCGCAAAGTCCCGCTTGAGGGATGCATTGTCACCAAACTGGACGAAGCGGCGCAGTTGGGCAGTGTTGTCAGTGCATTGATACGCAATGACCTGCCGGCTTGCTGGTTTTCGGACGGCCAGCAGATTCCTGATGACCTCTATCCGGCGGCACGCAAACGCATGTGGCTGATCAACCAGGCTGTCGCCTGCCTTGAGCACCACGAGCCGGTGCTCGACGACCGGTTCATGGCTACCGAATACGTACAGCGAGCGGCCGCTCATGCGTGATGGAATCCAGGCCGGACGATTGCGCCGCGAACTGTCGCGGCCGCCCACCAAGGTTTTTGCCGTGTGCAGTGGCAAAGGCGGCGTCGGCAAAACGAGTGTTGCTGCGAATCTTGCAGTCGCACTGGGCATACTTGGGCGCAAGGTTTATCTGCTCGATGCGGACGTGAGCCTGGCCAACGTTGACGTTCTGCTCGGACTGCAGCCACGCTATAACCTGTCTCACGTTCTTGCGGGCGAGGTCGATCTCGAATCGACCGTGCTGGTCGGTCCTAGCAATATCCGTATCGTGCCGGCATCGTCGGGAAATTTTAACATGACGGACCTCTGCGCAGCGTCGCAAGCCGCTTTGATACAGGCGTTCAGTACGCTCACAAGCCACCCGGATGTCCTCGTTGTTGATACCTCGGCAGGCATATCGTCTGACGTCGCTCGATTCGTGCAGGCGGCGCAACATGCGGTCGTCGTTGTTTGCGATGAACCAGCGTCTTTGACCGACGCTTATGCCTTGATCAAGGTATTCAGCCAGAACTATGGCATCACCCGATTCAATATTGTTACGAATCAAAGTAATAGCAGGAATGCCGGGGATCGACTCTTCAACAAGCTGCGCAGGGTGACGGACAGTTATCTCGATGTCGTTATACGGCACCTGGCGGACATTCCGGAGGACCGCATGCTTGTAAAGGCTGTGCAGCAGCAACGCGCTGTACTCGACGCGTTTCCGCAAAGCAGCTCTGGCGCGGCATTCCTCAGGCTCGGCAAAGCGGCAGATGCGCTGCCGGTCAAGCGCGAGGCGAGCGGTGGAATTGAGTTCTTTTTTGAGCGCTTGCTTGTGGGCCGCAATTACCAGAGGGGAGCAGTCGCATGAATGCGTACAGCATGGTCGCTGCTGTCGATAGCACGCCACACGACGAACTTGTCCTCGGCCACATGGTTCTCGTGAAGCGAATTGCCTATCACCTGGCCGCGCGCCTGCCAGCGAGCGTCGAGATCGATGATCTCGAGCAGGCTGGAATGATTGGTCTGATCGAAGCCGCAAATAATTTCGATGCGAGCCATGGCGCAAGTTTCGAAACCTATGCCGGTATTCGCATTCGCGGGGCAATGATCGACGACATTCGCAAGCACGACTGGACTCCACGCTCCGTGCACCACAAGTACCGGCAGATCAGCGACGCTATCAATGCGATCGAAGCGGAGCAAGGCCGGGCCGCAGAGCCGGCCGAGGTTGCAACACGGTTGAAGATCAGCATTGACGAATACCACAAGATCTTGAACGACAGCGCCAGCAGCCGTCTCTTTAGTCTGGACGACTGCCAGGGAGACCCGACGCTGGTGCGACAATCACATGCACTGGCGTCGGAGACACCGGATGAGGTTCTTTCACGAACCCAGTTCGCCGGGCAATTGTCCGCTGCGATCGAAAAACTTCCTGAACGTGAGCGCCTGGTGCTGTCGCTCTATTACGAGCAAGACTTGAATCTCAAGGAAATTGGCGAGGTTCTGGAAGTCAGCGAATCACGAGTCTGCCAGATTCATGCACAGGCGGTGACGCGCTTGCGAAGCGTGACTGAGAACTGGTGAGGAGACCACGACGTGTACGAAACAATATCTCGCATTAAGAACATCACTCCGGTTTACCCGGTGCGGCCGACGCAGCCTGTTCAACCCGGCAAGGGCGATCCTGACAAGAAGGGGCAGCAGCAACCTGCAAAGGATAAACATCCATCGGCGTCTGACGAAGCTGATTCGAATCAACCACCAACCATAGATGAGCATGTGTAATGAATATTCTGGACAGTGACATTGCCTACCTGGTAATCGTCGCAAATGCGTTGCTGCTGGCCGCGGCCGCCCTTGCGATCCTGCGTTTCTCCAGTCAGTACCACAAGATGCGCGATTTCTGGCGCAGCCCCACGGGCGCGGCTGTTGCCGATGACAAAGCAGAATCTGCGGCGGTCCACAACCTGCTGCAGGCGACTGCGCGGCTGGAGGGTCGCATGGCGGCACTGCAAAAACAGGTGGAGCAGCTTGCAAAGACACCTGAGGCACCAGTCCGGAATAATGTGCGACCGTTGCCAATTGACAATGCGGTTCGCATGGCGCGCTCGGGAGCAAGTGTTGACGACCTGACGCGTACTTGCGGCCTGAACATCGGAGAAGCTCGCCTGATGCAACAATTACACGCGCGACGTGCGGCGACAGCGAGCGCCTGAGGAGGGGTCATGTCCAAACAAGATAAATTCCGCTTTGTAAGCCTGTTGGCGCTGGAGCTGCAAAACGGCGACATCGTATTGCCATCGCTTCCTGACGTGGTAATGAAGATTCGGCGCATGCTGGAATCCAATGCGGCCGGTTTCGAACAGGTTAGCCAGGCGGTCAGCCTGGATCCGGTGCTTGTGTCACGCCTGTTCGTATTTGCCAATTCGGCCTACTACAGCCGCGGCAATGCCAAGGTTGACTCACTGGAAACGGCTATCGGGCGGCTTGGCTTTGAGGTCGTACGAAATACGGCAATGTCGCTCGCGATGAAGCAACTCTATGGCTCGAACAAACACAGTGAGGCATCAAAGATACTCAGAAAAATCTGGGCTGAAGGAATGAAACTGTCATGCATGGCCTGGGCCGTGTCCCGGCAGGTACCGTCAGCCAAACCCGAGGCGGCGTACCTGGCTGGTCTGCTGCATGACGTTGGAAAGCTGTACATCGTGACCAAGGCTGAAGAGTTCCCGACGATCCTCGGCAACCCTCAGTCGCTGAATGAAATGTTTGACGAATGGAAAGCGCAAATTTCCAAGACCATCATGGAGTCCTGGGGGTTTAGCGACGAAGTGGCGGAATCTGCGGATGCAGCCAACTATCTGAATGAAGATCCGGCCAGCGACATTCGACTTGTGGATGTCGTATGGGTGGCCAAACAGTTGCTCGATGCCGGAATCAGCAAGAGCCTGGACCCGAAAAGCATGCCGACGTTCATCAAACTGGGCATTGACAGGGACGCTCTGCCCGGAATCCTGGGTGCGTATCGTGAGAAGTTGCAATCAATGCAGCAATCACTGGTTTAGCCCGGACTACTCATGAATAGTCCGGGCAAGCGGGACACTAGCTTGTCCTGAGTTCGAGTCTGCGCATTCTCAATGTTTCTGACTCGCGGCTGAACATGTGTTGTATCAGCGTCTCGCGAAGTTCCGGTTTCATGCCATGAAACTCGATGGCGACTCCAAATGGCAACTCAGCGTTGCTATCGTCGGGTGGCTCGGTGTCGCGTATGACGACGCCAAATGCGTCGACGAAACGATTGTCAGATTCGAGCAGGAACTCAACATACAACTTGGTGCCAATTGCTAGAGCCTGTGGTGCCGAGAATACAATCCCATCCGCGCTTATCTCGCAGGTCTGTGGGCGCAGGCTCGCGAGATCTGACTTGATTTTTCGCATCTCCGGCATCTCATTTACCACGATATTGAGTTTCTCGTTGAGCAGGTTCAGGCACCTGCCAACAATACTGGGTTCTCCACGAAGACGCTGCAGCTCCTCGTTCAGGCGTGCATCGAGTTCAGCCATCGTGGACGCGATTTTCGCGCCGAAGCCGTGCCGCAGCTTGCGTCGCTCCAGCCCTTCATGAAAGTCCAGGTCACTGAGAATTTCGTATCTCAGGTAGACCGGCTCGCGGACACGAAACGATCGTCGTTTCTCAGGTTCATTCATTTTGTCATACCTTCTGCGATGGCAAAGTTCGCCATTGAATTTTTGCTGATACTCATCTGTCGGATCTGATCCAGTTCTCCGCCGCGCACAATTGATATATCAACACGGCGGTTCTTTGCCCGATTCTCCGGCGTGTCATTGCTGGCGCGAGGGTCTGTGTCGGCATGGCCCGTTACAGTGATGCGGGCAGGGCTGATAGTGGACACGGCCAACACTTCGTGTGCCACTGATACTGCGCGGGAGGTCGACAATTCCCAGTTTGAGCGAAACCGGGCCGTGGAGATGGGCAAATTGTCTGTATGACCCGAGATCGTGACGTCGCCACTGTTGTTGTCGATCAGGCTCGAAATTTTCGCCAGTACAGGCTGAAATTCCGGGCGTACTTTCGCCAGTCCGGAGTCGAAGGATGCATTTTCCATGATATGGATGGTTACTCGAAGACCCTCTGTTTCAATTGATATATAGCCGCGCTCTATTTCGTCACGCAACGCGATTCGAAGGCGCCGGGCATGGCTTCGGGTTTCTTCGATCTCTTTCAGCTCGCGGTCAAGCGCATCGAGTGTGTTTCTGTTCGTATCAATCGTAAACTGGCGGACTTCGTTGATAGCGGTAACTTCCGGCTTGCCAGGGCTGAATTCCTGAGCGACGACGCTCGTGCCTTTTGGAATTACCTTGGCTTCTATTTCTGCCTGTACCCCGAACGCTTCTCTCATTGATCCGGAAAGTTGTTTGAACTTGTGGACGTCCATTTCTGAGAAAGCGAGCAACAATACGAAAAAGCACATCAGCAAGGTCATAAGGTCGGCAAAAGTCATGACCCACGGGGGGAGGCCGGCTGCTTGTGGTCTTGACTCGGCGGTTTCCATTGCAGTTTCGAGGGTCCAGGGCAATCAGCCCAGGACATCATCCTCCTTGCGTTTCGATCGGGGCAGGTAGGCTTCGAGCATATTCTCGATAACGCGCGGATTCTGGCCACCCTGGATACTAAGCAGCGCATCGATGATCAGCGATTTGTTGGTGTTCTCTTCCCGGCTTCGCACGGCCAGCTTGTCGGCAATAGGCAGGGCTACCATGTTCGCGAGGATCGCACCGTAAAGCGTGGTCAGCAGCGCTACAGCCATGGCCGGCCCGATCTGCTTGGGGTCGTCCATGTTCGCCAGCATCTGAACCAACCCTATCAGTGTTCCGATCATGCCCATCGCCGGGCCCACATCGCCTATTGCTTTGAAAATGTCCTGACCATCTCCGTGGCGTCGCAGGGTCTGGGCAAGATCTTTTTGCAACATCGCGCGCACGGTTTCTGCTGGATGACCATCAATCAACAGGCTCAGGCCGTTCTTCATGAACTCGTCTTTGATTTCCCGGTCCTCGAGGGCAAGCAATCCACCCTGGCGAGCGGATTTCGCGAGATCGACCGCTTCTTCAATAAGCTCCTCGGCATTCATAGGCTTGTACAGGAACGCCTTTACTGCAATGGACGTGGCACCCAGGAACTTGCCCAAACTGAATTTCATCATGGTGACAAGAACAGTGCCACCGAGCACAACGAGAATTGAAGGAGTATTTACAAACGTTCCAGCCGATCCGCCGAGAAAGATCGACGTCAACACAATTGTGAGGGCGCCAAAAAGCCCGATAAGTGTTGCAAGGTCCAAAGTGGGCTCCTTCCGTGTTGCGTACTTGGAATTGTTCTGCTTGCCCTGATATCGGCAATTTTCCGATTCTCTTTAGCGCACGCAAAAAAGAACGTACATCGAACCGGTATTCAGTTTGCGGGCGAAGTTCCTTCCGCCATGCTCATGACTGCCTGATTTCGGCCCGCATGTTTCGCCTGATACAGCGCGGCATCTGCACGTGCAACGGCACTCTTCACGCAATCGGAATTTTCAAGTTCCGTAAATCCGATCGAACATGAAATTGAAGTCTCGTCGGGTGCATTCTGAACATGAAGTTCCCGAATGCTTGCCAGGAATCGATCGATCAGGCTCGTTGAGTGTGCGGCTGATGTGTCATTCAGAATAACTGCAAATTCATCGCCCCCGTAGCGGGACACAAAATCGCCCTTGCGGATGAAAGCACGCGCTAAACATTCGCCAACACCCCGGAGTATTTCATCACCGGCGGCGTGGCCGTATGTGTCATTGATCGTTTTGAAATTGTCGAGGTCGACAAGAGCAAGGGTAGCGGGCTGGTTCAATATGAAGCGGGTATTCAGACTTTGTAAAATAGACGCATCGAATGCGCGCCGGTTATAGGCGCCGGTGAGCGAGTCTCGCTTCATTTCTTCGCGCGCGGCAACAAGGTCCTGGCGCAAACTCAACATACGTTCATTCAATTCAGACAGTTGTTGCTCGTATTGGCGCTTCTGTTCGGTGAAGGTTGCATTCACTTCATCGACGGTGTGCGTCAATGCTTCGCGAATTTGCGGCAAAACACCGCTGTCCACGGCATTCTCAATTGTTGTCAGGCTCTTGAGTACCGAGGTCTCGGTTGTCTGGTCCCTTTCGCCGATACTCTTGAGCCCGGATACGAGGTCAGCTACGACACCCCGGTAGTCGTTGAGCCGCTCAGACACGTAGGACTTTTCTGCCTTGCGCCGGTCTGAAAAAAACTGTCTGACCAGGGCCCATTGTCGCGTGCCATTCGGGCATGCCTCGATGCTCCCCGATGGCACCGGCGTGCCATTGGCAACGTGGCTTGAGTATTCCTGGCACAACATCGGGAACACGGTGGGGTCGGCATCGCTTTCAAGCCGGAAAGACTCATCGCCCATGACACGTATTACTGACGACAGGGTATCTATTGCACCGTCCGTGAGTGAATCCGAGGCTCTGGCAGGTTTGGCGGCATCCAGTGGATAGCGGCCTGTAGTGCCCCTAATTCTTGCAATAAATGACATAGGCAGGATCTCTGGTTTGCGTCGTTTATGGTTAACCTGCGGCAGGTAGCCGTGTGTAGCGAATCTTTACTGGTATCGGCATGACGGTGGGATTCTTGAGTTGCAGGATGCGCATTTTCGTCCCGTATATGGTCAAAAATATGCGCCGATTCGATGATAATGACCATATATGGTGTACAACGACCATCTATTGACATAATATATGCAAGGCTTGCCGCAGATGGGCAAAGCGGACTACATTTGGGCAACCACAACGAATTCTCATTTTTAACCTGCCGCCGAGGCCGCAGACGTGCCTAGCGGAAACCTTACAATTTTGATTTTGGGCCAGGATCCTGGCTTGTCCGCCCATGTGAAAGAGTTGGTTGAATTCATGGATATGCCCCACGTGATCACAGCTTTCCCGGACGACTGGAAGCTAAAGCTGGGCAACAACCGGCTGGAGGCATTATTTGTCAATCCGGACGTGTCGAGCGCCGTCGTCAGTGACGTGCTCAACGATCTGTCGAAGCTGGACCCGAACGTTCCCATCGTAATGCTTGGTTCTTCCCAATGACCGATCAATCGGTGCTCAGGCGCCAGTTTCCCTGGGCAAAAATTTTTGCATTGGACTTTCCGCTGCGCCTTGACTCACTGCATGAAGTGCTTGAGGAGATTCGTGCTTCGTCCGGGAAGCTTTCGCATGTTGAGCTACCGCTCAGCGACAGTAAACTGGTGGGCGTAAGTGATGCGATGAAGGGCGTTGTCCGCCAGGTGGAGCAGGTCGCTACGTCCAACGCAACCGTACTATTGACCGGCGAGTCTGGTACCGGAAAGGAAGTGATAGCGCGTCGTATTCACGAGTTGTCTGAACGTCAGGGCGAGTTTGTCGCTATCAATTGTGGTGCCATCCCTGAACAACTTCTTGAGAGCGAACTGTTTGGTCACGAACGTGGCGCTTTCACCGGAGCAGCGAAGGCCCGCGCAGGCAAATTCGAGCAGGCGAACGGCGGAACATTTTTCCTGGATGAGATTGGCGATATGCCATCGATAATGCAGGTCAAGCTTTTGCGTGTTCTTGAAGAGCGAGTTGTAGAACGAGTGGGCGGTACATCGAGGGTGCCGATTGACGTGCGAATTATTGCGGCAACTCACCGCGACCTCGCCAAGCGCATTGAGACAAACGAATTCCGTGAGGATCTGTTTTATCGCTTGAGCGTCTTTCCTATTGAAATTGCTCCGCTGCGCGAACGTACGGCGGACATCCAGCCACTCATCGCAGAATTCGTCAGGCGCATGACGCCCGACCAGTTACGGTCTCTGAATTTTAGCGATGCCGCGCTTGCTTGCTTGGAAGGCTACGAATGGCCAGGCAATATTCGTGAACTCTCAAACCTCATTGAGCGATTGCTCGTTACCTGTCCGGCTGGCCGGGTGGACAAGCAGAATCTGCCGTGGCCTGTAAACAAAGCGGAGCCGCAAGCGTCGCACGATGACGCTAAATCTGCAGCGCACGTCTTGCCACGGGGCGGGGTCGATTTGAAAGACTATATCGAGCGTATGGAGCAAAATTTGATCGAGAAAGCGCTCGCAGAGACGGACGGCGTCGTACAAAAAGCGGCGGACATGCTGGAAATGGGCCGCACAACCCTGGTTGAGAAAATTCGCCGTCACAAGATCCGCGAGGCTTGAGTAACTGCCAGTCGATTGCCCGGCTTTCGAGTCGCGGGAGACGGTTGGCCTGAATTGCCTCGCCCCGTCCGGGGCGCACTGCGTGCGTCTGTCGGCCGCTTTGCGGCCTCGGATGAACTCGCTGCGCGGTTCGATACGACGCCTGGATACAAAAACGGGCCCGCTGGTTAGGCGAGCCCGTTCTGTGTTGGTGGAGGTGGCGACCATCACACTCTACTCGCTAGCCCTTTCAGCAAGTCACTTATTCGCCTTGCCAGGAGTTAGCATTGCACAAATCATTGCACAATGTTTTTGTTAGGCGATCGGCTCCGTACTCGTGGGCAGCATGTATGTCGACCGAAGCGATTTTGATGTCAATTTGCCATCAATTCGTGTGCCAGTGGGAATTGCGCCATTCTTGATAGTATCCGAGCGTCAGCATTCGTAATCAATACGTCCCGAGTCCGACTCTTGGTGCCGGCACCACCTAACCTGTTCCCCTGCTGGCGATTTTGCTGCGGGCAGGCGGCAGAACCGTTTAGCTAAAACCGTCGCCGCCGATAATCATCGAACCGAGCGGCCAAAAAAGGCACGAAGTCCGTTGAGACTATCAAAATGCCGAAATCGATACAGCGATAATCACTCTAGTAGCGCTGGTGGTCGCAACAGCCTCCATGCTTGTTTCATTTCGGCTCGTTCGGTTGCAACACGATCCTGAAGTCGTCGTCTACGCAAAACCTGACGACAAACGTCCATCTGTATTAATTCTTATCATTGAGAACACACGTTGCCAGCGTAATGCCGATAGTCTTTTCCGGTATTTTTCTGCCTTTTTTTGTTTCGTTATCGACGGCTCCCGAGCGGTAGGAATCACTAGCTTCGACTGCCTCGCCCAGCCTTCGTTTTGATCCTGGATCCTAAAAGACAGTTTCGCGCCGGGATACAACGGTGCCTCGACAATGTCACCGATAAAAAATCTTCCAGCACCGGTTGGTTTTACAAACAGGTAATCATCGCAAATTAGTGCCACTACTCCGGCGTTCGAATAAAGGACGTGTTCACCGAACATTTTTCGAAACGAAATATCGCCAACACTACTTATCGATTCCGCGACAATCTCAACAAAAGCGAAGTCAGATGTCATGTCCACCCCCGTTCGCTTGACACAGAATCGAAGCGCAGCCCTCAGATCAGAATTAGGTCGCCGGCGGCACAAGTTTCACGAGTGGGATAGCTGGGACAACTAGAGACAGAAACATCGCCTTGCGTCAATCCACTAGGGTAGCCGCCCAAAACGGCAGGTAGTGCAGCAGAAGTGGAGGTCTGTGCTTGTAACAGCTCTGTGCTTCCTGACTAAGCGGACGTTCCGCAAGAGCCGTGTCGGAAACTAACCGGTGTCGGCTACTAAACTGTGCTCACTATGAATTTCAGGCGCCGCTCGGTCTGTTGAATTGATCTGACAAATACACGTTCGTAAAAATCGGCAACTTACAGATCGGGTCGCGTCTATTACTCCTAGCCCTATTTCCGAATCCCGACGTCGTTATTCTCGAGGATAATCAATCCCGCTGCGGTATTGGAAGCTGGCACGTGGTAGTGACGGTATACCTCTTTCACATTCACGTCCAAGGCGCCACGCATTGTCATCCACATTACCATCTCAATACCCTCGGACCCAGCTTCCATCAAATACTCTTCATGCGAAATGTTTGCAACCCAGTCGGGATTACTGCTCAGCTGATCAAGAAAATTGATATCAAATTCCTCATTTATTAAGCCGGCCCGTTCGCCTTGAAGCTGATGTGACATGCCGCCAGTTCCGAGTATCACGACTTTTAGGTCTTCTTCATAAATATCAAGCGCACGTCGAATCGCCTTACCCAATTTGTAGCATCGCAAACCTGTTGGGGGCGGATACTGGATCACGTTGACGCAAAGCGGAATCACCTTGCATGGCCATATATTCGGCTGACCACACATGATAGATAATGGCACAGTCAGACCATGGTCGACCGGCATCTTGTTGGCAATCGCCATGTCGAATTCGTCCAGAATCAATGACTCAGCAAGATGCCAGGCCAACTTCGAGTCGCCCGCAACACAGGGAACGGTTCGCGGTCCATAACCCTCGTCTGCCGGCTGAAATTCATCAGCAACCCCAATTAGAAAAGTCGAAATAAGGTCCAACGAAAACGCCGAAGCATGATCATTGTAAACAATGATAGCAACGTCGGGCGCAACGTCGTTCATCCACTGTCGTGCCGGCCCATATCCAGCGAACAATGGCTTCCAGTACGGCTCCTGCGTTTTCCCGAGATCAACGGCGGCACCAATAGATGGGACGTGTGACGTTCCGACGCCGCCTACCAACCTAGCCATCATTCTTCTCCAGAACATTCGTCCGCCCGCGAGGGTTGCCCAGCTGATCTTTACCACCGGTGAGCATTACATTCCTAAACTCGTCTTCCGTCATGCCACACATCGCACCTCCCATAGCCTGCATGCTTATGCGATCGTAAATCGCGATTTTAAAAGTGTAGTAGACGTTGCCGCCAAGTCGCAGCATTCCGATCCAATCGCGAGCAAGCACCGCTTGGCGCTGTTCCTTAGACATCGGATAGTTATCGAGGTACTTTGCCTCATCGGCACGAAATGCTTCTCGGTTGCGTTCTTCGTTTAACGACATGCAAGCCATATTCAGGTAATAGCCGTTGCGAGACCGCTCCTTGTCAAACAAGTACGTGCCAGGAATATTATGGGTATCTAGTTTCTTGCTCACTATTTGATCTCTATGCGAAACGGACGGAGATGATTTTCAGTTGTTGACTCTACAATAAAATATTGATTGCACATCGATGAATTGGGGTTTCGTAAGGTGATAGTCGAATCAACGAGATTTCTGTCAGTCTCTTGAATCAAACGACAAGTGTCCTTGCGAGTCAGATATCGCCATTTTGCATCGCTTGTTTATTCGATAAGCCGGACCGCGAGAACGACACACTGGAGATGTCATAGTCCGTCCGACCATCGATTGCGATCTGACTAAAAACCTTGCCGAAGAGACTGGCAAATTTGTAGGCCATCCCTGCGCCGACAGCAAATGAAATTTGTGGACAGTCCGGCAGACTATCTGCAATACAGCGAGAGTCCGGTGGGCGTGTAACAATGCAGGGTTTCGTATAAAACACAGACTTCGCAAATCCCGGTATCCATTGATCCAACCACTCATTAAGACGTCGCTCCGCCTCCTGATTAACAGCAAAAGTACGTTCGCCAATTTCTATTTTCCTATTAAGATTCTTATCCGAAAGGCCGGCCTTGACGGCCGCTTCGCCGTAAACCGGAAAGCCGTGAAGTATGTTCGGCGACTTGTAACTGAAACGGGGAAATCGCCCGATCGCAAATCGATCAAGATCGTCCGGAACGAAGTAAGTCTGTTGCACCTCGTAAATCGAAAGCTCGAGTTCAAAACCCAATTTCTTCAAGAACCCGGGCGACCACGCCCCCGCTGTTAACACGAGGTGCTGGCATTCGAAGACGTCGTCGTCGGTCTCTACTGCTATGCCACCGTCAACGATACGAATGTCGACTACCGGAGTTTCAGCCATCATGCGTGCGCCGTTGCGCACAGCGCCACAAATATGTGCCGCGTTTCCTTTGTTGGCGTCGACCAGCGCATCCTCCGGCAAGAAGATTGATCGGATATTGTCGCGAAATCGGAATTGTGGATATCGTCGCATCGCTTCCGTGGAATCCCACAACTCATACGGAAGTCCCAACTCCCCAAGTTTTCCGGCAAGGCGATCCATACTGTCGTTGTATATTCCGTCTACCTCGCCGAATACCAATCCGCCGGTTTCCTGCAATATGGAGCTGTGCTGATCCGCTTCGACCTCACGCCAGGTCTCAAATGCACTAACTGCCAGTCTAGCCAAGCTGGTCTGCTCATAAGCGTAAGAAATAGAACGAGAATGATCCTGACCGCTGCCATTGCTATGGCCCAACGGAAATTGCTCAATACCCAGAACATTGCTGCCAAGCCGCCTGCTCAGCCAATAAAGCGATGCACTACCTATCGCGCCCAGACCCACAACGATTACATCGAAGTTCTTGCGCGAACGTTGAGCAGATTTCCGGTTGTCCGCAAGCGACCGTGCGCTTGCTCCAGACAAAGTTAACGCCGCCGCCGCTGCCGTCCGCAAAAACCTGCGACGCCTTATTTTCATACGTCGTGCTGACTGATTACCGGCGGGAGGTTGATTGTCATCGTTCATGTGCTGCGCGACAAATGTATTTCTTGTACGCTGCGTCCCGTCAAGCGCTGAAGAATTTCATTGGCGTTACCGTCAACCCTATGTCCTGCCCACGCGACGAACTGATCCGGGCGGACAATGATAAGTGGATTCTCATACTTCTCACGACCGTTAGAAAGAGAATCCCGAATAACTTTAAGCGGAATATTTAGCATCGAAGCTGAACGCAACAACTGTTCAACGTCATCTTCCACATCTCCGAACGCGAGCAGGCTGAAACCATCTGAAAGTACGTCGCACGCATTGTCGCCCGAGGACAGCGATTGTGGCGACAGGTGATGCCCGGGTCGCGCTTCAAAGCTGTGCAATCCCAGGGCACTGCTCTCGGCACCGTCCGGCCCATAAACTATTGGTGACCCACCATAGTTTGGTGAGTAGGACTTAATTTCGTCCGATGTTGAGTTCGAACGCTTCTCCCATTCATGTTCAAACGCAACTTTATCCCGTGCAGGATCAAAATTACGGACAAATGACCGGTCCCTGGATATGCTCCGTGCGATAAAGTTGTCGGCAGTCGAATCAAATACGGGCTTTCTTTCCTGCGTGTAGGTATCGAGAATCGCCGGGTCTAGCCAGCCGGACAATACGCCGGCCAGCTTCCAACCCAGGTTGCGCGCGTCCTCCAGACCCAGATTAATTCCGTAACCGCCGTAGGGCGGATGGCTATGCGCCGCGTCACCGGCGATAAAAATACGTTTCGACCGAAAGCTCATCGCTGTTGCGAAACGTAGATCCCAATATCCGGCGTACTCAATTTTTGCGTCAACGTCGGTCCCAGCTGCCTGAGCAACGATGGCCTTCAGCTCAGCGTCACTGAGTTTCGCTCTCGATGGCACTGGCATATGAAAAAAGTAAGTATGATTAAGGTCAATTCGCCCAAAAAACTGCCAATAGCCATCCTGTTCGGCAGAGAGCACGTTGAAGTAGCTGGCGCCTGAATAGTGCTCTAGAACCTTGGTTAATTTTGGCGATTTGAACAACAGCAAAACCATCCGCTTTTCATGGTCGTGTTCAACCAGTTCAATGCCAGCCTGCTCGCGAACACGGGAATGAGTGCCGTCGCAGCCTATCAGATAGTCCGATGTGAGCTGTTCAACTCGGCCTTCATTACCGTGACGAACTTTGACAACGACTCCGGAGTAGTCCTGATCGACTGACTCAACCTCACATCCAAAACGGTAGTCCAGGGACTTTATCGTCGCGATCTTTGATCGCAAAACACGTTCGGTTTCGTATTGCGGCAAGCGCTCGTTGTCGGTCGAATAATACGGCCGCACGAGTTCGCGTTGATGCCACCGGTACGCGTAGCCGCTCGTCAGAGATCCGAACGTCGTCACGCCGACAATACCGAAGGTGTCCGGTAGTACTCTAGCCCGGCGTATCTCCTTTTCGATACCCCAGCGCCGAAAGTGTTCCAAAGTCCGCTGCGTCAGGTTCTGGCCTTTCGGGATTCGATGAATTACTGGCGTTTTCTCGATCACAGTGCACTGGATGCCATAGCGGCCGAGCTCCAGTGCCAAACCCATTCCAACCGGACCGCCGCCGGATATCACAACCTGCCTCTTGTGCCTACTTTTCATTCCCAATTCATCGCGTGAAATATTCTGCCCAAATTTACCAACTTTTCAGTCGTTCGAGCGCCGGCGTAAGAAATAGTCATGGTCAAGTAACGAAAATGGTTTGCATCGAACTATGAATAGCCGTCTAATCCAGTCCGTATCTCGTTACGGCGTGCACGCGACAAAAATAGAATGAATGAACTAAGGATCAATTTTCATGGTGATTCTGTTCCGGCCGCTTTGCGGTTTGTTATTCTCATACACATTGCAGATAACAGGATACCTGCAAGCGATAGGGCGGTTTGCTGGTCAGGTGGATTTTGTCTTTTGAACATCGTTCATATCGCGACAGCCTGTATTTTTTGGTGGACCTGGCTTTGCGTTGTACTGGGTCTCAGCGGAATAAAATTGATATTACCATTCAAAGATTTGAATCGAGGGGATGAAACAATGCTTAGGAACAGTATAAGCAGAGCTTTTATAGGCGCTGCCGGCCTTGCCGCAATTGTCATATCGCAACCCGTAATCGCGCAAGACGCGTTGGAAGAAGTAATCGTGACCGCACACAAACGCGAGCAATCCACGCAGGAGATCGCTGCTGTAATCAGTGTGGTTTCCGGCGCTTACGTAGACGAGTTCCAAATCACGGAACTTCAATATCTGGACAGCTATGTGCCTGGTCTCTTGATTTCCAGGGCGCCTGGTGGTTTTGAAGTCTCCCTGCGCGGCGTCGGAACGTCCGCCGGCTCATTGTCTTTCGACCAATCTGTTAGTCTATTCGTTGACGGAGCCTACGCCTCCCGATCGGCTGAGTACCGCGCCGCAATGTACGACGTAAGCCGTGTTGAAGTGATCAAGGGAGCACAGGTTGCCTATCTAGGCAAGAACACTAGCGTTGGCGCAATACTTGTGGAGACCAATGACCCGACCGACGATTTCGGTGGATACGCAACTGGCGGCTATGAAGTTGTTGATGGCGGGTGGAATGCGACAGGCGTTCTCAATATTCCTTTTTCAGAAACAATAAAGTCGCGATTCGTTGTCCGCGGTAATCACGTCGGTGGTTACATGGAGAACCTTGCGACAAGTAGTGATATTCCTGTAATCGATGAGCTCAGTGCGCGTGTTAAATTTACGTTTGAACCTACTGACTACTTCCGCGCTGAGGCAATGTACCAGTTCAGCGATCGAGACCAGGACGGCCGCGCGGTGGCAATCTACTATTGTGGTGACCCTTCTATTAGCCTTGAGGAATCCCCAGGTCCGATCGGTACTTCCTGCGTTCCGCCTACCGGCACTGACCTCGCCAACTTCCAGGGGAATCTTGGCAGGGACTTCGCATCAGATGTCGATGGCTTTGATGAGCAGGACGTCCATCGCGCCACCTTGAATATGGATGTCGATGTCAACGGCTATACAATCAGCTCAGTTACAAGTGGCTCGTACTTTGACTCGTCGGATCTGAACGACGACGGTAGCACCGCACAAACCACGCAACAGGGAACAACAAATGGTTCTAACGAAGAATACACACAGTTTACTCAGGAGCTGCGAGTCAGATCGCCCGAAGAACGGCGGCTGATCTGGATGGGTGGCATATTTGCATTGGCCAGCGAATACAACAGAACAACCGACCGGCAAGGTCCGTTTAGTAACACTCGATACACAGGCTTCCTCCAGAACACAACCTCCTACCAAGGATTTTTTGTCACGGACTATGGGTTTACCGATCGCTTTCGCGGCAATATCGGTATTCGATACACAAGTGAAAAGAAGAATGTCACCAAGAGTCAGATTGAGAATGGCACTGAAAGCTATCCGACCGCTGACCTGCGAACGTCCGAACCCGCTCTCGATGGTGCGATAGGTCTGGAGTTTGATGTTTCCGACAGTGTAATGGCCTATTTCTCATTGTCGAAAGGCACGAAGAGTGGCGGCGTCGCGGCAGACAACATCGCGCCTGATAATGCAATTATTGAAGCTGAGGTTGCCAACAGTGTCGAAGCGGGCCTAAAAATGGAGTTGCTGGACAACCGGCTCGTGTTCAACATCGGTGGTTTCTACATGGATATACCTGATTATCAATTTACGCAATTTACTCCTTCGGCGGGTGGATTCGTTGCAACAAATATCGATGCCAAAACTCGAGGATTTGATTCCGACTGGCGCTGGCAAATCACAGACCACTTTAACTTTTCCGGCGGAGTTACCTACGCGAATGCAGAGGGTTTGTTTTCATATGGCTGGGATCAGCTTGAACGCGCGCCGACTTGGGATGGCAATGCGTCACTTACATACGAGACTGATAGCTTGATTTCGAATTGGCAAATTGGCGGAACAGTGGTCTACTCCGGCAATACCGAATTGTACCAGGATCCGCCAAACCAGCCGGCACGACAGCCTGTGACGACTGGCAGCGACCACACTTTCGACTTGCTATTTTTTGCCTCGAGCTATGACGGGCTTTGGGAAATTCGCCTTTCCGGCAAGAACATCACCAACGAAGAAATCTTGGGGTTTGCCTTTCCAGGCACGGTGGGCCCAGGCGGTGGATCGCGAAGTGTATTTGTTGGTTCGATGCTGCCACTTAGAACCATTAACCTTCAGGTACGCCGCAACTTTTAACAGTACGGAAAGAGTGCCGGGCTTTAAGATTCACAAGCTTGCAGCGCTGACTAGGTGCTATATTTGGCTCGCAAACGATTTAGGAAAGATTCGTCAGGACCATGATTTTGTGCAGATATTAATTATTAAGAAGTTCCGGGTTAAGTCGATATCGGCAATTGTTCTGGCGTTAACTATGCTGGTACTTGCAAGTGCCGGCTCTGCTGATGTTGAGCAACAGCGGACCACCGATTTGGTCGCTGCAGGAGCTGACGCCTGGCGCTCTCCGGACCCGAAACTTTGGAGCTTTAAGAAGAACTCGATTTCGGGGCGCTCACCGGAATTTGGCGCGCCACGGAAGGCACCTGAGTCGAGTGCCTGGCTGCTGAGCAAGCAGGTTTTTGGCGGCGACATCATCGAAGTGCACATTGACGTCACTTTTTCACACGGCCGATATCTTGCGATCTACATGGATTACGACCAGGCTATCCAAACCGGAATCTGGATGGCAACCGGACACCCGGTCCTCGAGCCCGACCCTACACAGCACATGAATGTCGAGGCGGCGTACATCAAAACGGTTGAACGCGGCAATTGGGTTGTCAGGACAGAAGGCGAGCTGGTTATTAAGGATGGGGTGCTCAAGCACCTGATTTTTGCCAAACATGGTGATGACTACAGTATTTATGACAATGGTCGCCTAATCATCACGTACCGGAAGCCCGGCTACCAGGGTTCCGAATTGCAACTGCGGATCGTCGATGCTGGCGCGACGATTACGCATTTTGAAGTGAAGTCCGACTGGGTCCGCGACAAAGAATAGTGCTGATTCTGAATTGGGTAGCGCGCCGAGGCTTTTGCGCGCCTGGAGTTTCCTAAATGTACCAAGGTCGAAATTTTGTCGACGGACACTGGCTTGCACCTGAAAGTCGTGAACTGGTGGACAATCTCAACCCTGCCAACTCCTGCCCTGTTTCCCACTATGCGGCGGCCAGCATCGAGGACGCTCGGGCGGCGTTGTACTCGGCCGGTAATAGTTTCAAGCACAGCGCGTGGCGGAATGATGCACGTTTGCGCGCACAGGTTTTGCTCAGATTTGCGGAAAGATTACGTGCGGTCCGGGATGAGTTGTGCACCCGGGTTGTGCAGGAGAGTGGGAAGCTGGCGCATGAAGCCAGATTCGAAATTGGCGCCGCCATTTCGGAGGCCGAATACTATGCAGGACTGGCACGAAACCTGTTTGGCCGTGTTGGGCGACTCGATCCGAACGGCACTTCATTTTTGACCCGCGAGCCTGTTGGCGTTGCTTTGATCGTGGTCCCATGGAATGCTCCAGTAACCTTACTGGTTCGTTCCCTCGCACCTGCGATGGCGGCCGGTTGCTCTTGTATCGTGAAAGCTGCAGGTCAGACTGCGGCAAGTAATGACCTGATTATTCAATGCCTGGTCGAAATTGATGAGCTTCCAAACGGCATCATTCAATCTCTGGTCGAGCCCGATAGTATCGTTGGACAGTTTCTCGTCGCGGCTCCGGATGTGGACGTGGTCAGCTTTACGGGCTCAACCGCCGTTGGAAAACAAATTATGAAGAGTGGTGCCGACACCCTGACTCGGCTTTCACTCGAATTGGGTGGCAAGGCGCCTGCTATTGTCTTTCCGGACGCAGACCTCGCCGACGCGGCAAACACAATCACTCGCTGCGCCATCGTACTGGCAGGCCAGATGTGTACCGCGATCTCGCGCGCCCTGGTGCATGTCGACGTACTGGACGAAATGCGGTCCCTGCTGCTCGAGCGACTAAAGGCGGTACGGGTTGGCCCGGGTGACGATCCGGCATCACAGATGGGTCCGCTGATTAACCGGGGGAGCCAGCAACGCGCGCTGAACTTCCTCGACACGGTCCACAGTCAGGGCGAGATCTTACTTAAAGGAACCGTGCTTGAAGCCCCACATGCCGATGGCGCTTTTGTAACGCCCAGTCTGATCGCTACGAATTCGACTGAATGCGAACTGGTCCAGAGAGAGTTATTTGCGCCGATTCTTGCGCTCGAATCGTTTAGCAGCGAGGAACAGGCCATTGCAAAGGCAAATGCAACGCGCTTCGGGCTGGCAGCGAGTCTTTACACCCGCGACACGGGACACGCGCTGCACTTGGCTCAGGAAATCAAGGCCGGAACCGTCTGGATCAATACTCACAACAAACTTTTTGCTGAGGCTGAAACCGGCGGCTATCGCGAAAGTGGCATCGGTCGACTTCACGGTGTTGGCGGACTTGACGACTTCCTGGAAACAAAACACATATATCTTCCATCCAGAGGTTCGTGACCGGCGGAACGTTTCAATTGCGTTGCTGTTGAGGCAAGATACTGACTGACGATTCAACTGGCATTATTGCGGGTGAACCCAAGCATCCTCCGCACCCGGCAGCCGTGATACGAATGACCACACAATGAGCGATCCGTCTTCGGTGACTCATGTAACAATCCGTCAGGCCCGCACGTTCCTCGCTGTGGCGCGCAATGGCAGTATCACGGCCGCCGCGAAATCCATAAGTCGATCGCAAACCTCGGTCACCAAAGTACTTCAGGAGCTTGAACTGCAGTTATCCGCGTCGCTCTTTGATCGATCTTCGAAGGGCGTAACTCCAACGGCATTCGGCAAGGCTTTTGAAATCGGCGCACTGGGAGCGGAGCGGGAATTCCAGGCAGCCGCACAATTATTGCCTCCTGCCGAAGTCGCCGGGTCACCGAGCATTGCGCGGTTTTTCAGGATGGATGTGTCGGACAAATGGCTTGACTCATTCCTCGCCACCGCGGAACAACAGAGCCTGTCAGGCGCCGCCCAGGATCTGGCGGTGACAACCACTGCGATCTCTGCCAATGTTCGAAAGCTTGAGGAATCGCTTGACCGGACGCTGTTCGAGCGAAACCCTACCGCAATGCTGCCGACCTCTTTTTCGAGGGCCCTAATCCGGCATGTGAAACTCGCAAAAAGCTATCTCCGCCATGCCAGTGAGGGCGTGCTCAGTATGCGGGGCGTCACGACTGGTGAAGTGAGGTTCGGCAGCCTGCCGTTCATGAGGACTCGAATCGTTCCTCACGCAATCGCGATGCTCCGCATTACTCATCCGTATATGCGCTTTTCCACCTATGAGGGAGCGTACAGCGAGCTCGTTGCCGCGCTCCGGTGTGGCGACATCGATTTTATGGTGGGCGCTTTGCGCAACGTTCCCGATGACTATGATCTGGTAGAAGAGCGTTTACTTGATGAGCGAATTTCCATAATTGTCAGGACCGGCCATCCACTGCAGGTGCAACATGCCATAACATGGAGTGACCTGATTCGCTACAAATGGATTCTTCCGCGTCCGAAGACCGCAAGTCGTATCCTGTTTGATGACATGCTCGTGCAATACGAACTCACTCGGCCGGAACACGTTGTCGAAACAAGTTCAACGATTCTGTTGCGAGGCCTGCTTGTCGAAGATGACTTTGTATCCATATTTTCGCGTTCCGAAATTTACTACGAAGAAAAGTATGGAATATTGACGACTCTGGATTTCGATTTACCCCAAGCGCCCCGACCGATCGGCATAACACGCCGTGCTCACACGAGCCTGCCACCGGCAGCTGAGCTATTGATTGCGACGATTCGGGACGCAGTCCACGACTCCGACCAAGCACAATAGACAACAACAAGATAAATTCATGGCTGCGAATCCCTTTTAGCTGATTATTCGCATCCAATGGCTGATAAATTGAAGTATTGTTTGTTAAACGGGATTACCGGAATGTCCAAGGATCAAAGCACTAAAAGCGCGGCGTCACTGATCTCCGATATCGTGGACAATGGCAATATCAGCGCCTACCAAATTTTCGTTGTTGCACTGTGTGTCGTATTCAACATGCTGGACGGCTTCGATATCGCCGCGATGGCTGTAGTTGCGGAAGCGGTATCCAGAGAATTTCAACTGACGCCTGCCCAATTAGGTTGGGTATTCAGTTCCGCTCTCGCCGGCATGATGTTTGGCGCTATGTTTATTGCGCCATTTGCAGACCGCTACGGTCGCCGCAAACTAATTGTTGCGAGTCTGACTCTGGTCGCCGTTTCTATGGCCGTGACTTCCTATGCGGCGGGTGTCGTTTCGATCGCCGCACTGCGTTTTGTCAGTGGCGCCGGTGCGGGTGCGGTTATCGCGTGCCAGGTTGCGCTTGCTGCCGAATTCAGCACAACCCGGCTCAGAACTTTGGCCGTTACGGCTGTCATGTCGGGCTACCCTCTCGGCGCCATGCTGACTTCCGTAGTCGCCGCGCAACTAATGCCGACGTTTGGCTGGCGAGGCATGTTCTGGTTCGGCGGCATTGCGACCCTGCTGATGGCAGTAATTGCGTGGTTCGCGCTTCCCGAGTCGCTGAAGTTTCTGCTCGAACGGCAACCCGGGACCGCATTAACGACTGTGAACAGAATTTTGAATCGGATGGGGAGGACGATTCTGTCTGCCTTACCACCTGTAGAGAAGCGGCCCCAAGAGCCCGGCTCGGCTAGTGGCAACGGCATGAGTGTACTGATGCGCAATGACTTGAAATCCGTCACCGTGACGCTTTGGACTGTTTTTTTCCTGTGCTTCGCTACCTTGTATTTTTTGATGAGCTGGATTCCAAAACTCATGATCGATGCGGGCTTTGAAATCGCCGTGGGCAGAACGGCTTTCCTGGTTTTCAATTTTGGTGGGTTCCTGGGTATTTTCCTGATTGGTATTCTGGCGACAAAATGGCATCTGACGACACTTATCTTCCTGCTATTGATGGCGGCGGCGGCCTGCATGTTCGCGTTCGCCATCGTGCCGCATGAGCTTGGACTTATGCTCATTATCACTTTTGCGACCGGTGTGTTTTTGCAGGGCGGATTCAGCGGGCTATATGCGGTAGCGGCAAAAGCCTATCCAACCGCGTTGCGCAGCACCGGCATTGGCTGGGCAATGGGTTTGGGCCGCTCCGGAGCGGTAGTGGGGCCGGCGCTTGCAGGCTATCTGATTGCTGCAGGCTTGGGCATGTCTGCGAGTTACCTCGTTTTCGCGGTGCCAACAGCTCTGGGCGCATTATTGGCTTACCGACTGAAGATAGGCTAGACCTGTAAATGTTGAGGAGATGAACAATTCATGAAAATAACTATCAAGCTTATTGCTGTCGCGTTTCTATGCTACGCAGTGGTCGCCATGTCGCACGAACGGAGTGAAGCAAATGGCATACGTATCCTATTTGGTGGCGAGCCGGAACCGATGCTTGCAGGCGAAAGAGAATATCTGCGATGGCGTTTTACCGACGCAACTTCAAACAAGCCTGTAGTCGGACTAAGTAACATGTTCGTAAGCATTTCTTTTTCGGGCAAAACGTTTGGGCCGTTTGAGGTTCGACCGTCACCCACCGAACCTGGAATCTATCAGTCAAATCATATTTTCACTCTTCCAGGTATCGTTAAAGCCACGCTAACGTATTCAATGCCGGACCGCGAAGGCGAGCAACGTTTGGAATCCAGTTTCGAAGTCCATGCGCGCGAGCAATTCGAAATTCCGTGACTAGTGGACGAAGTGATGGCCGCACGATGTTTCGCCCATCATCGGATGATCACCGTCTATAAACCTCGATTGGATCGTTCGCGGACGATTTTCGGCTCGTTTTGCTGCGACGTCTCACCCGTCGCAGGGAATGCGTCCACAGCGTCAGTACACAAGTGCTCGAGCGTCGCGAGTCTCACGTCAGCTGCGCGATCAAGCATGTGTTCATACTCTATGTCACGTTTCTTCTTCCAGGTCTAGAGACCGTATTGCGCAAAGCAATTGAAGAAATGCTGGAGCTTGCCGTGAGGAACAGACGCCATTGAAAATTGCGCCTTCAAGAAAGCTGCTGCTCAAGATCGTGCAGTACTCGATAACAATCCAGGACTTGTTGGACTGACGAATTTGGTTCACGGCTCTCGCGTATTGCCGCAATGAATTCGCGGTCCTGCAGTTCAATGCCATTCATCGACGCGTCGACATTCGATACGTCGATAGGCTCTTCTCTGCCGTTTACGAGGTCGTCGTAGCGAGCAATATAGGTCGCAGTATCTCCGATATAGCGAAAGAACGTGCCGAGCGGACCGTCATTATTAAACGACAGTGACAACGTGCATATGGCACCGCTTGCGGCCTTCAACTGGATAGACATATCCATTGCAATGTCAAGTTCCGGATGATGGGGGCCTTCTATCGCGTTGGCTCGTACAATCGGTCCGGCCTGGTAGGAAAATAGATCGACCGTGTGCGCAGCGTGGTGCCAAAGCAAGTGATCGGTCCAGCTACGCGGTTCTCCTTTCGCATTCATATTTTTGCGGCGAAAGAAATACGTTTGCACATCCATCTGCTGGACATTGAATTCGCCCGCCACGATCTTGTTGTGCACGTATTGGTGCGACGGATTGAATCGACGCGTATGACCAACCATGCAGGTCAGGCCGATTTCCTGTTGTTTGTCGAGCACGGCCTGGCTGTCTGCAAGACTATCGGCCAGCGGAATTTCGACCTCTACATGCTTTCCCGCATCCATACACGCGATGGCTTGTGCCGCATGCATTTGCGTTGGAGTGCATAAGATAACCGCATCGACGTCATCGCGATTCAACGCATCAGCCAGTTCTGTCGAGCTATGTTTTGCACCGTATTTTTTGGCAACCGCGGCCGCTTGCTCGGGTCTGCGGCTTATGATCGAAACAATCTCGACGCCATCAATCTTCTTCAATCCATCAAGGTGCTTTTCTCCAAACGCGCCGGCACCGGCAAGTGCAATTCTCATTCTTCAGGCTCCAAAACCAGATGTCCTACAGCAGTGTTGCTGGCGGGGACGTGATAGTGGCGATGCAGGCATCGGGTTTTCTTGCCCAGCGCACCGCGCATGATAAGCCACATAACCATTTCAATGCCTTCCGATCCGGTTTCGCGAAGGTATTCGATATGCGGTATATGACGCAGCGCGTCAGTGTCGCCGATCAGGCGGTCGAGAAAGCGATTGTCCCATTCGGCGTTGATCAGGCCAGCGCGTGGTCCCTGCAACTGATGGCTCATACCGCCAGTGCCCCAGATCTGGACGTTAAGATCCTCGGGAAAGTTTTCGACGGCGCGCCGGATTGCTTCGCCTAATGCCCAACAGCGATTTCCTGTGGGTGGCGGGTAGGTCACAACATTGACTGCCAGTGGCACAACTTTGCAAGGCCATGCATCCGGCTGTCCGAACATCAGCGAAAGCGGCACGGTCAGCCCGTGGTCGACATCCATTTTGTTCATGATAGTCATATCGAACTCGTCGAGGATTAGGCACTGCGCAAGATGCCAGGCAAGATCGGCATGCCCTTGGACGACAGGAACCGGGCGCGGTCCCCAACCCTCATCGCAGGGATTAAATTTCTCGGCACAGCCAATCGCAAAAGTCGGGATGACGTTCATATCAAATGCGGATGCATGGTCGTTATAAACGAGAATCACGACATCGGGCCTGGCCGTATTCCTGAGCCAGTCCTTCGTCCATTCGTACCCGGCAAAGGCTGGTTTCCAGTAATCTTCCTCAGTCTTAACATGGTCGATTGCGGCGCCCAGCGCCGGTACGTGACTGGATGCTATGCCTGCTGAGATTCTTGCCATATCAGTCGCCGTCCTTGATCGAGCGCATGCCGTTTGGCGACCGGCCGCCAGCAATCATCATGGCCTGGTAGTCTTCAACACTCATGCCGGTCATGGTTGATACGGCCTGGACAAAACTTAATCCGTCAGTCGAGAAAAGCTTGGCGAGGAAGTAAATGTTGCCGCCAAGTTCGAGCATACGGTTGTAATCTCGATCAAGAATCGATTGCCGCTGTTCCTCTGTCATCGGCCATTCGGCGAGGTACACCCTTTCGTCTGCTCTCCAACGTTCACGGTTCGCAGTATTCATGAGGCTCATGGCAAACTGGTTCATCCAATAGCCTTTGCGCGCGCGTTGTGCGGTGTACACGCGCGTGCCGGGGATGTCCTCGAGTTCCGCAAGATACTCCTGAATGTTCTCATTCATAGTCCGCGTTCTTTAAGCCGCGCATCCAGGCGAGGGAAAACGCGCCGTGCGTTTTTTTCGAATATTGCGTGACGTTCTTCGTCCGAAATGTCGAGAGCATCGACATAACGTTTGGTGTCATCGAAATAGTGACCGGTAGTCGGGTCGATGCCGCGCACGGCGCCGACCATTTCGGAGCCGAACAGGATGTTTTTGTTGTCGATGACGTCGGCCAGCAAATTGATTCCCGGCTGGTGATATACGCAGGTATCGAAAAATACGTTGTTCATCACGTGGCTAGCGAGATCCGGCTGCTGCAACATGTCGGCAAGACCGCGATAGCGTCCCCAGTGGTAGGGTACCGCACCGCCGCCGTGCGGGATAATAAGACGCAGGCTCGGGAAGTCACGGAACAGGTCGCCCTGAATCAATTGCATGAACGCGATCGTATCGGCGGCGATGTAATAGCTGCCCGTTGCGTGCAAACCCGGATTGCAGCTACCGGATACATGGACCATCGCCGGCACGTCCAGGTCCACCATCTTTTCGTAGAACGGGTACCAAAAGTGATCCGTGAGCGGCGGGTGACTAAAATGACCGCCACCGGGGTCCGGATTCAGGTTGCAGCCGACAAATCCCATGTCGACACAGCGCTGTAGCTCATCAATTGAAGCCTGCATGTCCGCAGCCGGTGACTGCGGCAACATGCAGACGGGAACAAACTCATCGGGGTAAAGTTCGGCGCAACGAGCAATAAGATTATTGTTGGCCCGCGACCACGCTATTGCGACGCTTTCATCACCGATGTGCGGAGCCATTGTGGACGCACGCGGTGAAAAAATTGTCATGTCTGCACCGCGTTCATGGAGCAATCGAAGCTGGTTTTCTTCCAGCGTTGCACGGATTTCGTCGTCCGAGATCACGGGGTAAGGACCCGCGGCGACGGCAGATTCAAAAGCGGACTTTTGTGCCTCGCGCCATTCGCTGTGCGCCTTTGGCGCAGTGGTGTAATGGCCGTGGCAGTCGATTACTAGAGTCATGTTTACAGGCTAGAGAATGGTGGCCCAAGGCGCTAATTGAAAGACCAAACAGCTTATAAGTTCTTGCTAAGTGTTATTTCCTGGGCCGTATCCTGCAAAATCTGAAGAAAGCTGGATTGCATGTCTGTTGGTCGCCAACCGGCACGCGTTGTTGATCCGATCGTGCGCTCAAGATGTCCTGGTGCCTCACATATCCTGGCAAGCCAGCCGGCTTCGAGTTCAACGGCAACCTGGTCCGGCGAAAACAGTGTCAGGAAATCGCTCTTTCGCAAAATTTCGCGATTGGCGATTACAGACCCGCTCTCGACCGGAATTTTGGGTGGCGCGATGCCGGCACGCGCAAACATACGGTCCCATTGAATTCTGAGCGGTGTGCCGCGCGCGGAAATTGCCCACGGATAATCGGCAAGGTCTTTGGTAGCGACGTTGCCTGCCAGTTTTGCGAGTGGGTGTCCTTTGCGGCCCAGCACGACGAGTCGGTCTACAAGTAATTCGTTCTGGATGAGGTCGTCAGCTGGCGCGGCCGGGCGCAATGCACCGATCATCACGTCGATGACACCATCGCGCAGCGGTTCGATCAATTCGCGGAACGATCCCTCAACGATTACGACTTCTGATTCCGGGTGTTTTTCATGAAATGCCGCTGCGGCTGCCGGTAACAGGCGTGCTCGACAGAGCGGCATGGCACCGATCGTAATCCGCCCGGTTTCGCGGCCACCCAATGTGGCCAATTCGCTCAGGCCAGCTTCCAGCTCGGCGCGCGCCAGGCGAAAGGAACGCGCGGTTCGACGACCCTGCTCTGTGAGCGCAATACCCTTGCCGCGCCGCTCGACCAGCGACCGTTTGAGTACCAGCGACAGGTCTCTCACCGCACGATGCAACGTAGACTGCGCGAGCCCGGTGACGGCACTGGCTTCCGCATAGCTTCCGGCATCGGCTAACGCGATCATTGCGTGCATGCATGCTGTCGTGACGTGGCGTGATCCGATGTGCTCCAGAGCGGCCTCGACACGCGGCACAAAGATCGTGGCTGCTGGCAGCTTGGTCATGCCATCGGGTCGTCGCTCGAACAGTTGATGATCCAGCTGAGACTCAAGCTTTGCCAACGCCTGGGTTATGGCGGGTTGGGTAATACTAATGGCCTGCGCTGCGGCCGTTGCACTGCCAAGGCGTTCAATTGCAGCCATTGCACGCAGGTGGCGCAAGTTGAGGTTCGACGAGTCCATAAGTCAAAGAATTAGCATGTTCTTATAGGCAATGTACAGTTCTGAATTTCATTCCGGGCGGCGTCATGGTGAACTTGGACAACTAGAAGCAGCATGGAGGTACGCCTCATGGTTGGTGTCGTGGTTCAGGACGTGGAAAGAGAGAGCGCTGAGGTCATTGATGGTCTGGCTGCTTGTGGTGTCGCGACGGTGCATGAAGCGCAGGGACGGACAGGTCTTTTAGCCAGTTATATGCGCCCGATTTATGCCGGCGCGCGAGTTGCCGGATCAGCAGTCACCATTTCGGCGCCGCCTGGCGACAATTGGATGGTGCATGTCGCCATAGAGCAGTTGCAGATTGGGGATATTCTCGTGATCGCGCCAACGTCGCCTTGCGAAGATGGCTATTTCGGTGACCTGCTGGCGACCTCGGCACAAGCGCGAGGCTGTCGCGGCCTCGTCATCGACGCCGGCATTCGTGACGTTCGTGATCTGACTCAGATGGGCTTTCCCGTCTGGTCGAAGGCCGTCTTCGCACAGGGCACGATCAAAGCCTCGTTGGGATCGGTCAACGTGCCGGTTGTTTGCGCCGGTGCACCGATCAACGCCGGCGATATCATCGTTGCCGATGACGACGGCGTCTGTGTGGTCCCGCGGCAAAATGCCGCCGACGTACTGATCGCTGCGCAAGCGCGTGAGGCGAATGAAGAGGCAAAACGTGCACGCCTCGCAGCAGGGGAACTCGGTCTCGATATGTACAAGATGCGCGAGAAATTGGCCGGCCTGGGGCTCAAGTATGTCTGACGACGGTGTCCCCGTAGTGTGGATGCGAGGTGGCACGTCGAAAGGCGGCTATTTTCTGCGCAGCGACCTGCCGGCTGACAGTCAGCTACGCGACCAATTCCTGTTGCGCGCAATGGGCTCGCCGGATCCCCGACAGATTGACGGCATGGGTGGCGCGGACCCTCTGACCAGCAAGGTTGCCGTTATTTCCAAATCCGAACGCGCCGACATTGATGTGGACTACTTGTTTCTACAAGTATTTGTCGATCAGGCCTTGGTCTCGGATCAGCAAAACTGCGGCAATATTCTCGCTGGCGTCGGGCCGTTCGCTATTGAGCGCGGACTGGTTGCAGCTACGGGTGACGAAACTCATGTCGCGATATTCATGGAGAACACCGGGCAGGTTGCGGTTGCCACGGTTGCAACACCCGATGGCAGACTGACCTATTCAGGCACTACTCGGATCGACGGCGTGCCGGGCACCGCCGCGCCAGTTGCGTTGGAATTTCGAGACACGGCGGGCTCATCGTGCGGCGCGCTGCTACCGACCGGGAACGCGTTCGATACGGTTGATGGAGTCGCAGTGACCCTGATCGACAACGGCATGCCCTGCGTTGTGATAAAGGCTGAGGATGTTGGGGCAAGTGGCTACGAGAGCCGTGAAGAATTGGATAATGCGACTGAGTTGAAAGGCCGAGTCGAGGCTATTCGCCTGAAGGTTGGCGAACGTATGAATCTGGGCGATGTTTCCGCAAAGACCGTACCGAAAATGATGCTCGTCGCACCGCCTCAGCATGGTGGCGCTGTAGCAGTCCGCAGTTTCATCCCGCATCGTGCACATGCGTCGATCGGTGTGCTGGGCGCTGTCAGCGTTGCGACGGCCTGTTTGATAAAAGGCTCGCCGGCAGCCGAAGTTGCCAATATTCCGCCAGGTACACGCAAGACCATGAGTATTGAGCATGCCAGCGGTGAAACCACTTGCGTCATAGAACTGGACTCCAACGGCGCGGTGGTCAGTTCTGCATTGGTGCGGACTGCCCGAAAACTCATGGATGGAAAGGTATTCGCATGAGTGAACGAATCATCAGCTGGCATAACAATCCGTCGAAGCCACGATTTGTTGTTCCCGCTGGTGCCGTCGACGCGCACTGTCACGTATTCGGCCCAATGACTCAATTTCCGTTCAGCGCCAAAGCCAAGTACCTGCCGGAGGACGCCACGCCGGAGATGCTGTTTGCGCTACGGGACCAACTGGGATTTTCCCGCAACGTCATCGTGCAGGCGAGTTGTCACGGCACTGACAACTCGGCAACACTCAATGCAATTGCTGGTTCGAACGGAATGGCACGAGGCATTGCGGTAGTTGACCCTGAAATTGGTAACGATCAACTCGCAGTGCTGCACGACAGTGGCATCCGGGGCGTACGATTTAATTTTCTCAAGCGCCTGCTGGAAAACGCACCCAAAGATAAATTCATCGAGATCGCGCATCGTATCGAGCCACTCGCCTGGCACGTTGTCGTTTATTTTGAGGCAGACCTCCTCACTGAATTGCGCTCGTTTCTCGATGCGATTCCGGTGCCGATTGTCATCGACCATATGGGTCGGCCGGACGTGATCCAGGGTCCTGAGGGCCCCGACATATGTGCGTTGCGAGATCTGCTCGATAGCCGCGAAGACATCTGGTTCAAGGCGACGTGCCCGGATCGGCTGGATGCGTCGGGTCCGCCGTGGGATGACTTCGCAAACGCGGTCGCGCCATTGGTGGCTGACTATTCCGATCGTTGTCTGTGGGGGACTGACTGGCCACATCCGAACATGCAAACTGCGATTCCTGACGACGGCAATCTGGTTGACATGATTCCTCGAATTGCAACGACGAAAGCCCTGCAGCAAAAGCTGCTCGTTGATAATCCGATGCGGCTTTACTGGCCGGAAGAAGTTCAGGAGTGAGGAAGCTGGGTCCCTTCGACGTATGCGAAGTCGGCCTCGGCTGTATGAACCTGTCGCATGCTTACGGCGTACCGCCCTCCATAGAAGTGGGCAAAACTATGCTTGCCAAAGCGCTGAATCTTGGTATCGACCATTTTGATTCCGCAGCGTTGTACGGATTTGGACGTAACGAGGAGTTGGTTGGCCCGTTCCTGAAACCGCATCGCAATAAGCTTGTTCTCGTCAGCAAGTGCGGTATGCGCGGCGAAAACGGTGTGCGCTCAATTGATACTAGTCCAGCGAGGCTGCGCGAGGATATCGAGAACTCGCTGCGTCGATTACATACAGATGTTATCGATCTCTACTACCTGTACGGGTTTAACCCCACCGTCGCGGACGCTTTCAAAAAGGCGTTGGAATTCCCCCGCCCTGACAGACATTCCTCCGACTAGAATCAGCCCCAGAAGGAGTGTGTGAGTAATGAAAGATATTCGCCCGAATTTCGGGATGAAGCGGTTCGCCAGATATTGGAAGGCGGTCATTCTACCAGTGACGTCGCCGCGCATTTGGGCGTCTCGCCCAACAGTCCTTATTAGTGGGTTAAGGCCGTGCAACCGAATACCGATTCGATCAAGGACGAGGCACCGATCGAGGCGAAACGCGAGAATCTGAAGCTTCGAGCAAAGCTCCGGAGCGTGATAGAGGAGCGCGAGCTCCTGAAGGTGCGGACGGCCATGTTGAACGGCGAGCTACGAGGCTACTTCGACGGATCGGCTCAGAGGTGCGCGGCGGCTAACGAACATCAAATCTGTGCCGCGGCGTAACCCCAGTTTGGATCGCTCTCCAATTAGCTGCGGACAAAAAAAGTTTGGCGCGACAATCGAGTTGACAAATCGACATTAGGAGACAGGCTAACAGAGTGTCGCAGAAAAATCGGTTCGATGCTTGTTGATCACGCAGGTCTATTGCAGCGTGGCTGAAGTTCCCAGATAGAAGCGACAATTCACCGAGTTGCAGCCAAGTAAAATCTGTTGTATATACAGGTTTGTACAGATAAGTTCGCCGTCCACGGCAATGTTGTCGACGTACGGATCGAGGGGGCAGCTCTATGCGCGAATTTCGCATTTGTGATGCAAAAAGTAGGGCACCGTCGCGCCTGTGCATTCTTCTAGCTGTTTGTACTATGCCGTACGCCGCCAATGCGCAGGTGTCCAAAATACTCGACCCGAGGATTTTTTCCGAATTGCGAGTCCCCTCGGATTTACAGTATTCGATTGCGCGCAACGAAATTGCGTTCGTCGTGTCTGAATCTGCAAATCTCTCCGGCGGAACGCAGAGTATTTGGACCCTCGACCGGACGAGCGGTAGCAGTAGGCGGCTTTCGACGACGGGCAAGATCAACGCGCAGCCGCGATGGTGCGCAGACACTAAATGTCTTTCGTTCATTTCCGACAGAGATGGAAAAACGGAAATATTCAGATTGTCGATGATCGGCGGCGAAGCCGAAAAAATGTTCGCCAGCGCTACCGACATTTTGGCGTATGAATGGTCACCAGGAAAAAACCTGCTCGCTTATATCGCTGATGCCAGCGTTGAAAACGTCGATCCGGCTGTAGCAGGGGATGGGATTCGGGAATCCGAAGTCAGTGAAAATCTGACAATCGTCAACGGGAAATATCAGCAATTATCTGTGTTTGATGTTACCACCGGTAAAGCGAGACAATTATCCGAAGGTGACTGGCGCATGTCGTCCATTCGTTGGGCCCCGAACGGAGAATCAATTGTATTGTCCGCATCGCGCGATCTATACAGCGAACTGGATCATGATCGTCTGTTCCTGTTCGACATCGCTGATGGCGAGTTTCACGAACTTTGGCGCCCCGATCGTGAAATCTCGAACGTCGAAGTATCACCGAATGGAGAATTCGTGTCAGCTATCGCGGCGCGCGAAAGTGGCCCGGAGCCCTTTGATCTGGTGGTTGTCAGGATGCGCGATAGTCAACTGCTTAATCTGACCGAATCGACTATAGATCGAAAGATACAGAGTTATAAATGGCGTGATAACAGGTCAGTGATTGCGGTAGTTGCCGAAGGATTCGAATCGCTGCTTTACGATATCGATCTGGACGGATTCATTAAGCGCCGTATCGATCCGCCAGTTTCGCCGGGTACCGACATCGTGGTTGGCGAGAATTTTCTTGGGCTGGTTGGTGGAACGTACAACATGCCGCATGAAATCTGGATTTCTGATTCGGACAGTCCGTACCGACAAGCGACAAAAATTAATACTGACTTGGCTGACGAGGTTGTTTGGCCCGTACCCAAAATCATTCAGTACGAAAGCTTTGACGGACTCAATATCGAAGCCGCGCTATACCTTCCCAGCAAAGGTGACAACAGCACACCGTTTCCATTGATCGTGCACGTTCATGGTGGTCCTAGTGCGCGCTGGGCGAACGGGTTTCGGCCCTCGTGGGCTGCACTTCTGGTAAGCAGGGGATATGCGGTACTCGAACCCAATATCCGTGGTTCTACCGGCCGTGATTATGATTTTCTTGTTATGAACCGAAATGACCTGGGCGGAGGTGATTTTAAAGATGTCATCTTCGGCGTGGACCACCTTGTTGCCGAGGGAATAGCTGATCCCCATCGGCTGGGAATCGGTGGATGGTCCTATGGTGGGTACATGGCGGCCTGGGCGGTAACACAGACTGACCGATTCAAAGTGGCAGTATCCGGCGCCCCTGTCACTAATTGGGTCAGCGAATACGGCACGGAGTCGCCAAGTGTGAATCGCTATGACCGGGCACTGCTTGGGAATTTGTACGACAACGTGAGTTATTTCACTAACGTATCGCCGGTCACGCACGTGCGAAATATTACGACTCCCACACAGCTTATTTGTGCCGAAAACGACGACATAGATCCGATTGGGCAATGCTGGGAGTTCTATCGTGGCTTGAAACAATACAACGTCGAGTCGGAGTTCATAATCTACAGCGGGGTGGGCCATTCCCGTTCAATGTGGTCTGCGACCCAACAAACGGACTCAATGCTCCGCATGCTTAGCTGGTTTCAGCGTTACCTTTCGTCGCGAGAAACGGGCTATGCCAACTAATGATTGTAAGGGATATGATATGAGAGTTGGATGCAGGTCAACGTTTTCTAGTCGCGCTTGGATATTTGTCGTGGGTCTGCTTACGAGCGGAGCGCTTTTTGCGCACGGAATTTCCGAAGAATCCCGGCAACGCATGATTGATGGGGGAAATCTCGAATATTTCCGTCTCGGTGCAGAACACATGATAACCGGCGTTGACCATCTCCTGTTTCTATTCGGGGTCATGTTCTTCCTTACACGATTTATTGATATCGTCAAGTATGTCAGTGCGTTCACGATCGGCCATACAATTACATTGGTCGGTGCAACCTATCTGCAAATAACAGCCAATTTTTACCTGGTCGATGCGTTTATCGCATTGACGGTAGTATACAAAGGGTTCGAGAATCTTGATGGATTCCGAAAGTATCTCAATACAGCGTCGCCCAATTTGCTGCTGATGGTTTTGTTGTTTGGGCTTGTTCACGGCTTCGGGCTGTCGACAAGACTGCAGCAGCTGCCGGTAGCCGAGGACGGCGCGATGTTATGGCACATTCTCTCATTCAATCTGGGCGTCGAAGTCGGACAGATTATTGCGCTTGTTATAATGTGGGGCTTATTGCGCATCTGGCAACGCCGTGGGCAGTTTTTAGTCTTCAGTAAAGTCGCCAACGCGGGTCTGATTGTGGCAGGAGTGGCGTTGCTGGCAATGCAATTACATGGCTACGGCCACACGGCGCACGCGGATAGCTTTCCAATCAGTCGCGACGATCACTCACACGCGCATCTGGATATGCTGGATCAGGGGCACAGCCATAATCCCGACGGATCTCACGTGGGAAGCACGAGCGGTGAGGAAAATGGTCACACCCATGGCCCTGGAAGTGATCATTCTCACGAACCGCCCAATAGTTCGGAGCCGTCCCTGCCACCTCATTACTAATTGGAGTGAAACAAATGAAATGCAAGTTCGTACGATCGTCTATCAGCACTGGTACCGCTCTGGTTGGATTTCTAGCGCTATTGGTAGCCGCAAGTGCCCAAGCTCATCAAACGTATCTGATCGCGGATCTATACGAAATGCGTCCTGGAACGGACAACTTCCTGATATTGAGAAACGGGACATATCACGAGAGTGGCTACTCAATCACTCGAAAAATGTGTCGAGATATCAGTCTCGTCATGGACGGCACGCGCAAAACGCCGCCAAATGACGAAGTGTCTGACGTCGACTCGAACCCGAAATACAAAAACACATACATCAAGGTATTCGCAGATAAGGAAGGAACGGGGCTCGGCGGGGTCGCTGCGAATCCCGACTACATTGCACTGCCTGCCGAGATGTTTGAGGAATATCTGGAACACGAAGGCATGACGGACGCACTGGCAGCGTACCGGGCAAGCAATGAGTTGCAAACAATACGCGAGCGCTATACGAAGCACGCAAAAGGGATATTCCAGGTCGGCAAGCCGTTGACCGACGACTTCAAGCAACCCCTCGGATACAAGGCCGAAATATTCGTCGAGCAGAATCCGGGCTCAGTTGCTGTTGGTGACGAAATGTCTTTCGTTGTTCTGTTCGATGGCAAGCCTCTCAAGGATCAGAATGTGTTCGTGAGCTACGCGTCCAGGGCAGAGCCAGAGCACGCCAGTATCCCTGATCTAAGCGAGTACTCATTGCGAACTGATGAGAATGGCCGCGCGTCTTTCAAGATTACGAAGAAAGACAAATGGTACATTCAGATGATTCACATGGAAAAAATAGTCGATGACGACGCGGACTATGAGTCGAACTGGTCAACGATCACCTTCGAAATTAGATAGATTGAGTCAAATATTCAAATAGCAAAACGTCCAGGAGTAAAAATTATGGGATCTCGAGTAAAAGCCGGTAGTTTCACGTGTCTAATGGCCGCGTTATTGACGACAAGTGCGACAGCGCACGAGATGTTTCTAAAAGCGCCGAAGTACTTCGTGACTGCAAATTCGGATCAGGTGGTTCGTCTCATTAACGGAACGTTCGACAAGAGCGAAAACAGTATCAGCCGAGATAGGATGGCGGATGTCAGTATTGCGGCTGACGGGCGAATTACGCACCCGACGGACGACAATTGGTACGACGATGAAAATTCTTCATATCTCAAATACCGCGCGGGCGATCCTGGCACTTATGTCATAGGTGTATCGACACGAGCCAGTATAATTACCATGACGCCAGAAGACTTCGTCAAGTACCTGGAGCATGAGGGAATCCTGGATACCTTGCGTGTATTTGAAAAAGAAAACACGTTGACCGAAGTGCGTGAACGATACTCGAAACATGTTCGAACAATTGTTCAGGTTGGAGGAAAGAGGTCAGACGACTATTCGAAATTGCTTGGCTATCCGGTCGAAATTATTCTGGATCAGAACCCGTACGACTTGAAGTTTGGCAGTGAATTGAGCTTTAGGGTTTTGTACGAAGGCAAACCGATCGCGAACCAAATTGTTCGGGCAAGCTACGAGGGCTTCCATGGTCATGACGACGCCGGCAATCATATGAATTCTTACAATTTACGTACAGATAACGACGGTCGTGCGCGATTCCTGCTCAGCAATAAGGCGGTCTGGTATATTGCATTGGTTCACATGCAAAAGGTTGACGATCCAGATGCCGATTATGTTTCGAACTGGGCGACTGTCACATTTGAAGTAAAATGATGTGGGCTGGCACGCCGATAGCCAGATTCGAAGACGAATGACAGACTATGCCGATCGCGGACGTGTCGATTGTCTGGAAAAGATTTCAATGCTTGGAAACCTACTCGGATGCGAATGCTAGAATTTGAGCGTATTTTGCTGTGCACATTGTTCTCGACGATATTGAGCGGACCGATGGCAGCGGCAGAGCCCGTGGATTGGACATTAGTCGACACCGATGCTGTTCAACAACTGAACAGCGACCTCCGGCCGGACATAGCAACGGCAGACATCGGCATTTATTTTCCGTCGAATCTTGATAAAGCATTCACAGACCGGTTTTCGTTGGCCGGTCTGCTTGACGAGTTTCGGAGAGCGAAAGCGATCTTTGCCTTTGCCGATGTGCAGCTTAAGTTGCTTTGGATCAAGTCGGGCAATATCGATCCATCGTTTTTAGAGATTCGGGCCAACGATATCGAAAGTACGACACCTGGCGGGCAGTACGTCAATATGTACGAGGACAGTCTGCGCCAGCGATCTGGCCTGTCAAAAGAAGCTTTATTGGCATTTGAATCCATTGTAGAGGTACAAAAGAACAACGCGCGTACGGTGTACCTGGTGGTTCTGCAGGGCGTGTTTATGTCTTTCTATGAGAAGCTGGACGAGCGAACCTGGGCCCTGCGCACGATAACGACCGGTGGTCTGTCATTTCCCGGCTACAGCTATCGGGACATGCCCAGACGGCTTCGCGGCGTAATCACCGTGACAAGGAGCGACCCGAACCGGGGAGTGCTCGCACATGAGTTGGGACACAAGCTCATCAATGTCAGCCACGAATACAGAGAAATTGATCCGCAGCACGAAGTGCGCGCAGAAGGCGGTTTGATGCTGTATGGCAGCGGCACTGATATCGCGTCGGGTGAAGAGGGCCGATGGCACAAAGAGAGGCTTCACCTGTCCCCTTATTTGTACCGAGTGACATCGACCGGGCAACGCATCTGGAACCAGGACTACCTGGAGGGCGGACATTATTACGATCCCCTTTACGGCGACAAAATCGTCAGATTTGAAGCTGCAAGAGCTACGAACGCGGAATAGCTCAGGATGAGAGTCTATGGTCGGTGATACTCCCTTTTTCGATAGGGATCGCGTGCTTTGAAATTGAGCAAACGAAACTCTAATGAGCCTTACGCGGTTTTCGTTCATTAGCATTGCTCTTTCGATTGTACCAATCGTCAATCCCTATCACGGTAATCAAACGGCATTGGTTGAAGTTGTCGCTACGATGACGGGCGATCAGTGGAAAATTTACAAATCCGGCTACGGGACTTTCCTTGTACGGAGATTCGACGTCGTTTGGGAGTTCGTAAATTCCCACAGTTCATCAAGGCTTGTCAGCTCGGAGACCAGCAAGGGATGGCCCAATAGTTTAAGAAAGCGCATTATAATCAGTTAGATAGATAACATTTTTTCGCAAAACTGTCATTTTCGGCGCTTGGAATTTGTCGATATTGCAAATTGAGCAAGTGCCCGGTATATTCCGGAGGTATGGACCTGTATAGACAAGTCCATATAGGTGGCAACAGTTTGATCGAACGGTGCCCAGGCGGCACTCTCAAATTGGTACTGGCAATAGCCAGTCGGGGGGTAAAGAAAAATGAAACATTATTCAACTTCTTGGATGTTGGCCTGCGGCAGTCTGCTGGTTCTTGCCGTTCCAACTATTTCAGGAGCACAGGAGAAAGATTCCGACACCGTGGAGGAGGTTGTTGTCACGGGAAGTCGAATCGTTCGTAAAGATCTCAATAGCGTCGGGCCGGTGACAATCCTCACTGCGCCGGAGATTGCTGCGACCGGCATTTCGTCACTTGAAGTGCTACTGCAACGCATGCCGTCATCGGCTGGCTCGGGAGGCAATCAAACGTCCGCGTATTGGGTGTCTAACGGATGGGGCACGCCACAAATCAACTTGCGTGGCATGGGGATCAATCGAACGCTGGTCTTGCTAAACGGCCGACGATTGGTCAACGGCGGTACTGGCGCCAATACCGCGGTCGATCTCAGTATGATTCCTGTATCGATTATCGAGCGAATTGAGGTGCTGAAAGATGGCGCGTCAGCCGTATACGGCGCAGATGCGGTTGCAGGTGTCGTCAATATCATCACCAAACAGCGATTTGAAGGTGTCGAGACCACAGCGAAAGTGGGCGCCGCATTTGATGGTGACGGCGAGGAAGTACAGCTTGATCTGACCTGGGGCGTCACCAACGATCGCGGCAGCTTGATGGCCAGCGTGAGTTATCAGGATACCGGCGAAGTTTTCATGCCGGACCGCGTCGATTGTCCGAAGTCCGAAGTAAATGGGGCGCTGGTTTGCGTTGGCAGCAGTAGCACCATCGGCGGACGCGCACTGTTGCCCGATGGAACACGAATAAACTTTAACCAAGACCCGAATGGAGACGGAGATGCCTGGCATCTGTATGACCCTCTGATCGACAACTTTGATTACAACCAATCGTTCAATGCAGTAAATCCGCTGGAGCGATTGTCATTTTCAGCGTTCGGTAACTATGAGCTGACCGACAGAGTCGAGATTATTGGCGAACTCATGTTTACCAACCGTCAAACAGGTCAGCCGGCTTCTCCGACGACGGTCAACAACATTCCTATTCCCGCGAGCCATCCGACGAATCCGACAGGTCAGGATCTATTTGTTGAGCGCCGCCGCATGGCGGAGAGCGGCGATCGTAATTTTTTCCAGGAAACAAATACCTATCGCATCGTTGTCGGGATTCAAAGTGAGATCAACGATGCCTGGAGTTGGGATGTTACTTACAATTTGGGTCGCAATACGGGCACCGACGGCTCGACTAATATTGTCAATTTAGTGCGACTCAACGAGACGTTGGATACCGCAGTCTGTGGAAGCGGTGGGATTCCCTGCGCAGACATTCTTGGGTATGGCGACATTACCCCAGAGGTTTTCGACTATATTCTTTTTACTATGAACGGTACCGGTGGCAACGAACAGGAAAGCCTGTCGGCAAATATTTCGGGCCAGCTGTTCGATATACCGGCGGGTCCGGTCATGATGGCCGCTGGCGTCGAGTCGCGGCAGGACAAGGGGTGGCGAGATCCAGACTCGCTGGTGGTGATTGGCTCCGCTAACACGAATGCAGCGGATCCAATATCAGGTACGGTAAAGACCGACGAGATTTACATTGAACTCGGACTGCCATTGCTATCCGGTATGCGGTTTACAGAAGCCCTTGACCTTGATCTTGCGTTTCGCTATTCCGACTACGAGACTTTCGGTAGCACTGACAATTACAAGATCGGACTGAACTGGCAGGTAGTGCCTTCATTTAAACTGCGGGCGAACTATGCAACGTCATTTCGAGTGCCAAATGTGAACGAGCTTTTCGGAGGCGTTGCGGAAGGCAACCTGACGACGACAGATCCTTGTTCCGGATGGTCTGCTTTGCCGCCAACCAGTGTTGTGTACATAAACTGTCAAGCCGATGGCGTGCCCCCGGGTTTCACCCAGCTCGGCAATACCATTCTTACCACCGTGGGTGGTAATACGGCCTTGAATCCGGAGACTGCGGATACGTTTACTCTGGGACTTGTATTCCAGCCGTCATTTGTCGATGGGCTGTCGGTTACCCTGGATTATTACGATGTTGAAATTCAGAACGCGATAACTCAGATCCCGGGCTCAACTAAGCTCAACGTATGCTACAACACGCCCAATTTGGATCATCAGTTTTGCAACGACGATCACTTCACTCGAAGTGCTCTCAGCGGTGATGTCAATTTCCTGTCGGCCCAACCGGTCAATACCGGCAAGGAAACGATCAATGGCGTCGATTTCGGCCTGCGGTATAACGTCGACATCAAAGGCATCGCCACGACGTTCGACTGGCAATCAACGCTGTTAAATGAGTACGAGATAACGCCTTTTGATGGCGCCGACCCAATCGTGAAAGATGGGCATATAGGTGGTGGAAATGGCGGATATTCGAGGCAGCAGTCGTATGTGTCAATGAATTTACAGGGCCAGAAGTGGGCGGCAAACTATGCGATCCAAGTGATTGGGAGTGGTGATGACTTCAATGCAGTGCCACCAGCCATTGGTTCCGAAATCGATACCGTTATGTACCATTATATTCAAGGCTCCTATGAAATTTCGGATAGTGCGAATGTTGCGGTTGGTATCGACAATATCTTCGATGAAGGCGCTCCGTACGTTGCGTCATGGACAGACGGAAATACCGACACTATGACCTACGATCTCATCGGCCGCCGTGGCTACGTCAGATTTACGTATATTTGGGAATAGATGCATTGATCGCGACAGCAGGACGGCAAATATTGCCGTCCTGCTAATTTCGCCATGACCGCATTCTCAACGCCTGGCATTCGCCAAACGCCATCCTAGAGCACACGAAAATGAAGGCACCCTTTCTCGCAAGGAAGACGCATAAGTGGATCGCGTTGGTAATTGGTATTCAGGTGACGTTTTGGATGCTGAGCGGTGCTTACATGGCAGTGCTGGATATTGATTTTATTCATGGCGACCCGTTGGTCAAAAATATCGACGAACCCTTTCTTGGCAACGTGGAAGATCTGTATTTGATTAAGTCGATCGTCAATAGGTATCCGCGGGCAACTCAAATTGATCTGGTAAGCCGAATTGGTGTGCCGTACTACGTGGTCATCGAAGATTCGGCGGAACCCGTATTGTTGTATGCCACTAGTGGTGTTCCAGTATCTCCAATCCCAGTCGAATTAGTCGCAGAACTTGCCAGATACTACTATGCAGGGGATGGCGCGTTATCCGACGTTAATCTGTTACGTGATGACAGCGACCGACCGAGCGAGATTCAGGCTCGGCCCCTGCCGCTTTGGCAAGTTCGGTTTGACGATGCCATTCAAACCACATTCTATATTTCCCCGTCAACGGGCGAACTCGTAAGTCGGCGACACACATTCTGGAGGGTCTACGATTTTCTGTGGATGTTTCACATCATGGATTATGAAAGTCGTACGGATTTGAACAATAATTTGTTGCGTGTGGCTTCTTTTTTTGGAATTTCGTTTGGACTGACCGGAGTTTGGTTACTGGTCTATGCGTTGAAACGTAAACGACCTGTGGCAGGCCCCATCAATGCCGCGGATGAAGGTAGCAAGGTACGTCATGATCTGGTTCCGAAGATTTCATAAGTGGATTGGTCTTGCGATCGGCATCCAAGTGATACTATGGATGCTGAGCGGGTTCATGATGGGGTTGCTCGATCACGAACAGGTGCAAGGCCACCATACTCGCGCGGACCACAATATCGCCCCACTGTTTTCGCGAATACAAGTTCTGCTTGAACCGACGTCAGTACTTGACCGGTTGCAAGGCGACGCGGTGGTACACGGGATCGACCTTACGTCACTCCTAGATCATCCGGTGTATCGAGTAGAAAGGCAGGACGGCCCGCAACTGTATGATGCGAGTTCTGGCGAAGCGTTCGAAATTACCGAAGACGTCGCCCGTAAAGTGGCCGAGGCAGATTTCAGTGGTAATGGCCGGATCGTGCAGATTTCAGCAGTATCGGCACCGTCCATGGAAATCAGGAAACACCGCGGTGACGCGTGGCGTGTGGACTTCGATGATGCTGAGGCGACATCATTGTATGTGTCAAGGGCCGATGGGGCCATCCTGGAGCGGCGCAATGATACTTGGCGGCTATTTGATATCTTTTGGATGCTGCACATCATGGATTATCAGGGCCGCGAAAACTTCAACAATGTATTGCTGATCTTCGCCTCCCTGATCGCCGCCTGGTTTTCTATTACGGGCATTATTCTTTTCTTTGACAGTTTCCGAAAATCCGATTTCCTGGGTGTCTTTCCGGATCGCTGGTGGCGGAAGCGCGCGCTGATTGCTGTTTGTGCGCCACACGGTGAAATTGTTACTCGTGTCGCCTCATTTTCCGGTCGCACTCTATACGATGCCTTGGCGCGCGCTGACATCATGCTGCCATCGAATTGCGGTGGTGGTGGTACCTGCGGACTTTGTGTGGTTGCTTTGGATCCTGCGTGGCCCGAATCGGCCGCCGACCTTCGCCTTATCCCGGCGCACCAGCGCCGCGAGGGAATAAGATTATCCTGCCAAGCGGAGGTATCAAAGGACCTCAGCGTTACTATTTCAAATGAAGTGCTTTCGGCTGAGACGGCCACGGCTGAAGTCGTCGACTCCCAACTTGTGACACCGTTCATCCGTGAAATTACTTTGCGCATCGACAAGCCGGATTTCAACTACCATGCGGGGTCCTACGTGCACGTTGTTATCCCACCGCATGAAATGGATGGCGCGAGAATTGAGACCAGCGAGGCAATTCGTGCGGAATGTCCAAACTTCGGGCAAGCACTGAAGCACGTCGTCAAGTCAGAGCTACGTCGAGCATATTCGTTGGCGGCGGCGCCGAGCGACCACCGTGGAATGATCGTGCTCAATGTACGCTTCATGTTACCGCCTGCTGGAGCCCTGGGAGTTCCGTCGGGCTTTGGTTCGAGTTTTATGTGGTCTTTACGAAAAGGCGACTGCCTGAACATAGTAGGACCTCTCGGTGATTTTCGCGCACAGGAAACCAATCGCGACATGGTTGTGATAGGAGGTGGCGCTGGAATGGCACCGCTACGATCCATCATACGTGACGAACTGCTTTACAAGAAAAGCGACCGAAGGATTCACTTTTGGTATGGCGCACGTAGCAAAGCGGATTTGTTTTATGCCACCGAATTTGACGATTTGCAGACGCGATTTAGCAATTTTTGCTGGCAGCCGGTGCTGTCCGAGCCTTTGCCCGATGACGGCTGGACGGGGCAAATCGGGTTCGTGCACGCGGCCGTCGATCAAGGGGTGCTGAAACAAATGGAAAAACCAGGGGCCTGTGAATTTTACATCTGCGGTCCACCACCAATGTTGGCCGCAACGCGTCAGTTGCTAGCACGACTACACGTTCCAGAGTCACAGGTCTTTTTCGACGATTTCGGCATCTGAGCTTGTCCAAATAATTTCTGCTCGACCGGAAGGCGTGGTAATTCCCAACACCCCTCGTGTTCTTTAGAGCACGTAGTTAGACGCGCGGTCCGCGATCCAACGTTGACGCGAACGGCAATTTATGATGTGTTAGTGGCGTAAGGATAACCAGCTGGTCACGTCCAAAAAGATAGACTGTGGAAGTCATACACTATGAGTCAAAAGATCATTTCCATGAATCGAGCTGAGCCGCGCTATCAGCAGGTAAAAGCGCATGTTTTGGAACGTATTGGCGATGGTCGATTGAAACCGAATGACCGGGTGCCGTCAGAAAATGAGTTGGTGGAAACACTCGGCGTGTCGCGCATGACGGTAAACCGGGCACTCAGGGAACTGACCGACGACGGCTACGTCATTCGATTGGCCGGTGTGGGTACTTTCGTCGCTGATTCAAGGCCGCACTCGGACGTATTGCGGGTTCGCAATATTGCCGATGAAATCCGAGCGCGAGGACACGTGCATTCGGCGAAGGTCGTTGTTCTAAAAGAGGTGACAGCGGATCAGATGCAGGCAGAACGGCTTGAGGTTCGGCCCGGTGATAAATTATTTCACTCACTTATCTTGCATATGGAGAGCGGTCAGCCAATTCAATTGGAGGATCGCTATGTGTGCCCTAGATTGGCACCCGATTACCTGAAAATGGATTTTACTAAAATCACGCCGAACGTCTACCTGACGAAGGTGGCACCGTTATATACCTCCGAGCATGTCATTCGCGCTGACCATCCGGCGCCAAAAGTCCGTCGACTCCTCAGAATGCAGGAAAATGAACCGTGCTTGGTGATTCGACGGCGAACCTGGTCAGGTGGCAGGCCGGTCAGTCTTTCCGAGCTAAGTCATCCCGGGTCAAGCTACGAACTGATCGGTACGATGCCGGAGGATTGATCCGTCAGTGTTCGCAGTGGCTGTCAGTTCATCATAAATTTTCAACCGGAATCCTCGCCGTAACGACTTGGCTTTGATTGTCGGATACTTCGGCCCATGCAAACAGCAAATCAGCACCGACCGATATCATTTGCGGAAAGCCAGATGTACGTGATGCCGTTGTTTCCGCAATGATGACGGCGCTGCCGACTTTTCCTTCAGGGGTCACCAGTCGTGCATTGATTTTCGCATCATTGCCAGCACTTTTGCTCAACCAGCTGACGACCGTGTCGCCGTTGCTCAAGAGCACCACGTCAACTCGTCCCAACGGTTTTTCGTTATCGATGGTGATCGGATCGGAAAAACTGATTCCAGCATTTTCGGAACGCGCAATTAGCACGGCAGACTGATCGTTTGCGGCCGTAAACCAAGCGACACTAACGTTCTTGCCATTGGCATCGATTGCCGGGCCGTTCACCGGGCAGCCGGCAATTTTCCAACCATCATTCGATACCCGCAATGGCTCTTGCCATTTTCCGTTCACGGAGCGTGACACGTAAATGTCGCGTATCTCGCCTGCATCCCGATTGCGATAGATGGCAATGGCTCCATCCGCGCCGATTCCCACATCCGTCTGGCAGCAATCGCAGGTTAGTGAATCAACTTGCTGTTCGTCGCTGAGACCTAGATCGGCAGTGAGGGTGGCGGACCGCAAAGTCATGCCTTGCAATTCGTCGCCCAGGCTGTGTTCGGAATGAGGTTGGTCCTCGATCATGTTTCGACCGTCAAGCCAAAGTGTTCCGACACCGCCAGCCACGGGGTAAAGACTTACAAATCCGTGCTCTGTCGCTGTACCGTCAGTATGTGGCGTAACAGGTGCACTCCACGTCCGACCGCTATCTTGTGATAGGGAAATGGCGACATTGTACGCGTATCGCCCACCTGGCTGCTTTTTCAGCCAATGTGCCGCCCACAGATCATGAGAAATCGGAACGACCGATGGAAAATCTGCCCAATTAACAAACCAAGTGTCGCCTTGAGCGACAGTTCGTGGCACCTGCCAATGTGATTCAGCGAGAACCGAAAACTTCAATGCGTGCCCCGTGCCTTCGGGTTCCAACCAGCTCATGACGACGTCTCCGTCCATGGTCTTCGCCAAGTGCAGCCCTGCGCTGCCGCTACCTGCCGGCGATGTCAGCATTTGCATACCAACAGTCGCCGAGGCCGATGGTCCATCGCCTCGGTTGCAGGCGGCTACAGCCAGCAACACGACACCAATCAATAGTGATTTATTCACGAGTGTTCTCCTAATGGCTTTCGTGTCAACGTGCATCGATATAATGACTCACTGACGAGTCAAACGCTCCGTCTTTGATGAGTCGAAAAGCTGCCTCGATATCGGAATGCATCAAGCGATCGCGATCCCAAGTTGGCACCACTGATCTGATCGTCGCGTGGGCACTTTCGATTGTATCCGATGAGCGCAATGGGCGTCTGAAATCGAGGCCTTGAGCTGCCGCCAGCAATTCAATCCCGATGATATAACTGGAATTTTCGTTCATATCAAATAGCCGTCGGGCGGCGAAGGTCGCCATGCTCACGTGATCCTCCTGATTTGCCGAAGTCGGCAAACTATCGACACAGGCGGGGTGAGCGAGTGACTTGTTTTCACTGGCGAGCGCTGCCGCCGTAACTTGCGCAATCATGAAACCGGAATTGAGTCCGGCGTCCGCAACCAGAAAAGGAGGCAATTGGCTAAGGTGCGAGTCAATCAGCAGGGCAAGGCGGCGTTCGGACAACGCCGCCATCTCAGCGACCGCGAGCGCAATGTTGTCGGACACCATGGCGACCGATTCTGCGTGGAAGTTGCCGCCGGACAGAATTACCTTGCGATCAGGAAAAACAAGGGGATTGTCGGACACGGCATTGGATTCAATCTCGAGAATGCCTGCCGCATGTCGTAGTTGATCCAGGCACGCACCCATGACTTGCGGCTGGCAACGCAACGAGTAGGGATCCTGCACCCGATCACATGCCTGGTGCGAATGTCCCAATTCCGAGACGTCGAGAATGAGTCGAAAAATGCGTGCCGCTTCGATTTGGCCGTGCAGGCCACGAATCTCGCTGATGCCGGCGTCAAACGGAGACCGGCTGCCCAAAGTGGCTTCAACGGTCATACTGCCCGCAATGAACGCCGCGTCGGCATTCATCTCAGCGTCGAAAAGGGCGGACAACGCCAGAGCTGTAGATATTTGTGTGCCGTTCAACAACGAAAGCCCGTCCTTGGCCCGCAAAGATATAGGCTGCAGGCCAACCTGCTGTAAGGCGGTGACGCTGTCCTGAATACGGTCATCGACGCGTACGTGTCCAAGTCCGATCAACGGCAAGCTGAGGTGGGCCAAAGGCGCCAGGTCTCCTGAGGCACCCACCGAGCCTTTTCCCGGTACCACTGGGTAAATCCGGTTGTTCAGCATACCGGCGAGCAATTCCACCACCTCACAGCTAACCCCGGAATAGCCGCGAGCGAGCGAATTCAACTTGAGCAGCATGGCCAGACGAATCACCCGATCTTGCATCGGTTGACCGACCCCAGCTGCGTGCGACAGCAGCAAGTTTTCCTGTAGCTTGGCAAGGTTGCCAATGTCGATCGTGGTTTGTGCAAGGCGCCCGAAGCCGGTGTTGATTCCGTAGGCTACATCACCATTAGCTATTACGTCGTCCACGACCTGACGGCATGCACGGATTCGTTGCCACGTCTCCCGATTCAAACTGACAGAGACCGGCTCTCGATTAGCTTTTCTAAGATCAGACAGCGACAGATGTCCAGGGCGCAATTGCAATCTTGGATTATTCATAGGTGATCCATCAAATCGAGCATTGATTCTTGAAATCGGGCGTTTATTTTCGTTTCACCGGGGTGCCTGTAATCTCGGATTATCTGTTTACCACCGACAAAAACATGTCGCACCAGATTAGCGCTGGTCGAAAAAATCCAGCTGTCGAGAAAATCATCCGCGATGCGCCCGAACAGGCGCGGGTGATTCGTATCGACGACGAGAAAATCGGCACGATATCCCTGCGCGATACGACCAGATTGCCGGCCACAGGCTTGTGCGCCGCCCATCGTAACGCGGTCAAAAACTTCTCGGCCGGTACTTTTTGATGGTTCGGTCGCAAAGACATTGCGCGTTAGTCTCTTTAGGCGCTGGCCGTATTCAAGCCAGCGCATTTCTTCGACGGGATCGATCGTGCATTGACTGTCAGACCCGATCCCGATCCGGCCATTGTGTTCGATGAGTGATGCTAAATCCGGAATGCCATCACCAAGATTTGCTTCTGTGGTTGGGCAAAGTCCCACTACGGCGCCGCACTTTGCGATAGATTCGATCTCAACCAACGATGCGTGCGTCGCGTGCACCAGACACCAGTTGGTATCAAGGTCAAAATTTTCCCGCAGCCAGGATATTGGCGCCAAACCAAATTGATGCATGCACGCGTTGACTTCTGCCAACTGCTCCGCGATGTGTATGTGTATGGGACGCGCGGCAGTCGTAGCACAGTTGACGAGCGTGTTGCGGAGATCGATGAAATTGACTGCCCGCAATGAGTGTGGCGCGATCCCGATGCTCGCGTTTCGATCGTTGCAGATGGCCGTGGAAAGATTCTGAAAAATGTCCGCAAACTGGTCTATGTTACAAATAAATCTTCGTTGTTCGGGTAGTGGTGGTTGATCCCCGAACCCGCTGTAACAATAGAGGACCGGAAGAATAGTGATTGCAATGCCCGTATCGTTGGCTGCCCGTATCGTTTGCAACGACATTTCCGCGACATTGTCATAGGCCGATCCATGGTGATCGTGATGCACGTACTGAAACTCGGCAACGCTGGTGTAGCCTGATTTCAACATTTCCAGGTACGCCATCGATGCGATCGAAAGCATGTGATCCGGTGTCAAGTGTTCGAGGCAACGGTACATCAAATTGCGCCAGGTCCAAAAGCTGTCGGCATTCGTTCCAGGTTTCTCGGTAAGCCCAACAATGGCACGCTGATGCGCATGTGAATGTAAGTTGGGAATTCCGGGCAGGAGATAACCGGCCAGAGCATTTGAGGGAAGCGGGCGACAATTGGCCTCTACCTCCACGATATCCCCTTGCTTGTCGATGCTGATACAAACGTCGCTGGCCCATCCTTCGGGCAGGAGCGCGTACTTGCAGGCAAGGGTGCTGGCAACGGTCGGTTTTGCGGGCCGTGTATCGGTCATGGGCGGCAGGCAGAATCTGTCCGGACTCATTGTTCTCGGGTTAGAGAATGGACTATACTTGTATATACAATTTGGTTCAATTCAGGTCATTGGACCGGCGCAATATCCTCGCCCTGAGCGTGGCCAGGCAGTATGCTCGCGACCGCCGGCACCGGGGAGCTTCGTTCACAATGGTGGATTGGCCGTTTACAGATTGAAGAATAAAGGAGATTTCAGTGTCTGCAATCCTTGAGTCACTATCGAAAGAGCATCTGCGCACTGATCAAAGCCGGTCCATTCGAGCGCCCCGCGGGTCAGTTTTGACTTGTAAGAGCTGGCAAACTGAAGCGTGCTATCGCATGTTGCACAACAACCTGGATCCTGAGGTTGCTGAAAGGCCGGATGAGCTGATCGTCTACGGTGGCATCGGGCGCGCGGCGCGCAATTGGGAGGCTTTCGACAACATTTGTGCATCGCTAAGAGCACTCGAAAGTGACGAAAGTCTGCTAATCCAATCGGGCAAACCTGTCGGCGTATTCAAGACACACCCGGATGCGCCGCGCGTGCTTATCGCCAATTCAAACCTGGTGCCTCATTGGGCAAATTGGGAAACGTTTAATGAGTTAGACCGTCGCGGCTTGATGATGTACGGGCAGATGACTGCCGGATCGTGGATCTACATAGGAAGCCAGGGAATTGTTCAGGGTACCTACGAAACGTTTGTCGAGATGGCGCGCCAACATTTCGGCGGCAATGCGGCGGGTAAATGGATACTAACGGCCGGTCTTGGCGGCATGGGCGGGGCGCAGCCGCTGGCGGCGACAATGGCCGGCTTCAGTATGCTAGCCATTGAATGCGACGAGTCACGCATCGACTTCAGATTGCGTACACACTACCTCGATCGAAAAGCATCGAGCCTTGACGAAGCCCTGAGTATCCTCGAATCGGCCGCCGATATGGGGGAAGCGGTCTCGGTCGGCCTGGTCGGGAATGCGGCCAAAGTGCTTCCGGAGATACTCAGCAAGGGGGTCATGCCCGACATTGTCACTGACCAAACTTCAGCGCACGATCCGGTCAATGGCTATCTGCCGATTGGCTGGTCGGTAGCCAAGTGGCGACGTGAAGCGCAATCAAATCCGGACAAGGTTGCCAAAGCGGCGCGCGAGTCCATGGCAGTTCACGTCCGTGCCATGCTGGAATTTCACGCAGCCGGAATTCCCACCGTCGACTACGGCAATAACATACGGCAGGAAGCAAAGAATCTAGGCGTCACTAACGCCTTTGATTTCCCCGGCTTTGTGCCTGCCTATATTCGTCCCTTGTTTTGTCGTGGCATCGGACCGTTTCGATGGGCCGCATTGTCGGGCGATCCGGAAGATATTTACAAGACGGATGCAATTGTGAAAGAGCTCATGCCGAATGACAATCACTTGCATCACTGGTTGGATATGGCACGAGAGCGTATAGCTTTTCAGGGCTTGCCCGCGCGAATTTGCTGGGTCGGACTCGGCGATCGGCACCGATTGGGGCTTGCATTCAATGACATGGTGAAATCCGGCGAGCTCAAGGCACCGATTGTCGTGGGTCGTGATCACTTGGATTCCGGATCGGTTGCCAGTCCTAACCGGGAAACCGAGGCCATGCGAGATGGCTCCGACGCGGTCAGCGATTGGCCTCTGCTCAATGCCATGCTGAATATTGCAGGCGGCGGCACTTGGGTGTCGATCCACCATGGTGGTGGTGTTGGAATGGGTTACTCACAGCACGCAGGTGTGGTCATTGTATGCGACGGAACCGACGCAGCGGCAGAGCGGATCAAACGAGTGTTGTGGAATGATCCAGCGTCCGGCGTCATGCGACATGCCGATGCGGGGTACGAAACGGCCATCCAATGCGCCGCCGAGCACAAACTGAATTTGCCGAGTATCTGAGCTGAGCCTGGATAAAATATTCGAGTGCTGGTGAATTGTTCGACTAGCAGCGACGCGCCTCGCGACCGCGTACCATTTCTCGACGCGTTTTGCTCATGCTGTCATCGGTATCCAGTTCCTCAAGTATAGGACAGCCGCCTGGCAAGCCTCGGCAAAGCGAAAGCAGCAAGGCAAGCTCGCCTTCGATTGCATGCAGTGTTTCAAGTTGATCCTTGAGTTGCTCGTGCTTTATTGCGGCCAGCTTGCGAACCGCACGACCCGATCGAGCCGGGTTTTCTCGAAAGCGCAGAAGTTTGCGAATCTCATCCAGTGAGAATCCTACGGCCTGCGCGCGCCGTATGAATCGCAATCGGGCAAGGTCGCGTTCCCGGTAGATCCGTTGCCTACCGGACGTACGGCCAGGAGGCGGCATGAGCCGGATACGCTCGTAATAGCGCAGTGTGTCGGGGGTGAATCCACTTTCAATGGCTGCCTTACCGATCGTTAAGTCCATTCACATTCTCCGTCTCAAGCGCACTCTTCAAAAATCGGTGTAACCCGGCCTGGGTCGTGCCGCCGCTCAGAAGAAGCCGGCCATTTACTACCATCGCCGGCGTTGCGCGCACTCCAGCAGCAACCGCCGATTCCAAATGATCGATTACGCTTCGCTCGCGTATCGCGAAGGCTTGGTCAGTGAGTTCGCGAATTGCCACCAAGTGCCGGAAAAAAGTCTTGCAGCGATTGCAATAAGGCGAAACATATACATCGATTTCGATCGGTGAGGGCAAAATGTGACTCCCGTCTATTGACTTGGAGTTTACTCCAGGTTGTAGACTGGTGCGAACCGGATGAAGGAGCAAATGAGTCTATGCGCGAGTTTGGGAGTCGGCTGAACGAGGGGGCGGTTGCGTTTTTGACGCTTTTTACGTCTGCAGGAACGCTAATCTGCTGCGCGCTGCCGATCCTGCTGGTCTCGCTTGGGTTTAGCGCTGTTGTAGTCGGGCTGACCGCCACGTTCCCGTGGCTCATAACATTGAGTGGGCACAAGGCATGGGTGTTTACAGTTTCGGCGGTGCTGCTGGCCGCGGCCGGATTGGCATTGTACCGTCGTGGACGCCGTTGTCCGGCAGATCCCCGGCAAGCGCATCTATGCGGCCAACTGGACCGGTGGAATCGGCGCGTCTACTGGGCGGCCGTCGCCCTGTGGGTAATCGGCTTCTTTTTTGCCTACTTGTTGTTGCCATTGACGCTGTTTGTGTAATTTTTGTAACTGACGTTGGATACCGGGTCCATGCATCGAATCCAGATTACGATTTTCGCACTGTTCGCCACGGCCGGGAACTGCGCGACTGCAGACAGTCTCCAATATGAACTGGAGGTCAGCGGAATGGTATGCGCGTTTTGTGCCTATAACGTCTCCAGACAACTCAAAACACTTGACGGCGTTGATGCGCAATCAATCGAGATTGTGACGCAATGATGCATAGGTGCCGGATCGCGATACTCGGGATGCTGCTCGCCAGTGAGTTCGCCTGGTCGCACGATCCGGTATTTGGCCAGGGTCCCCATACCCTGTTCCGGGGCGGGGTCGAATTGCAGGCTGGAACATTGCTCCAGGAGGCCGGCACGCGCCGCGAACAGGAGTACGGCCTGGCGCTGACGTACGGTATTACGAGCGACTGGACCGTCGGTATTGAGATACCGTTTCTGGATATCACAGAAGCGGGGCAGAGTTTCACCGGTCGCGGCGAAATCGCTTTGCGCACGAAATACCGCGTCTGGCGGAAGGATTCACTAGGCCTGCAAGAATCCGTGGCAGTGTCTGTCGCAATTGTCCCGGGCGGTACTGGTGACGACGAGTTTGCCGATAAAGGATCAAGCGACGCCTTTCTTGGCGCAAGCTACGGCTATGAGGGGCGCAAGTGGTACCGCTGGGCATCTGTCGGCTACCGCGCAAACGGCGAGAATGACGCCGGACTGAAAAAAGGCGACCTGTTCCGGATCGATCTGGTCGGTGGCATTCGTTTCCGCCCCACCGGCTATCTCGAACCGGACTGGGTCTGGATGCTCGAGCTCAATGGCGAATACATGGATCGTGCCAGGCAAAATGGCGCTGAACTTGCGGACACCGGCGGCGACCTCTGGTTTGCCAGCCCGGGTTTGATGTGGACCTACAGAAACTATGCAATTAAAACCGGAGTTCAGATTCCCATTGCAAAAAACCAGAATGGTTCGCAGGAGGCGGTTGACTACCGGTTTAAGCTGGAGTTTGAAGGCCACTTTTGATGAATTCGATAGATACATGATTGGCATCCCGAGAGAGGTAGTCCTATGAACCGCGTTGTAATCGCCACATTGCTGCTGGTCTGGGCAAGCACACTGTTTGCTGCGGACGCGCACTACCTGATGCGTGTCGATGGGCTCGCTTGCCCGTACTGCGCCTACGGCGTGGAAAAGAAGCTCAAGCAAATCGACGGCGTGACTTCAGTCGACATCGACCTCGACAACGGCGTTGTAACTGTGTTTGTACGCGAGGGCGTTTCTCTGTCCGAGCCCGATATGCGCAAGCTTTTCAACGAGGCGGGATTCACCTACCGCAGCATGGCAATCGTCTCAAATTAGCAGCGATCTTTTTTGGAAGTCGGGGGAATCGCCGCCTGACTCACACACGGGAATCTTTGAACGAGAGCGTAAAGGTAGTCACTCCCTTACCAGAGGAAGCCTCAATCTTTCCGCCATGGGCCTCCACAATGGACTTAACAATAGCCAGGCCAAGGCCCGCCCCTTCGCTCTGGCGCGCGCGCGATGGATCCACGCGATAAAATCGCTCAAAGAGTCTTGGGAGGTGTTTGGCGGGAATTTCAGATCCCGGATTCTGCACGCTGAGAACCGTGCTGCCATCGCTCGATTCATCCAGTCGGATCAGCACGCTTTTTTGGGCAGGTGTATGGCGTATCGCATTGGACAGCAGATTGGATAGCGCGCGCCGCAACATCGCGCGGTCTCCGTGTATCCGCGGAGCAATGCCCTGCAATACCAATTCAATCTGCCTTTCCTCCGCCAGCGCCTCGAAATAGTCAAATAACTCACGGACTTCCTGCCCCAGATCCAGCGGCACCTGAACTGGCCTGAGTAAGCCGTGCTCGCTTTGGGCCAGCCACAACATGTCGTTGACCATCTTGGCCAGGCGCTCCTGTTCTTCCAGATTCGAGTAGAGCAGTTCGCGGTATTGATCCAGGCTTCGGGGCTTGCCCAGGCTCACCTGGGTTTGAGTGATGAGATTGGTTAGAGGTGTGCGGAGTTCGTGAGCGATATCAGCGGAAAAGTGGGAGAGTCGGGCAAAACTGTCTTCCAGTCGGCCAATCATATGGTTGAATGAGTTGACCAGCGTTCGCAACTCCCCCGGCACGGCATCGGGGTCCAGGCGCACGTGCAGGCGATCAGCCTGAACGTCACGCATGGTATCACTCAGGCCGCGCAGAGGCGCATGACCCTGATGCACTCCATACCAAGCGGCGAGCAGAGTGACGATGCCTGCCAGGATCATAATGAGCCAGAGGCTCCGGCGGAAATTGTCGAGAAAGTGGATATGAAAGTTCATATCGATGGCCGAGACAATGCGGTACCCCTGGCCACCAATAAGGATTTGCATGACGGTACCGCGGTAGGTTTTGCCACCCGCCTGCCACGCATACAAATTAGCCGCCTGGATGCGGGAAACCGGCGCGAAGTTATTAACCTGCTGCGACAGCTCGGTTTCATCAGGGCCGTAAATGAGTTGCCCGCCCAGATCCCAAACCTGAAAATATACGCCGTGATGCCCGGACACCGCATGGGATAATGCTTCTGTCAGGGGTGTGATGTCGTCAGCAGCGTCGCGCAATGCACGCTCCACGGCTTTGGTAATAACCACCAGCTCACCGGCATCCTGCTCGGCGAAGTGGCGCTCGACAGCGTTTTGCACCAGATGCCCGATCATCAGCAGGCTGAGGCCGATGGCAAGGGCGACGAAGAGCATCACTCGGGTGCTTAGTGACAGCGGTCGCCGCGCGTCCCGGCTACTCCACCGCATGATCGTCTTCGACTTCCAGTTTGTAGCCCATACCGCGCACGGTGTGGATAAGCTTGGTCGGAAAATGGTCGTCGATTTTGGCCCGCAGGCGGCGGATCGCCACGTCTATCACATTAGTGTCGGAATCGAAGTTCATGTCCCATACCTGAGATGCGATCAGTGAGCGTGGCAAAACTTCCCCCTGTCGGCGCACCAACAACTCAAGCAGGCAAAACTCCTTGTGGCTGAGGTTGATTTTTTGACCGGCACGCGTGGCTCGGCGGCGTGGCAGATCCAGGGTCAGGTCCGCCACCTTGATCCGATCGGTAAGTACCGGTACGACACTTCGGCGCAACAGGGTTCGCACGCGCGCCAGGAGTTCGGAAAAGGCGAACGGCTTGACCAGGTAATCATCGGCACCCAGTTCCAGGCCCTTGACGCGATCATCCACACTGTCGCGGGCGGTGAGAAACAGCACCGGCGTCTGCCGGCCGGCCTCGCGCAGCGACTGAACGATGCGCCAGCCATCCACATCGGGCAGCATGACGTCCAACAGCATCAAATCAAAGGTCTCGGTCATCGCAAGGTGATGGCCATCAAGGCCGTTGCGCGCCAGTGTGACCATAAAGCCGGCCTCGGTGAGCCCCTGATGTAAATAGTCGCCGGTCTTGATTTCGTCTTCAACCACTAATAGCCGCATAGTTGTTTCGCTCCAATCCCACTGCGCCGTCTTTGTCCGATCCCACGATCAGTCCGGTTTACCAAAACAGGCTAACCAAGGCTTGCCCACAGAAAGATGACAACAAGATTACAACTTTGTCATTTTTGAGTCATGCGGGTGACAGACTCGACCAACTACGATGCAAAACAATATCGACGACCTCATGCAGGAGATACGTACACGTGACCCAACGGCTTCCCCGACAAGCGCAAGCTTTGCCCGTCAGTCGCCGTCGCTTTGTACAGGGATTGGCGACCGGCGGTGTTTTGGCCGCCACGCCACTGTGGTTGCAGGCGGCTACCAACGGCTTGGCAACGCTGGGCTCGGCGCCCGTAATCAGCGGCCGTCAAATTGATCTTGTCATTGCCGAGACGCCGGTCAACTTTACTGGCGTGACACGCATGGCCACGACCATCAACGGCTCCATTCCGGCGCCCACGCTGCGTCTGCGCGAAGGCGATGAGGTGACGATTCGCGTCACCAACCGGCTGCCGGTGTCCACCTCTATTCACTGGCACGGCATTATCCTGCCCTACCAAATGGATGGTGTACCGGGCATCAGCTATAAAGGCATCGCGCCGGGAGAAACCTTCACCTATCGTTTTACGCTCCGACAAAGCGGCACTTACTGGTATCACAGCCATTCCGCCTTTCAGGAAATGACCGGTATGTATGGCGCTCTGATCATCGAGCCAAAAGGAGGCGAAAGGTATGGCGCTGACCGGGATTACGTGGTGCAGCTCTCGGATTGGACTGACGAAGACCCGATGCACGCGTTCAGCAAACTGAAAATGCAGAGCGACGTCTACAATTTTAATCAGCCCACCCTGTTCGATTTCACCCGCGATGTTTCACAAACGGGCTTGAAGGCGGCACTGGAAAAACGCCAGATGTGGAACCAGATGCGCATGAGTCCAACCGATTTGGCCGATCTGTCGGCGGCCACGCTGACCTTCCTGATGAACGGCACAACGCCGGCAGGCAACTGGACCGGCGTATTCCAACGCGGTGAATGCGTGCGCCTGCGCTTTATCAATGCCGCCAGCAACAGCTTCTACGACGTACGCATTCCCGGCCTAAAACTAAGCGTAGTGCAGGCCGACGGCCAGGATGTTGAACCGGTCACTGTCGATGAGTTCCGTTTCGGCCCCGGTGAGACCTACGATGTTTTGGTCGAACCTGAGGACGATGCCTATACCATTTTTGCTCAAAGTATGGACCGCAGCGGTTATGCTCATGGCACGCTGGCCACCCAGCAGGGCTTGTCTGCGCCAGTGCCCGTCCTCGATCCCGTGGAGTGGTTGACCATGGCCGACATGATGGGCGCCATGAGCCATGGGAATATGGGTCAGGGGAGTATGGATCAGGGCAGCATGGATCATAGCTCGATGGATCATGGTGACATGAACGGCATGAACCACTCGGGCATGGATCAAAGCCCGTCCGCTGGTATGACCATGGATCACAGCAAGCACGGTATGCAGAACGGCACGCAAGATCCACTGGCCAAACCGTCAAAAACCGTCAACCATGCACGCACTGAATACGGCGCGTCAGTGGATATGCGGGTGGATATGCCCCGCACCAACCTCGACGACCCAGGCATTGGCTTGCGTAACAACGGTCGCCGGGTATTAACCCTGGCAGATTTGAAATCCGTTGACGGCGTACTGGACGACCAACGTCCACCCGCAAAAGAACTCGAATTCCATCTGACGGGCAATATGGAACGCTACAGTTGGTCATTCGATGGTTTGGAGTTTGGAAAAAGCACCCCCGTGTCCCTGCGCCACGGCGAGCGTGTCAGAATCATCCTGCAAAACGACACGATGATGACCCACCCCATGCATCTGCACGGTACATGGAGCGAACTGGAAACCGACCTGGGAGAATTGCGGGTCCGACGCCACACCATTCCGGTACAACCGGCACAGCGCATCAGCTTCCTTACCACACCCCACGATTTCGGTCGCTGGGCCTGGCATTGCCATCTCTTGTTCCATATGGACGCGGGCATGTTCCGCGAGGTGGTCGTGTCTTGAGTATTCAACAAATGGCGCAGTTCGTTGGATTGACGGTTGTCCTTGCCGCGCTCGGCCATAGTCCTGCCGTATGGGCGCAAATGGATCATGGGAATATGCAAATGCAAGGTGGCAGTGCACCGGACGACGCTCGCGACCCTCACGCCTATTCCGACGGCTACACGCTGGCTGAAGGCCCCTATGCGCAATCCGGGCCGAGGCAACTGAAACTCGCCGATGAGCACGCTTTCTGGTCGGTGCTGGGTGATCGACTTGAATACAACGAGGGCAGTGACAGCACTGTGTTTGATCTGCAAGGCTGGTATGGCACGACCTACGATCGTTTTGTCGTCAAATTGGAAGGGGATATCGCCGACGGTCGACTGGAAGAAAGTCAGACCGACCTGCTGTGGGGCCACGCACTCAATGCCTATTTTGATACCCAGCTGGGTGTGCGGCTGGATCAGTACGATGAAGGCCGCAATCGCCAATGGCTCGCTATCGGTGTCCAGGGCCTGGCCCCGTATTGGTTTGAGCTGGATGCCACCGCCTACCTCGGTGACGGCGGTCGCACCGCTCTGGCCATTGAAGCCGAATACGAACTGCTACTGACACAAAAGCTCATCTTGCAACCACGCGCGGACCTCACGTTATACGGTAAGGATGACCCCGACAACGGCCTTGGTAGTGGCCTGTCGGATATAACGATCGGCCTTCGCATGCGCTATGAGTTCAGCCGCCAGTTCGCACCCTATCTCGGCGTGGAATGGTCAGACGCCTATGGCGATACTGCTGACTATCGACAAGCTGCTGGACAGGACGTCAATGACACACAATTTACCGTCGGCCTGAGATTCTGGTTTTAACAATCGATTTTCCAGGCCAAATTTTTTAATTCACCAACAAGGAATTTTCCCATGAAAACCAAAACACTCTCTTTCGCCATTGCACTCTCAACATTCGCATTCGCACTATCAGCCCAAGCTCATGACCCCAAGGAACACATGAAAGATGCAGAAAATCCGGACTGCAGCGCCATGAAAAATATGGACCACAGCAAAATGGACATGGACGACCCCGTGATGCAGGCCATGATGAAACAGTGCATGCAAGATATGCAACACGATGAAGCGTCTGAAAGCGACGGCCATGCGGATGAGGAACATGAAGCGGACACCGATGGCGAAGAATCTGCTGAGGAATAACACATATAACATTGCGCAGGGCTAGTAGCGCGATTCCGCTAAAGCTCGAATAGAGAGGAGAGGTAATGACCGCAAGAAAGATTTTTTCCTTTGGCAAATACCTACTGATAGCCGCCGGTGTAACGGTTCTTGGCGGCCTGGCGTTCCTTTACTCCGGGCTCTACCCCATGGGGGCCGATGTACCGCACAACACCCTGACCATTTGGGCGCTGGAAACTCTGCGAGAACGTTCGATCGTACGGGCGGCAAGCGATATCGAAGTGCCCGAAGATTTGGGCTCTTCTGACCACCTGCTAAAAGGTGGTGCTGACTACAATGACATGTGCGCCGGCTGCCATCTGAAACCAGGAAAAATGCAAAGCGATTTCACATTGGGTCTCTATCCTGCACCCCCCAACCTGGCACTGCACGGAGACGAGCATGACCATGATGAAGGACAGAACGGTCAGGTACGCCGGTTCTGGATTATTAAACACGGAATAAAGGCCTCCGGCATGCCCGCCTGGGGGCCAGGGCATGATGATGAACGTATCTGGAACATGGTGGCCTTCCTCGATAGGCTACCAACACTTTCCCCCGAGCAATATCAGATACTGACTGCTCGTGGAGAGACCAACGTAGACGATAATTAGGCCCGCGGCTTTCAACAGGAGCGGCTTCACGATCTTCCGGATCTGATATTTGCTGATCGCAACGCGATTGCCGGGTGTCACATACTCGATGAGTGGCATGCCGTCTTCCTCGTTGGCCTTCGGCAGGGCAGGGAGCTCGGTCGAGACCCTATAATCCTGGGACGCGCGCATGAGTTTTTCGATCGCTCTGCACATCCAAAATTCACTGGAAAGCCCTTATGAACATCGCGTCATACTCAAAAAGAATGTTATTTCTACTGACAATCACACGGAGGCAGATTACATGCGTCGACCGAAGTTGCCCTGTACCAGAAACAGTCGAAAATGAGTGACGCTATCGTTATGTCACCGAGCAGTTACAAGCGGATGGCATGGCTCAATGGTCATGGCTACACGACCGAACTGCTATCGCAACGAGCTCTCGATATGACCGGCTTTGATTGGAGAATCAGCATTGCTGACGTAGTCACGGACGGAGCATTCTCAGATTTTAACGGCTGTGACCGGATCCTCCTGATTTTAGAAGGCAATGGCGTAATGCTTCGTCACGATAGTGGGATCGAAGACAATTTGAGGAACGGTTATGCACTGGCACGATTTCCCGGAGACCAAGCTACTCACGCGTATCTTCATGATGGGCCAATTCGAGACTTTAACGTCATTTTCAGGCGAGGATTGTACTCGGCATACGTTGATGTACTTGAGGGAGGTGGTCGTAATGAACTTGTCGTCAACTCCGATCTGTTCCTGGTATATGCAATCGGCGATGGAGTCCGAGCGCGGAGCAAGAACATGCAGGAGAGGTGCATCGATAAAGGCCACCTATTAAAGTGTAGTGTATCGGTACGAGGGCGTTGGATATTGCAGGGTGGGCCGTTGGTGGCGGTTCAGTTATCCAAAATTGGTTTGCGCTCAAAAAAGGCTCAGGTCGGGGACTGAACCAGAACCTGCAAAAGTTGCGCTTCCTGCTTAGATAGGCTTTGATGATTCTGAGATCAACGCCGGCGTCGTGCAGATTCGTCGCATGCGTGTGCCGAAACCAATGCGGCGACTCATGAGGGGTAGCAGGAGTTATGCTGCTTCCGGTATAACAACTCCCGCTATGCCGAGCAACCCGGCCAAATGAGGTCGGCTCGAGTTCAACCTCCAAACCAGAGTCCGGAATGTAGCTAGGCATCCCGCTGCACGATGCAGTGACGGGTATCGCAAAAAGCAAAATAATGCCGTCTATACGATTTTGAATGCTCATCTGAATTCCTTCCTGCCGGTATTTGGTCAATGGTTGTCGCATCGGTGGATTTCAACGCTCGAATGAACCACGTTGAGATCCGTCGGTAGCAGTGTCTTGTAGTGGGACGGAGCTTTCGGCTGATCGCTGACGATGATCATCTGAGCTGAGTAAATGCCGTGACCGATATTCCAGAGGTGCAGGTCCGTAACACGATCCGTCGTGCCCTGTTCAATTGCGGTTTTTACCGCCGTAGTACTTTCCTCGTCGGCCTGCCAATCGAGCAGTACGCGCGATGATTGACGAATTAAGCCAATGGACCAATTCGCCACCAATAACGCACCCAGTATGCCCATCGCCGGATCGAGCCAGTTCGCGCCCCATAGTTTGCCGGCGAGCAACGCGACGATGGCGAGTATCGATGTCAACGCATCGGCAAGCACATGCAAGTAGGCACCGCGCAGGTTGTGATCATGGTGATGGTCATGACCGTGGTCATGCTCCTCCCCGTGATCGTGGGGAGTCGATGCGAGCAGCCACGCACTGAAGCCATTCACTACCAAGCCGACAAAGGCGACGATTAAAGCCTGGTCGAACGAAATATCGATCGGGCTGACAAGCCGGCCCACACTCTCGGTGGCCATGACTACTGCAAAGCCCAATAGAAGGACCGCACTCGCAAATCCCGCCAGGCTATTGATCTTGCCAACGCCAAAGCTAAATCGTCGATCGTTTGCCAAACGTCGCGCGACTACATACGCGAGTACGGCGATACCCAGGGCGGTGGCGTGCGATGCCATATGCAGTCCATCCGCAAGTAGCGCCATGGAGCCATAGATCACACCCGCTGTAATTTCGACGATCATCATAACGGCGGTCAACAGCACAACCATCAGTGTTCGTCGCTCGCCCGGTTTACGTTGGTCCTGCCTGAAAACGTGGCCGTGTTGCCAGGCGTTTTGATTATGCGTGTGCATTTGTAGTCTCCTCGAACGTCGTGCGAGCTTCTCTCGCGTGCACCAGTCGATACAGTGCGGGCAGCACAACCAGCGTCAGCAAGGTCGAAGAAACGATGCCACCGATCACGACTGTCGCCAAAGGTCTTTGCACTTCTGACCCAATACCAGTATTCAGCGCCATCGGTACGAAACCCAGCGAGGCGACCAATGCCGTCATCAGCACCGGCCGAAGTCGGGTAATTGCACCCTCAATGATGCTGTCGTCAAGAGAGCTGCCGTGTGAGCGAAGATCGCGAATAAATGCCACCATCACCAGACCGTTCAACACCGCGATCCCGGACAATGCAATAAAACCGACCGCTGCCGATATGGAGAACGGAATGCCACGCAGCAGCAATGCAATGATCCCGCCAGTCAGGGCCAACGGTACGCCCGTGAAAATCACAATGGCATCCCGAAACGAACCGAGCGCCATCACCAGCAAGCCGATAATCAACATGAGCGTCACCGGCACGACGACCGACAGCCGTTGGCTGGCCGATTGCAAGTTTTGGTAGGTACCACCGTATTCGAGCCAATACCCGGCGGGCACCTCGACCTCGGCTGCCACAGATTGCTGTACGTCTTTCACGAACGAACCCAAATCACGGCCACGGACGTTGGCGGTCACCACGACACGGCGTTTACCGTTTTCACGATTAACCTGATTAAGGCCGCTGGTGAATTCAGTAGCCGCTATTTCACCGAGCGGCACGAAGCCGCCATTGGTCAGGGGTACCGGCAGGTCAAGCAGCTGGTCCGGATCTCCACGCAAGCGCTCTGGCAAGCGCACTACAATATCAACGCGTCGATCGCCCTCATAGAGTTGCCCGGCCTTAGTACCGCCGAGCGCCGTCGCCACGAAATCCTGAACTTCAGCCATGCTGAGCGAATAACGGGCTAATGCCTCTCGGTTTGGCAGGATCGTGAGCACCGGCAGGCCGGTAGTTTGTTCGACCACGATATCCACAGCGCCAGGAACCTGGCCAATGGCACCTTCAATCGCGCCGCCGAGGGCGATCAAGGTCTCAAAGTCGTCACCGAAAACCTTGACGGCGAGTTCGGCTCGAACGCCGGCAATGAGTTCATTGAAGCGCATCTGAATCGGCTGCAAAAACTCGTAGCGATTGCCCGGTATCGGCGTCACCAACTGTTCAAGGTCTCGGACAATCTGCGCCTTGGACTTAGTCGGATCGGGCCATGCATCGCGCGGCTTCATGATAATGAAATTGTCTGCGACGCTCGGTGGCACCGCATCGGTTGCGACCTCGGCGGTACCAATCTTGGCGAACACCAACTCGACTTCGGGCATTTTTTTGATTTCGGCTTCCAGATGCTCCTGTAATTCGACGGCTTGTTGCAACGAGGTGCCGGGAATGCGTAACGCATGCATGGCGATATCGCCCTCATCAAGGTTTGGCACGAACTCAGAGCCCAGGCGCGTGGCCATCCAGCCACAGACAATCACCATAGCCACAGCGGACCCCATAACGACCCAACGAAAACGCAAAGCCGCGAGCAATACCGGGCGGTATATTGAACGGGCACCGCGAACGATGAGGTTTTCTTTTTCTTCAATGGGTTTGCGAAAGAGCAGTGCCACGCCCGCTGGCACAAAAGTTATCGACAGGATCATGGCACTGACCAGGGCAATGACCACGGTGATGGCCATCGGGTGAAACATTTTTCCTTCGATGCCGGTGAGTGCAAAGATCGGGATATACACGACCGTGATGATGAACACGCCGAAGAGTGCCGGTCGAATGACTTCCTGGGTGGCTTCAAAGACCACGGCGAGTCGTTCCTTGAGCGACAGGGTGGTCGCACCGGCCTGACTAAGGCGGCGCAAACAGTTCTCCACAATAATCACGGCACCATCAACAATCAGTCCGAAGTCCAGGGCGCCGAGGCTCATGAGGTTTGCGCTGACCTTACTTTGCACCATGCCGGTGATCGTCATGAGCATGGCGATCGGTATTACCGCGGCAGTCAATAATGCGGCTCGGACGTTGCCAAGAAATACGAATAGAACCACCATCACCAGCAATGCACCTTCAACCAGGTTGGTTCTCACAGTCGCAAGAGTCTTATCCACCAAACCGGTGCGGTCGTACGCGGCGGTCGCCGTGATCCCAGGCGGAAGACTTGCCTTGACGTCCTCGAGTCGTAGGGCGACGGCATTGGCAACCTCGCGGCTATTCTCGCCAACCAACATGAAGACCGTACTCATTACCACTTCGTGGCCGTCTTGTGTTGCTGCACCGGAGCGAAGTTCGCGACCCAGCCCGACGTTTGCGACATCGCGGACACGAATGGGCACCCCGTCAGTGTCGCTGACGACAATGGCTCCCAGTTCGTCGATGTTATTCACCTGGCCAGGTACACGCATCAGCCATTGCGCACCGTTGTGTTCGATAAATCCGGCGCCACGATTGGCGTTGTTGCGCTCCAATGCGAGGGTAATATCAACGGTGGTCAAACCGTAAGCCAGCAGCTTCTCCGGTTCCGGTGCGACCAGGATTTCCTTCTTGAAGCCGCCAATCGGATTTACTTCAACAACGCCGGGTACCCGCAACAGTTGCGGTCGAATGATCCAGTCATGCACCGAGCGAAGATCGGTCGGTGTTACCAATGAGCCGTCGGGGTTGAGGGCGCCGGGCTCGGCATTGACCGTGAACATGAAAATTTCACCGAGACCGGTCGCAATCGGGCCCAAAGCGGGCTCAAGTCCTGCCGGCAACGACGATTTGGCGGCGTTCATCCGCTCGCCCACTTGTTGTCGAGCGAAGTAGATGTCGGTGCCTTCCTTGAACACAGCGGTGATCTGCGACAAACCGTAGCGCGACGCTGAACGTGTGTAGACAAGTTGCGGAATGCCCGCCATGGCGTTCTCTAAGATGAAGGTTATGCGTTGTTCCACTTCGAGCGGCGTGTACCCCGGTGCTTCGGTATTGACGACAACCTGAACATTGGTGATATCGGGAACAGCGTCGATTGGCAAGCGCGTGAAGTTCCAGATGCCGAGAGTGATCAGTAATAGCACCGCAAAAAGGACCAGGCCGCGGCGCGACAGAGATAGCCTAATTATAAATTCCAGCATCATTCGCCCTCAGTGGTCGTGGGAAGCGCCGGATTTCTCAATATCGGCTTTGACGAGATAACTGTTGGTGGTCACATAACGGGTACCGGCATCAAGTCCGCCCAGCACCTCAATCCACTCCGCATCCTGCCGCCCAAGCTCGAGCATCCGCACCTCGTATTCATCGCCAATCTGCGCATAGACGACGGTGAAATCGCGAAAGCTCTGCAGGCTGGTGCGTTTTACAGCAAGCGGCACCGGGTGTTCTGCCACTTCGATCGTGGCGGATACAAATGAGCCCGGTACCAGTGCCCCGTCGGCGTTGTCGAGTTCTACGCGTGCCAGCACCGCCTGGTTGGATTCGGCGACTGCGTTCAGGCGTGTAATGACACCTTCGTGTTCGCGGTCATCGGCACTACTGTGCACCGTCACGCGCGCGCCTTCCCGGACGCGAGCGCGATCCGAGGGGAATACCGAAAGCTCGGCCCACACGGTGCGCGAGTCCATGATCGTAAACAGCGATCGACCGGCAGTTTGTTCGCCCGGATTCGCGGACCGCTTTGTCACAATCCCATCGATCGGTGCACTTAGCGTGTAACTGTTGAGACTCTCGTTACTCTCAATCGTCGCGAGGGCCTGACCTTTCCTGACCGTATCGCCAGCGGATACACGTACGGTCTCAATGGCACCCTCAAAGCGTGCACTGACGGAACGCTGTTGTTCACGATTAGGCTCGATGCGACCGTAGACGGCGACGGTTTCCCTGATCACGGCCTCACCGGCCAACTCGGTTTCAAGGCCAAACGCCTCGGCAACCTCAGCCCCAATCTGCGTGCGGCCCTCGAAGTTGTCGTAGGACCAGTCGTGATCGACGCCGTTGAAGCGGGCTGTTATGGCAACGACAAAGGAGTGCGGTTCGTAGATAACAGTGTCGCCACGCAGAAAATCGTTCTGGGGGGCAAAGCGGATTTCATCGATCACATCGCCCAATCGAGTCAAGGTCGTATGCACGGTGACGTCGTTCGGTGCGACCGGCTTGCCCGCATTGCTTACCCAAACCCGAAACTCCGGAGGTACACCTTTCTCGAAGATTGCGAGTTCGAGTACGAAATCACCATCAACTAACAGCCGACCGTTATGCGGTCCCTTGGCTGGTTCGGCTTCGGCCGTCGCGCCATGTCCGTCTTGCACAGTGCGTTCTGGCTCGGAGCTGACGCCGCCACAGGCGTTCATGCCAAGCAACAAGCCAACGAGTCCGATTTTCGCGTGTAGTGTGTTCATCGTAGTCCTCATGGATAAGAGACCGCGGACACAATTGTGGTCCCGGTCAATCGTTCGATTTCAATGACCTGGCGATGAGCAGCGACGCTCGATTCGACCAGTGCAGTGCGCGCACCCAAAATTTCGGCTTGTACGACCCGCAATTCAAAGTAACCGTAGCGTCCGGCGGCATAGGCGTGCTCGGTATCTTTCAGGGCCTGTTCGAAGCGTGGAAGAATTTCTTCGCGCAGCGTTGTCGTTCGATGCAAGCTGTGTTGTAGCTCCTGATATAAAGAGAACAATTGTGTTTCGATTTGCGTGCGGGTAGCGGCTCGATCGGCATCCGTCATCGCGAGTCGGGCACGGGCCTCTGAAATTCGGCCCTGGTTACGGTTGCGTGTTGTTAACGGGATTGTGATTCCAGCGAGAAACGCCTCGTCATCCGTTCGCTCCAATCGACGAACACCGGCAAACACCTGCCAGTCGGGTTTCGCCTGCGCCTCGGCCAGCCGCAGCTCCGCCTCGCGTAGACGCTTCTCGCTAAGGTAACGTGACAGGTCAGGGTTTTGCTCCAGCCGTGCCAGCAAAGTGGCATAAGAATCCGGCGTCGGCAGCTTGTCCAGGTCACCGATCACCCGCGTAAAATCTGGTTCGACTTCACCCCATTGAGCCGCTAGTCGACGGTGTGATGTCCGTAGTTCATGCTCAATGTCCTCCCGGTCGAGGCGCATGCTTGCAAGCTCAGCTTCTGCGCGCGCGAGGTCAGCCGCAGGAGTGCGCCCTGCCTTGACCTGTTTCTGAACGGCCGTGGCAATTTGCTCGGCGAGCCTGACGGCCTCATCGGTTTGAATGAGCCGTTCCTGAAACGCGAGGGTGTCCAGATAGACGCGCGCGGTCTCAGCCGCCGCATCCAGGCGATGAATCTCTGCCTCCGCTTCGAGCAAATGCACGCCGGCGCTTGCCGCATCCATACGGCGCTCACGTTTGCCTCGCTCCAATGCCCACGCAAGACTGAGTGTGGTCTCCGCGCTGTCAATTCCCTGGTAGTCGCCAGTGCCGAGTGCGTTTTCGACCTCTATTCCCAATAGCAGGTTCGGCTTGAGTTCCGCCTGTTGACGCCGGCCTCGCTGGGCGTCGATTTGGTAGCCATACGCAATCAACCGAGGATTGCCCGCAAGTGTTCTCGCGATGGCCGTGTCCAGTTTCAGCGCAACCGTGTCGCTTGCCGAATTCGACTGGGCAAAAATTGCATTGCCGTGCAGTACAAACAAGCAAAACAGTATGACTCTGCATGTGAGACGTACCCACATAAGAATGTCTCCCTTCGCGTTTGGTCGAACGCGTTATTCTCAAGTACAGGACAAAGGAACAGGCAAGGCTGCTCGCCAGTGTCGGATGACGAAGGTTTAGGGAGAGAGGGGAGGTGCGCGCAGCGGCGGTCGCCAATGAGATCGGCGGCGCAACGGGAATGTTTTAACCGCAGTCGGCCTGAGCGAGTGAAATATCCAAATGATGGCCAGCGCGGTGGGTGAGAGTGCCACGAGGAATGGCATTAACTTGGACCATACGATCCCTAAATCAAGCAGGAAAACGTCGATATCCGCGCTGTGATCGTGTCCGTCAGGGTCCGCACTATGAATGTGCGCGCCATGTATGGTGGCGTCGTCGCTTTGAGTGCCAGCATGCATATGCAGGCCGCTCATTTGAAACGAAACCAGTGCAATTCCGGCGAACGCGACGAGGTATGGGGACCAGTCTCTCATCGTCGGACTATAGCGCATGGGTTCGCCGCTGCCCAATAGCGTTACGAGCTCGAGTGTTCTCAGCCACTAGCCGGAAGAGTATTGCTCGAAGGGAATGGGAGTCGCCAAAGTATAGGCGGCGCTATTTCGGCCCTGAGTTGAATAAGTCGGCCGTCGGGTTGGGTGAGAAATGTGTGAGTAACCATCCCCCGGTTTCGCCGAGGGATGGTTACTGGCCGAGTTTTTGGGCAAAACGTGGAGAAATGCGCCTTGCAGAAAATATCGGCCGCTCTCAAACTCATACCATGGAAAAAATGTCCATCCAGCGCAACGGCGACCTTCTTCGAGCCAACGGAAAAGTCACGCTGCGCTACGAGGTGAATTGCGCCGTTCGAGGACCAGTCGGGGCATTGGTCCAGCTCCAGGCTACAGTGACACTCAATACCGACACGATCGGGGATAACGCTAAGGTGGAAGAGCTTGCCCGCGATGCCCTGTTGGCTGTGCTCGATCCCGCTTAGGATTGTACTGTTAGGCGGTCGGGCTCCGCCTTTCGCAAATCCCCCCATTGTGCCGATGCGATTTGGCGTTGAGCGTCAATGTGATTGGCGAGGTCGGCTGCGCTGATCAGCCAGGGCGACTTTTGCGAACCCGCACGATAGGCCGGTATCGGTAGTCGTTGCGAGCAGGCGCGCCGCTTGGCTTTAATGGCAGAGAGGCCGAAGTACTTTTCGCACACCCGAGTTAGCGGGATTTCGGCTTCACCAAATTCGGCCAAAAGGCCGAAAAACGTTGGCGTTATCACGGTATCGCTCCGTAGCCATATTCTTGTTTGTCCCCCGAATAAGAGCAATATATACCATATATGGGCAAATTGCACCAAATCCGAGCCCAATTGAAAGATAACCCGTGGACTAGCAAAGTACGTCGGGCAACCCCTTATTTGTCGCCAATCTCGCACCTTTCTTGATTGGCACTGCATCAGCCAGCTCGTCGCGATGCGGTGTTCCGGGGTGATTCGCACGTTCCGTATCGCCGTTCACACTATCCCCCCATAGCAGGGGAATCTCGGAAAAGGTCGACCTCATCGCGTGCGGGAAAGTTGAGCACAGCCTGATCTTATTTCGGAGTGAAGGGGCGAGACGGTGCACATGCGACCCGAACGATTCGCGCAGATCTCAAAACCAGAGGCACGCGATCGTCCGTTGAGTGACCCCGATTTTGGCGACCGTCTTGCCCCGTTGTGACCTTGTTGTGAACCCAACGTCCACCGTTCTCACCAGAACAGATTGATCACGATCTTCGACGATTGCCGGTTGAATTTGAACTTGCTAGCGTCCTGATATGCCAGTGTCGTCCTCAACCAATTCATTAAACTTCGAGAACTTTTTCGTTGGTCTGTTCGTCCGTGGACGATCGTCAGCGAACGCCAACGTGCAGTCGTGGGCTTCGCAGCACAAAGCCGTCGAACGATGTTGACGCTGGTTTCAAATGACGCTGAGATGGCTTCGCGGTGCTTGTCGGTTGCCAGCATCGAGTGTTTTGAGGGCAATCCACGACTGGTCAAAAATCCCGAATACGAGCGCATCAAGCAATCGATTCGCGACAGCGGGCTGATGCAACCCCTGGTCGTGACACAGGCACCCGGATCGAAAACCTACGTTGTTGAGGCCGGCGGCAACTCACGGCTGCAGGTGCTCAAGGAATTGTTGGAGGAAACGGGCGAGACGCGATTTGCATCCGCCGAATGCGTAATCCGGCCCTGGGTGTCGTTTGAGCACGTGCTCATTGCACACCTCAAAGAAAACGAGCTGCGCGGTGATCTCTCGTTCATCGAGAAAGCATTGGCCGTGTGCAAGATCGAAGCGCGCCTGAACCAGGCGCGGGCCGAGCAGTTGAGACCGGTTTTGGGACAACGAGCCGTTGCGGCGCGCCTGTGTCGTGAGGGACTTGGCATCGCGCAAAGCCTGTTGCCGTGCATGCACTACGCGGTCGATCGTCTGCTACCGGTGCTCGGCAACACCTTGCGTGGCGGGCTCGGCCGACCCGGCATTGAGCGCTTGCGGCGACTCGATGAGAGCGCCGCCTGCTTGTGGCGTGCGTGGGACATCGACACGCCCGACGAGTTTGATACGGCGTTCACGACGCTGTGCGCGCGGCATGACAGTGCCTTCGACATCGACACCTTCAAGCGCGACCTTGAATACGAGATGACCGAACGCACCGACGTCTCCTTGGAGTGTGTTCGATTGGCGGTCAATACCTGCATCGAGGGTGACGCGCCGCCGCCGAAACCGACGCCGGTGATCGATCCGTTCCATGACCTCGACGAATCAAGGCGCGCGGTTGAGATTGACGCAACGGTGGACTCGAATGGATTTGACGACGCGACCGTTGAGTCGAGACAACCCGACGCTGATCAGCCAAGCGAAATTCCCTCGGAGCGTCGGACAGCGGCGCCGTCAATTGCTCTCGAGGGCTTAAGGACGCACGCGCACCGATCGGCGCTTGCTCTTGCGGCGGCGTTCGGCTTGGATTCGATGATCATCGCCACGCCGGATTTCGGGGTGGGCTTCCAGGTGGCGGATTTCCCCGATCGCGAGTCGGACCCGCATCGCTCGGATGACCGTCACAGCGCAAGTGCGCATCTCTGGTGGACCTTGATGAGTATCAGCGAAATGACACTGATGTCCTCCGCTCAAATCAAAGATCGATTGCCGAGGGCGTCGCGCCTTCGCGCCAGTTTACTTCGAAGCGCCGGCAACTCATTGCGATCGAATGTCGGCAAGTGCGATCCGAGTCAAGTCGCACACGCGTTCTGGAACGCACTCGATGAGGATCAGTGGGCGACCTACGTTGATCTCATTGAGACGTACCGGACGCTCCGCAGTTGCTTTTCGCCCGACGCGCCCTTGTGTCGCCTGGCATGATCGGCTCCAGCAAAGAATCGGAGCTTGTAGTTGCGGTGCTGTTGTACGCGGCGCGATGCTGGCAGGACGGCGATCGCCATGCCCTTCGGCAAATGAATTTTGGCGCCCGCGAAGCGGCCGCCATTGCCGGCTTGAAGATCGACGATGTCGCGCGTGCCCAGCAGCTGGGCGCACATTGTCTCGATATTCGGCTCAATCGCGATGCGTTCTGGGGCCTGTTATCAGGTTTTGAGCGCCTGCGAGAGCACGAGTCCGTGCAACGTGAGCTGATTGCTCGTGACGCCTCGTTCGAGATGATGACGGCACTGTTTGGTTTGGGCGCACGGGAATATGCCCGTTGGCGTCGTATCCTGGGACTGCCCATCAGCACGGGCCGCCCAACCGAACTCGACGAGCACACCGAGCATGCGATCTGGCGCGCCTGCGAGGCGCATACGGCGTCTACCGAATCAACCAGCCTGCAGCCAGCGGACTACCTCGCGGTGGCGATCGCCTGCGATACGTCGGTGCGGACGGTCTGGCGCGCGCTGGCAAGCTGGAGCGCGACCGATCAATCCTCGGCTCCCACCACACTGAGCGAAGATTCGGAACGCTAAGTCGATCCCTCGGTGACGAAGGACCCACAAAACCCGTTAACCAATTCCGCACCGCGACTGCAGGCACGCATTGATGCGGAGGTGGCCCGCATCCTGGACTCGGAGTCACCAAGCCAATCAGTCATCTTCACCGGCAATCGTCTTGAGAGTGTGCCGACCCGGCTCATTTCCGATCCCATCCTTGAGCCGGTCGATAAACTGGTGTGGATGGTGCTGAGCAGCACGCGTGCCGGCAACGACAGTGCGGCGGCGTTGCCGTCGTACGAAGAGCTCTTGCGTCTTGCCAACATTCGTTCACGAGCCACCCTGGCACGGGCCCTCGCCATTTTGCGCATCACCCGGTGGGTCACGCTCTGTAGAAAAGTACGCGATGAGCGAGGCCGTTTTCGTGGCAATGTGTATGCGCTGCACGATGAGCCGTCCCTCCTTGCCGACTGTCTTCTGTTGGACCCTGGTTACCTGCTATTTTTGCAGAAATCGAGTGCGCATTCACACCGCCGGGTGCAGTGCGTGGCGCGTCAGATTCAAGTCTTTTTGGAGGCGGATATCGCCGGCTTTCGACACGCCGAGGCGGCGCCACCCTTGGCCGAGCAGCGCATGCAGGCGATGGATGCCTCGAAGGCCCACACCGTCCGTCCGGCTTGCAACTTGACAGCCCCAAACGACTTGCGGGTCAATAAAAACAGTGGTTTTTTAGAAGACATTTCGGACCGAGTTCAAATATTGAACTTGGACCATAGAAACGTTCGGAGGCAGGACGGTAAGGACGAGCGTAGTGGTTTTTTGAAGACAAAACCCTTAGCTCCGAACGGTGCTCCCAAGGTAGATGCGAATACGGACTCGTTCGTACTTACTGTTCCTTTCGTAACAACGAGTTGTAACGTAATACTTAAGTCCTACGGTCTTACTATTAAGAACGTATCTATGAGTGCCGAAGGTGCGCCGGACGTCTCGTTTCACTTTCCCGCACGCTTTAATGCGTCTCATCGCGCGCTCGCGTGCAAATACCTCAAATCCGTCGCGCCCGATCAACGCCAGGCGCTACTGGATGAACTGTCGGGTCGCCTCGCCGCCGAACGCTACGGGGCAAGGCCGGTGTGGGACGCCGTGCAGTACCTGGCCGAGCTTTGCAAGCGCGCCCAACTCGGCACCTTCCAGGCTAATCTGGGGCACGAGGTACGCGCAGCGCGCGAGCGTCTCGCGCGACAAATCGCCGCGGCCCGGATTTCGGCCGTCAAAAAGGGGCCGAAAAGGCCTTAAATGGGTACACAAAAGATCACAATAAGACTGATCACAGTGTGATCACTTATCCCGACACGGGCCGTCGACGTTGTTGCTCGAAAAAGAGCCCGAATCGCGTGATTCTCTCGGCATGGGAATGCCTCAGCACACTTTGGAATTTGATAGCCGCTTACCGGGCGCCTTGCGCGGTGGCGCGGTGCTCGCGCTGCATTCAAGGCAGGCCGCACGGCTCATCAACGGGCGGCGGCAGAGCCCATCCCGCGCGGCGATTCAGGGCCTGTTCGGGTTTGCACGAGGTATCCGCGTCATTCACGAAGGCCTCAACGAGCACGATCCGTACGCCGACTGGTGGCTGACAAAAGTCAGGACCGAAATGTCTTGTACCGAGAGCGAGCTGGCCGCCATCAAGGCCGAGCTCGCTGGGTCACTGGATCCTGCGTGCGGTTTCTCGATCGCCGAGACGCACTCGGAGCGGCCGATGTTGGTGGAGTTGCAATTCGCGGGCAAAGAAGCCTACGCGGCGGCACGGCTCCTCGCGAATTACGACGTGCAGGTGCTCTCGGCACTCAGTGCCGACCATCTCGGGCTGCTTGACAACGCGGCGTGCGAAGAATTGATTGAAGTCGGCGGTCGTGCCATGCGTCGCCTATTCCTGAGCCCGGTCGGTTACCAGCGCACGGGCGTCACGCCGGAGGATATCGATACGGACAATGAAACGGCACGACGGGCGCGTGAATGCATGGGCAAATTGCCCGATCAGGATTTGCCCGATGAGTTTGCGAATCCTGATGGTCTCGATGTTGCAATCTCGGTCGACGCGGTCGATACCGATGTACCGAATGTATCCGTGCTCACTGCGGCTCAGTGAGGGTGTGCATGCGATCTGAAAGTGCACGTGTTTGTGATCTTGGGATCGGTAACGATCCTTTTCAACGGCTGACCGGGACAACACACCCGGTGGGTCTGTTTTCTCGTGAGGCTCAACCTAGGAGAAACTCCAATGTCTGAGAATGAATCCCAAACGGGAAAAGCAAAGTACTTCGATCTGATGATCGCGGGTCTTGGCTACGTGAATCGAATCCGCGAGGTGCAGCCGGTCAGTGGCGAGCCGTTTGTCGCGATCAATATTGCGGCCTTGCGCGGCAGTGCTGATCAGGCCCAGTACACACATTTTGACTGTGTGCTGGCCGGTGACAAGGCGAAGCAGATTGTAGCGACGCTGAAACCCTTTGTTGAGGATCAACGCACCGTGCTGATCGGCTTTACTTTGAGCGATCTGCGTGCGGAGGCCTTTACCTTCAAGAACGGGGACAAAGCCGGTGACACCGGTATCAGCCTCAAGGCGCGACTGGTGCGTATTCCATGGGCGAAAGTCGATGGCAATCCCGTCTACGACGAACGCCAGGCCGCTTGAGTAGAAATTGCTAATGCCATTCGTTAGTGCAACCCGAACGGCACCTTCCGGTGCCGTTCTTTCTTTAACCGCACGGCCAATGCCGTGCTTTTCATTCCCGCGTGGGGCTTCGCCCCCGTGGGTCGATCGCCTCATCGAGCATGAGGAGATTGACATGAAAGCATCAAAGACACGCAAGGCCACCAATCGGGTGTCCCGGCTGGGCAACATGACCCTCCGAGAGGAGGAGACCACAACGCTGATTGCCCTGGCACTTGAAGTGCTGGAGCAGCGTCACCAACCGGGTGCGCTGATTGCGAGTCCCAAAGCCGCCGAGGACTATCTACGGCTGAAGCTCAGTGAGCGTAAGAACGAGGTGTTTGGTTGTGTGTTCATGGACAACCGGCACCGTGTGATTGCGATCGAGGATCTCTTTAACGGCACGGTGGATGGCACCAGCGTGTATCCGCGCACCGTGGTGCAACGCGCACTCGAGCTCAATGCCGCGGCACTGCTCCTGTATCACAACCACCCCTCGGGCGTGGCGGAGCCGAGCCAGGCGGATGAGCGCATAACGCAGCGCTTAAAAAGCGCATTGGCGTTGGTGGATATCCGCGTCATCGACCACCTGGTGGTCGCGTTCGAAGGCTGCACGTCGCTCGCATCGCGTGGGTGTTTGTAGCCAAGCAGCCAATGCCCTGATAAGGACATTGGCTGCATTTTTCTCTCCGTGCAGACCAGCGAATCAGATGTTGCCCTACGCCCGAAGCGTAACACGCGCGGCTACTGCGCGCGTGCGACGCTCGAATCGACGATTGGATTGACGCAATCGCCCGCGTCCCTACTGAGCGTAAGCGGGGTAGGGACGCGGGCTACCAACTGACTAATCGCAACGGCTCCGTGCGGGCTTTTTGCTCTCATGCGGGGGATGTGTTCGTAGAATCCATGCTACTACCGATTTTATCCGCCCACCGCAGCGGCTTTTGCGGCAAGCATCGCGTTTTGCGATACGGCGAATCAACCTCGACACATTTGCGTCACGTCGATTCGCTCTTTAACTCACCGGACACAGTGTCCGATCATTCAATAGAAGGAGGTCAACATGTACGAACTCGCACAAGGCCCTTAGGCCACACGTCACCTACATCCGAGCCCTGTTCTCCGTAACAGACCGGGTGGCCAGCAACCGGGCACACATCGGTTGACGGGATTGGTGTCCCGAGACGCATCCGCAGTATGCGGCCCGACCGAGCTTCGGCTCTGAGGGTGTCAGAAACACTGATCCAGTGATCGCACCGATTGAAACGACGAGAAGACCCAGCAGGACGTTGATCCGCATGAAACGATTGAACTTTGCCCTCAAGCAACTCTGTCAGCGCAATCGCGATGGCAGTTATGCGACGCAAATGGCACGCGCGCGTATTTTGAGCCTGATTGCGAACCAGCTGCCCGAGCTCGGATTTCGGCACGTGGCGGTCACGCACTTAAAACCGAAGCACATCGAGGGGCTCATTGATCGCTGGCAGGAAGAACGCCTGGCGCCGGCCACGATCAAGAACCGCATGGCGGTCCTTCGTTGGTGGGCCGAGAAAATCAACAAGCAAAACGTGGTTGCGAAAAGCAACAGCCATTATGGCATTCCCGAGCGCGGGTATCTGAACAACGACTCGAAGGTACGTAGCGTCAGCGTACAGCGCCTAGCGTCCGTCAAGGACGAGCACGTGCGCATGAGTCTGCGCTTGCAGGCGGCCTTTGGCCTGCGCCGCGAAGAGGCGATCAAGTTCACGCCCGCGATCGCCGATCAGGGTGAGCTGGTGGTGCTAAAGCCGTCCTGGACCAAGGGTGGTCGCGCCCGGGTGATTCCGGTGTTGAACGATGCGCAACGAGACGTGTTGAAAGCGGCCGCTCGATTGGTGGGCCGTGGCTCACTGATTCCCCCACAGCGGAGCTACCGCGAGCAGCTTCGGATTTACGAGCGACACACGGCGAACGCAGGATTGTCGAAGTTGCACGGCTTGCGACATGCCTACGCACAACGACGCTACCTGGAATTGACCGGCTGGGCGGCACCGCTCGCCGGTGGCCCCGCGCAGGCAGCGCTTTCATTCGTGGACCGTGAGCGCGATGAACATGCCCGGCGCATCCTCAGCGCCGAACTCGGGCACACCCGGCCGCGCATCACGCGTCTGTACGTCGGCTAGCGGGTTGGCTGGATACGTCGACGAGGTTGGTTGCCGTTTTTCCTGCGCGTCCATGCCGCCGTGCCGATACTGGGTGCAACCTGACTGGATAGCGACGCAATGCATCGATTGTTCCTTTTTTTTCTTCTGGTGTGCCTGGCCCACGGTGCGATGGCCGAGGTGCCATCGCTTCGTGTGGCCCGTTACACGACCATGGATACAAAGCTGACACCCCGCGGTGCCGAGCCGCTCAATGCTACTGTCCAGGCGGACTTCGGCGCGTCGATTGAAACGTTGGGTGGCGCCTACAAACAGCTATTGGCAGGCAGCGGTTATCGTTTGATGTTTGCGGCGAAGGCCGCAGGAACCCCCCTGACGGCGCTGCCGTTGCCGGCCAATCAACGCGACTTTGGCGCGATGCGTCTGATTGACGTCCTGACGTTGCTGGCGGGGCCCGGGAACACCGTGGTCATTGATCGCGTGCACCGTCTGATTGCGCTCGAGCCTTGTCCGTTTGGCGCGATGCGACCAATGGTCGCGCCATGAAGCATTGGGCGCTGATGGTAGCCGTGGTCGTTGCCTTAGGAGGCTGTGCGAGCCGACCCACGGCCGAGGGTCAATCCTGCCAGAAAGCACAAGCTCCTTGCCCCGCCGTCATGGAACGCGATCTCAGCGAAGCAAAAAATCGCGCAACGACGTCACGATGAATTTGCACCTCGCCGTCAAAGGAGTATTGGCGAACGTTCTGTTGATTTCTTTCTCATCGCTCTACGCCGACGAGAGTCCAGCCGTTTCCAGCGATGCACGCAGCAGCGACATTGAGATCACCTCCGAAACACAATCAACTCCCTGGGCGTTGAGCGAAGGCGAGTTGGAACGCGCAGAGACTTTATTGCAAGGTCTTCGCGGTGCGCTCAGTGACACGCGAATATCGCCGATCGAAGTGCTCGGCATTCACGCCCGAACCGAGGCCGAGCGACGGCGCTACGCTGAGCAGTGGGCACGATTGCAAATCGCGGACGCCGAACGGGTGCTCGCGTTTGAACGTGCGTATCGAGTCGCGGTACGCGATCTGTTGGGTAACAAATCCGTGATCAACCGACAATGGCTGCAACCTCGAACGACTGGCGCGCGCCTCGAGGCCAACGATCGGCTGTTGTTCTTCACGCGCACCGATTGTGCCGCCTGTGTGGCACTGGGTCGGCGTGTTCTAAAGCAGGCCGGTCAGCTCGCGGGTATCGATATTTATCTCGTCGATGAAACCGACCCGGTTGCGATTCGTGCCTGGGCCGAGGCACAGCATATCGATCCAAGCTTGGTCAAACGAAAAGCCATTACTTTGAACAGCGATGCGGGCTTACTCGAGCGTCTGACCGGTCACACGATTGAGCCACCGTATCTGTTGCGCCAGCGCGGCACTTCATTGAAACCGATTGTGCTGCTGGGCTCGCCATGAACGCAATGCTGCTCACGTTGGCCACGCTGCCGCTGATGAGTATTCCGTCCGCGTATCGTACGGCGGCGGATGCAGCCGCGGTGCCGGCGCCGATCTTGTACGCAATCGCACTGACCGAAAGTGGCCAGCCATTGGTCGGTGGTCTTCGGCCCTGGCCGTGGAGCCTGAACGTCGCAGGGGACAGTCAGTTCTTCACTAGTCGGCGTGACGCGTGGCTTTGCTTGCAACAGGCGCTTGCAGTGCATCGCAACGTCGATGTCGGACTGATGCAAGTGAGCTGGCGTTATCACGCCGACGAACTTGATTCCCCCTGGCAAGCGCTGCATCCCCAGTGGAACCTGGCCGTGGGCGCCGCGATCTTAAAAGACTGCTTTGATGACCGCCAGAATTGGTCGCTCGCCATCGGTTGCTATCACGCGCCAAACGATCCGACACGCGCGTCAGCCTATCGTGAGCGCGTGGAGCGGCATCTCAGCACGATTGAGCGCAATTGATGCTAAGTCGTTGGCCATGTGGACTGCTGTGCGTACTTTTGTTCGCCACCGGCGTCTCGGCCGGTGACAACCCGTTCGCGGGGGTTAATTTCGCACCGATGCTACCGATTCGCACGCCGGAAATGCAGTCGGGCGATGCGCCGACGATCACTCTTAAAACTGAAGTGCCGCGAGCGATGTTTCTGATCGGAAGCGATCAGCGCTCTTTCCGTTGGCTCAAAAAACACGGCAAAAGGCTTCGTGCACTGAACGCCGTCGGCTTGATTGTGGACGTTGATAACGTGCACGCCCTACGAGCCATGCTGTCGGCGGGTGAAGGCCTGGTTATCGTGCCGACGTCGGGGTCGGATATTGCCGCAGCACTCAATCTAAGCGTGTACCCGGTGTTGCTCGAGGGCGATCACGCCGGACCCTGATGCCGCACCCGATCGAAGCCTTGCTGCGGCCCCCGATTGAACTCTACACGGCGG
>DDIS01000087.1:0-11514 GCA_002338615.1 Proteobacteria bacterium UBA1844 | reverse complement strand
CTCTACACGGCGGCCGTTGCGCTGGCGGGTGTCGTGGTGTGCATCGCGGTGCCGGATACATTGTTGCTGCCGGCGGCGGTGGCACAAGGACTGGCCGCGGCGCTCGCTGTGCTAAGCATATGCCGCGCCTATCAGGGCTTTACAATCTTGCGCTATCAATATCGGCTACGCCGCACACCGAGCTATCGACTCCCGAATACTGAGCTACCCGTGAGCGATCAGCGTTTGTTTCTGGGTCGCGGTTTTCGTTGGAGCCAACGCCATGCACAACGGCTACGCGATGCCTTGCGCCCGAGTGCCGATCGCTACCGTCGGCGACCTGCCTTAAGTCGTCTGCTTAAGCGCTCACCGCCGAACGAAGGCGGCGGATTGCCCGCCTTGCACGGCGTGGCGTTGAAAGATCAGGCGGTGTGGATGAATCTCGCCGACCGTGTCGGACACACGCTGGTGCTTGGCACCACGCGCGTCGGTAAGACGCGCCTCGCCGAGCTCATGATTGCCCAGGACATTCATCGGGGTGAGGTGGTGATCGTGTTCGACCCCAAAGGCGATGCCGATCTGATGCGCCGGGTGTACGTGGAGGCGCGCCGCGCCGGTCGGGCCGATCAGTTTTACTTGTTTCATTTAGGCTACCCGGCCGTCTCCGCTCGCTACAACGCGATCGGCAATTTCTCACGCATTACCGAGGTGGCGAGTCGCATTGCCAACCAACTGCCGCGCGAGGGCAATTCGGCCGCGTTTCGGGAGTTCGCCTGGCGCTTCGTGAACATCATCGCGCGAGCGCTGGTCGCGCTCGGTCGGCGCCCCGACTACACCCAGGTGCGCCGCTACATCAACGACATCGAACCCTTATACACCGAGTACGCCGAGGCCGTACTCGCGCGCCAAGGGGACGAGCATTGGCAGGCGGCGGTCGCGAAAAAACAAAGCGCCATTAAGGAAGGCAGTCTGCCGCCCGCATTTCGCGGTCGGGCGCACCGCACCGTCGCTTTGTACCGCTACCTGCAGGAGCATCCGATCGACGATGGGGTGCTCGAAGGTCTGATCTCCGCGATCAAATACGATCGCAGTTACTTCGACAAGATCGTGAGCTCCGTCGGTCCACTGATGGAAAAACTCACCACCGGCACCGTCGCGGCGCTGATTGCGCCGGATTATTTCGATGCGAACGATGAACGACCGATTTTCGAATGGCTGGACGTGGTGCAAGCGGGCGGCATTGTGTACGTGGGCCTGGATGCGCTCACCGATGCCACGGTGGCGGCCGCGGTCGGTAACTCTATGTTCGCGGATCTCGTATCGGTCGCGGGACATTTGTACAAACAACAAAACTGGGGCGAGGGCAGTCCGCCGACGATTTCTTTGCACGCCGATGAGTTCAATGAACTCTGCGGCGATGAGTTCATTCCTCTCTTGAACAAAGCCGGTGGCGCCGGTTTTCAAGTAACGGCGTACACGCAAACCTGGTCGGACGTTGAAGCGCGTTTTGGCTCACGCGCCAAAGCCGGACAAGTGGCGGGCAATTTCAACACGCTGATTATGATGCGTGTCAAAGACCTCGTCACAGCACGCCTCCTTACTGATCAGTTACGCAGCGTTGAGGTGCTGAGCCTGATGAATGTCTCCGGCGTCGACGACTCATCGAACCCGGAGACGCGGGTGGATTTTACCTCCAAAAACGAGGATCGCATCAGCGTGGTGGAGGTGCCGATGGTGACACCGGCAGAATTAGTCCGATTGCCAAAAGGCCACGCGTTTGCGCTATTGCACGGCGGAGAACTCTGGAAATTGCGTTTGCCGTTGCCGGTCGAATCGCAGGCCGCGAGCGTGCCAGCGACATTGAAAGCCATCGCCCAGACCATGCGCCGCTCGTACATCTCCAATCCGGCCTGGTACCGCGAACTCGAGTCGGACTAAGACGCGTGCGCACGAGCGCACAGGGCGTGCAGCGACGACCGGCACCCAGCGGCGTGATCGCGCGCACGGTGCGGGTTGTCAGTCAGATCGTCATGCAACTCGCGTTGTCCTTACTGCTCTCAATTCTGATCGAATGGGTGGGACTGACCTGGGTCTGGCCCGACGAAGGTTTGTCGCGTGGGCAACAAATGGTCTCAGCCGAACGGCGCTATCTTGGGCGATTCCAATCATCAGGGTCGAGGTCGTCGCTCAATGTTGCCAATCGCGTTGCGGGCTCGTTCGATACCTGGCTGTTCGAGCGCTCCGGCGTCGAGGCGGGCATCGTCTGGCTTGAGCGTTCGAGGCCGGCGGATGTCAGCGATTCAATCCGACCATGGCAGCAACGCTTGCGGCCGCTTGCGCACTACCTGAAAGCGGCCCGCCAGAGCACCGAGCTCTTTGCGTTGCGCCTAAGCGTCCTCGCATTGTCGCTGCCGGTGTTCGTCCTGTGCGCATTGGTCGGCTTGATCGATGGCCTGGTGCAACGCGATCTGCGGCGTTGGGGCGGTGGCCGGGAAAGCTCGTTTGTGTATCACCATGCGAAAGGCGCGCTGGGACCGCTGATCGCCATCGCCGCCATGCTCTATCTGACAAGTCCCGTATCGCTCCATCCGGTCGCGGTCCTGGTCCCCTTCGCGCTGGCGGTGGGGTTGAGCGTGATGCTGGCTGCCCGCACGTTCAAGAAATATTTGTAAGCACAAAACTCGAACGCGCCGCGTCGGCGTTGTTACGGACGGTTGCCCGGTTCGCGCGCGACACTCGCCGCCATGACAACGATACAAAAAATGCTTGCCGTCGTGATCGTGCTCTTCTTCGCGACTCTGCCGATCGCCGATGCACAGAGTTGGAACGAGCGCGAGAAACTGGCGGAAATCATCGAGCAACTGAGCGAGCTGCAGGCTTTGATCGACGAGGCCAGTGTGCACGCCGATCCCGATGCACGGCTGCGCTTTCGTTACGATTGGTTACGGCGTGACCTGACGCGTGTTCGGCAAGGCATTGAAGACCATTTGGATGCGCCGGAGAGTGACGCGCGTCAATTGCCGCCGTTGCGCGGTGACTATCGCCAGTGAGTCCGTGCCTGTGAACGCGCAGCAAGAGGCCGCCTTTTTGGCCGGCGCTGGTGTGCCGGCCACTACTGTGCTGACAGCGATTGCCACCCTGGTGCTGACGATCGCCTTTGTTTGGGCGCTGTGGATCACCTGGGGCAGCTTTCGGGCTTGGGCCGCCGCGCAGTTATCACTGATGGATCTTGCCTGGACGGCACTTCGCACCGCAATCGTGTTGATGGTGTTGGGCTATTACGTGCGTTGAACACGCACTTTGATTGATTGAGGTCACGATTATGCGACGCACACTCCGTTCTATTTCCCTAACCCTGGTTGGCGGGCTCAGCTGGCTGACCTTCGCACACGTTGCGCTCGCCGATCTGCCTGAACCGGTGGCGCCCAGCACCGCGCCGCCTCCCGGAGACTGGATCGGCCTGATCCAGGGCTACATCCGCGACGGTGGCCTGGTGTTGGGTCTTGCGATCGCGATTCTAGGTTTTCTATGGGTCGCCTACCTCGCGTTCGCGAAGTTCAACGAAGCACGCCAGGGCAAAGCCGAGTGGGCCGAAGTAGGCGTGCTCGGCATTGTCGGCGCCGTGGTACTGATCTTTGCGAGCTACCTGTTGACCGAAGCCGCCGGCGTCATTTAAATGTCGGCGCATCCCGAGCTGTTGCCGGAACACCTGAACGCGGAGCCACCGATTTTCAAGGGCTGCACCTCGAGTGAATTGATCGCATTGGCATTCCTTTCACTCGGCGCGTGGGTACCGCTTGGCTTCTTCGTCGCGTGGCTATTTCACGCATTGCCAATGACCTTAGGGCTGATCGGTGTCGGCGCCGTCAGCACGATTCTTATCGCATCCACTGTCTTGCAGCGCTTAAAACGCAATCGCCCGGAGGGCTATTACCAACTCGCGGTCCGCGTCTGGTTGCACGATCGCGGACTTCGACGCGCACCGATCGTACGGCGCAGCGGCCTTTGGGATCTGGGACGTGCGCATGAGCCGTTACCGTTTCGAGATTGACAGCGTGCGCGCCCACGTTCGCTCCTTGTGGATCGTGATCGGCTTATTGTCACTGACGATTGGCGGGCTCGCCTGGGGGTGGGCGATGGCACCCTCGAAGCTCACGGTGCATATTCCGCCCGACTTGCGGCAAGGCGCTGTCATGGGTGTTACCGACATACATCCCGCGAACGTGTACGGCTTTGCGGTGTACCTCTTTCAGCAACTCAATCGTTGGCCGGAGAACGGTGCGGTGGATTACGGCGCGGCCATCTTCCGCCTATCTCCGTACCTCACGCCGCGTTATCGCGAGCAATTGTTGGCGGATCTTGCACGAAAAGGCGAACGCGGTGAACTCGTCAATCGCACCAGAAGCGTCGAGGCTGAGCCGCAATCACCCGAACAGGCGGTCCGCGCCCTTGGCTACGGTTCCTGGCAGGTGACGCTTGATGTGCAACTGACGGAAACCGTGCGCGGTATGACGGTCAAGGTCGCGCGCATTCGCTATCCGCTGCGTATCGTGCGTTTGAACGTCGATGCGGAGCTCAATCCCTGGGGACTGGCGCTCGATGGCTTTGAAGCGCCGGGACCTGGGCGACTGGATGACGCCGAGGGACGGGTTGAATGACGCGGTGGGTAGTCATCGTGCTCGCGTGCCTTACTGTCGTCAGCGCAAGCGGGCAGGGGCTTGACGGTGTTGCGGAGCCGCTCGCGGTCACACTCAACGTGGGTGCGGAGCGTCGCATCGATTGGCCCGCTGCCGTTGAAATTGCGATGCCCGATGCGCTGAACGGGGTACTCACCGTGCAAAACCTGCGACGCTCCAGCTATTGGTTAGCCAGGGCGCCGTTCCCGCCGACGCGCGTCCTGGTGCGCGAGCTGGATTCGGACAACAGTTGGTTATTAAACGTGTCGGCCGAAAAAGGCGAGCGCGAACAGGCGAGTATCACCATTGAGCGCGATACCAACGCGCTGTCGGATTCGGCCCAGGCACCGTATGTATCGCTCGTTCGTGCCGCCGCTGCGCAGCTGTTTGCACCGGCGCGGCTGAGCCAATTGCCGAGCGGTTTTGTGCGCGAGCCGGTGCGGCGCGAGCCCATTGAACTGATTGCGATCGCAAAGACGCGTGCCACGCCGATTGGACAATGGCGATTCCAACGTCACTTTGTGACGGCCGTTGAGGTCCAAAATCTGAATTCACACGCGATTGTGCTCGATGCCAGGTTGTTGCGCGGGGATTGGTTGGGCGCCGCGTTCATGCAATTCCGATTGCAGGGGACAGGTAGCGATGCGGACAGCGCCGTCATCTACCTGGTTACCCAGTCGCCGTTCGATGAGCGCCGGGAGGTTGTCAACGATGCGCGCTAATCGCCTGCTACCGATGCTTGCCCTGGCATTCATTGCGGTCACGGTGCTCGTCATGGTGCGTGGTTGTGATTCGAGGAAAGCATCGCCTTTGATGACGACCGTACCGAGCGTGCCGCGCCCGGATGCGGACTCACCGGCGGATACCATCCGCACCCTGACGGCGAACGTCGCGGGCATGACCGCAGAGCTTAAAAATCTGCGCCGCGAGAACGAGGCGTTGATGAACGACAATCAACGTCTGGCGAAGACCGCAAGGAACACGAACGCGGTGACCGAGCGGCAGATTGCTGACGCACTCAAGGCGCAGCGCGAACGTGACGCGACAAGCACGCGCGAGCAATCGACGCGACTCGACGCACTGACGCGTCGCCTGGAAACCCTGGATCGCGATCTCGCATCCACGAATAGGGAAGGCGACGGACTGCCGGTCGGATTTGGGTTGCTGCCGGGTGAAAACGCAAGCGATGACTGGCACTGGATTGCCCCGATCGATCGCGAACGAGACGCCGGCACGTCGATTGCGAGCCTGGCGCGTCTCGATCAGCGAACCGATAGCACAACGATGGATGCGCCGGCTTGGCCGGTGTACACAATACCGCGGAACGCCACCTTGCTCGGCGCGACAGCGCTCACCGCGTTGGTGGGCCGGGTGCCGCGCGACGGCCAGGTACAGGATCCCATGCCGTTCAAGCTCATCACGGGCAGCGACAACCTCGCCGCCAACGGCCATCGCGTGCCCGGCGTGTCCGGAATGATCTGGAGCGGCACGGCGTTCGGTGACTGGACGCTGGGCTGCGTCACCGGGCGTGTGCATTCCGTGACCTTCGTGTTTGACGATGGCACCGTGCGCACGGTGTCGAGCGATACACGCCAGACCCTTGATGACGGCGACGACCGACCGCTCGGCTGGATTTCCGATGACCGGGGCATTCCGTGCGTGGCCGGGAGCCGTAAAACCAATGCACCGGAGTACCTGAAACAACGCATCGCCGTGCAAGTCGCCGCAGCCGGTGCACAAGCCGCGGCCGCGGCGGAAACAACATCGGTCATTGGTACCGCCGGCACGGTCACCGATCGGGTCAATGGCGACATCGCGCGCTTCATGCTCGGTAAGAGCGTGGCTGGCGGCGCCCAGGAAATTGCTGACTGGCTCGATGAACACCAGGCACAAAACTTTGATGCCGTGTTCGTGCCGGCCGGCCAAACACTCGCCTTGCACGTCGATCGCGAAATCCCGATCGACTACTTACCCCTTGGACGGAGATTGACGCATGAACGTCATAACGACGCTCGTTCTTATCCTGAGCTTGATTAGCGGGCTCATCGCCTGCAGCACGGAGTCGCCCTTGGCGCCGGAAGGGCCGACCATTCGTGAGATTTACGACGGGCATCGCAGCTCAATGAACACCGACATTTCTGTAAAACGGGCAATGCCCACCGTCACTCGGGATCAAAAACCGGTCGCCGTTCAGCGCACAGAACGCCGTTTTTCCAGGCTCTACAACCCAAGCTTGCATCTCTATGTCTTTCCGCACCTCGCGAGCCGAGAGCAAGTGCCGATACCCGGTTACTACACCGTGTTTCCGCTGTACCCGCGCATTGAATACGCGCGCGCGGGTGAGCCGGTCGTGCCCCGATGAGCCCTCGAGCATTGCGTCGAGCGCCTCGCGTCGTGGACGCAAAGGCTTGCTACACGATGCCTCCGTCGTTCACCGACTTGTTACCCTGGACCGATTACGAGCCCCAAACCCAATCGTTCGTGCTCGAAGACGGCGTCAGTGTCGGCGCGTTTCTGGAGCTGCGCGCGGTCGGTACCGAAGCGTTCAGTGCGGAGGCCCTCGCCGCATTGCAGGAACGCGTACAGGCGGCGATCAGTGACAGTATTCCGGAGCAGGACCGCGGCCCCTGGGTGCTGCAAGTGTACTTGCAGGATGAGCCGAGCCTCGAGCCACTGCTAAGCGAGCTGATCGATTATATGCCGCTCGCGCGTCGGCACGATCGCTTTACGCAAGCGCACCTTGAGCAAATGCAGCAACACCTCCGTCGACTGTCGCAGCCAAACGGGACTTTCAAAGACACGGGTATCAACGGCAGCGTTTGGCAAGGCCAGATCCGTCGCGTGCGCGCCGCGCTCTATCGACGCTTGCCGCGCGAATCACGACGGGCCGATCCGGTGACGATTCAGTCGGAACTGGCGGAGGTGGTGCTGCGGTTCATCGAGGGACTAGCGGCCGCCGACGTGCACGCCATTCAGTTGGATGCCGAAGCCGTGCACGCGTGGTTGTCGCCGTGGTTCTCCGGGCAGCAGCGGCAATCCGATCGAGCCTGTGACGCCTGGCAATACCCTGGCGATACCTCCTTGCCCTACGGTCGGGATTTTGCCGAACTCCTGGTGCCGGGGCGGCCGGTCTCGGACCTGGCTACGGGCAGCTGGTGGTTCGACGATCAGCCACAACGCGTGGTGAGCGTGCAGCAATGGCGTCGCGCGCCCTCCATCGGTCACTTCAGCGCCGAACGGCGCGTCGGCGATCGGTACGTGGCGCTCTTTGACCAGTTACCAGCGGGCACGGTGCTTGCAATGACGGTCACGATCCTGCCGCAGGACAGCGTGCAGGGTGCTATCGGTCGCGTGCGCCACGCGGCGCGCGGCGACAGCGTGGCGGCCAGCGTGACGTTGGAAGAGGCGGATCAGGTGCTGCATCGAATGGGTACCGGCGAGAAGATTTATCCGGCGAGCCTGGTATTTTATCTGCGCGGGTCGACCCTTGCGGAACTCGATGCCCACACGCAACGGCTCAAAGCGCAGATGCTGGCGAACGGTCTGCAGCCGATCAGCGATGCGGCCGATCCGCTCGCCGTGAATGCCTACCTTCGGCACTTACCGATGGCCTACGATCCGGCGCTCGATCGACTCACGCGCCGCTCGCGCTGGCTGTTTGCCGCACACGCGGCAAACCTGTTGCCGGTGTACGGCCGCTCGCGAGGCACGAGGAGTCCCGGTCTCGTGTTTTTCAATCGAGGAGCGGAGCCGCTGGTGTTCGATCCCCTGAGCCGCGACGACCGGAAAAAGAACGCCCATTTGCTGGTGCTAGGACCGACCGGTGCCGGCAAATCGGCACTCCTTATTTATATGCTGCAGCAAATGATCGCGGTCCATCGACCGCGCGTGTTTCTGATCGAGGTCGGCGGCTCCTTCACCTTGTTTGCTGAGCACTGCCGGAAACTGGGACTGAGCGTCAATTTGGTCGCCGTGACGGCGAACAGCGACGTCAGTTTGCCGCCGTTTGCCGGCGCCGTTGCCCTCGCCAAATCCCTGCACGTGCCGAGTGCGGAGGATGACCCGACCTTAAGCGACGAGATTGATGACGACACCGGCGGCCGCGATCGCCTGGGCGAAATGGAAATTGCGGCGCGCATCATGATCACGGGCGGCGATGCGCGCGAGGACGCGCGCCTGACCCGTGCCGATCGTTTGCTGATTCGAAATGCAATCCTGACGGCAGCACGACGCGTGCACCAACGCCGCGGTAGCGAGGTGATCACCGACGACGTGGTCGCGGCGATTCGTGAGCATTGCAAGGATGCAACGCTGCCGGAGCACCGGCGTTTGCGCGCGTTGGAAATGGCCGATGGCATGGCGTTGTTTTGCTCGGGCTTTGCCGGTCGCTTGTTTAATCGCGGTGGCGTGCCCTGGCCGGAGGCCGATCTCACGGTACTCGAGATGGGTCTCCTGGCCCGGGAAGGCTACGAAGATCAGCTCACCCTGGCGTACGTGTCGATGATGAACCACATCAACCATTGCATCGAAAGCCAACAATACAGCGAACGCCAAACCCTGGTCGTCACCGACGAAGGGCACGTGATCACCACGAACCCACTCCTGGCACGCTACGTGGTCAAAATTACCAAGATGTGGCGCAAGTTCGGCGCCTGGTTCTGGATTGCGACACAGAACCTGGAGGATTTTCCCGACGAGAGCCGGCGCATGTTGAACATGATCGAGTGGTGGCTGTGCCTCGTGATGCCCAAAGAAGAGATCGACCAGATCGCGCGTTTTCGGGATCTTTCCAACGAACAGCGCCGCTTGCTGGGCTCGACGCGCAAGGAACCCGGCCGCTTTGTCGAGGGGGTGGTGCTTTCCGACAAACTGCAGGCGCTGTTTCGAAACGTGCCACCGCCCTTGTCGCTGGCGCTGGCCATGACCGAGAAACACGAAAAGGCCGAGCGTGCGGCGATCATGGCACGAACCGGCGGCACGGAACTCGAGGCGGCCTACGCGATCGCAGCATCGCTCGAAACCGCTGGTGAGCAATCGAGCGATGACTAAGGTCACATCCGTCATCGCTTTTATCGGCCGGGCGTTGGCGCGAACAGCCGCGGTACTCCCAATGCTATTGATCGCTGTGGCGCCGCTCAACGCACAAACGATCAGCACCGTCGAAATACTCCATCGAACCGCGGCTGCGGTGCCGGGCTGCGCTCACTGGACACCGGTCGGTGTTTGTTTTTGGCTCGAATGTTCCGTGGTCGGCTGCACCGTCACGACCTCACCGAAAGTCGGCCACTACCGCCCGGATGCCGTGGTGTCGGTGTTCAATGAGCTTGGCGCCAATCCCTGGAACGAAGCCCGCGCGGGCTTCGGTGCGTTGCAGCGCGGCACCGCCGCCGCATTGATGAGCCGATTGGCGGGACTTCTCGTCAACAGCGCCGGCAATCGCAGTGACGGTCGGACTGCAGGAGGCGAGCACACTAATCTCATCTTTCGTGAGGCCGATGTGATCGGTCATCCTTTGAGTGCGCTCGATGCGTTGTTTGCGACCGGAAACGTTATTTGTCACAGCGACACCACACCGGGGATGCCGTATTTTCAGTCGGCGCTCGATGCATTGGCCTGGCGCAGTGATCTGCCCGAGAGTCTGTATCCGGCGAGCGTCATTCCGGGCCGGCGCGAACTCGGATCCTGGCCGGCGTATACCTGGGGACCGATTCATCCGCGCACCGGCTGGGCGGTGCAAAGCGACGAGGCGAAAGCGGCCGCCCTCATTGCACAACGTGCGGCCGATATTGCCACCCGGGAACGGCAACCGCACCTCTATCGCTCGATGGCCTCGACGGCTAGTAACACGGGGCAACAAATCTGGCCGCCGGGCCCACTGACGGAAGCCGATGCCACCACCGGGCAATGGCAAATGCTGAGCCCGACTGCAGAATCGAGCTGTGCCGCCTTCGGTGAGAATGACATTACGTCGGCCACGAGCTGGGGGGGTGATCGGATTGCAGAGGGCGGCGATTACGTTTGGAATCTGTGGCGACCGTATCGTTGCTGCGCCAGCAACGGCGCGTTGTTCCTCTTCAGCATCGATGCAGTGCCGTTTCCCTGATGCGTATCGTCACGGCTATTAAATTCGCTTGCATCGTTGCAGCCTTTGTACCGGCGCTCGTGCTCGGACAGGTCAAGGGTCCGACCGAAGACAGTGCCTGGTACTACGAAATCGGCGGCGCAGAACCGGTCTCGGCACCGGCTAATCTGGAATCGCTTGAGATGGTGGTCGGCGGTTCGGTGGAGCTCGGCCTCGGTTACAGTTGCGGCAAGTTCGATCCGACGATTGCCGTGAGTCAATCGCTGAATAATTTATCCCAGGGCGCTGACGATCTCGTCGATGCGATGGTCGGTGCGGCCACGGCGGCGATCGCCGCGTTGCCGGCCACCATCCTGCAGCGCGCCAATCCGGGTTTGTACGATCTTTTTCAAAACGCCTTGCTACGCGCCGAGGAGCGCGTCTCGATTGCCACGAAATCCTGCGAGCAGATGGAGACGGAACTCGCGCGCGGCAAGAACCCCTACGCGGATCTCGTCACGGTGTCCAAAGGCAACGACTGGAAAGTACAAATGGGCATCGGTGGCAACGATGCGGTGAGTGCCAAAGGCGCGGTGGAAGCCTCGAACGGATCGAACGGTGTGCCGTGGATTCGGGGTATCGCGGGCGGCGTGGACCAGGAACCGATCCGGATGACCAGCGACGTTGTTAGAGCGGGCTACAACCTGCTCTTAAATCGAACGATCGATTCTGAGGGGCCGGCGCCGGCCACGGCGGCAAGTCGCCTTGCGGATCTTTGGCCGAGCCCGGAGGCGGCCG
>DDIS01000206.1:21025-21757 GCA_002338615.1 Proteobacteria bacterium UBA1844 | reverse complement strand
AAGATGCCGCTCCTACGGATTGATTTGTTGGTGTTGCTGGCGGCCGCTCTCATACTCTGCCAGGCAGCTGCGGCGGCGGATGTGGATGAGAGCCATGCGGTGATCCTTTTGTATCACCATGTCAGTGAAGATACACCGGCGTCGACATCGGTCAGCCCCGCGCTTTTCGAGTCGCACCTCGAGTACCTTGCAAAGCACGACTACCAGGTCTTGCCGCTTGCGAATATTGTGGCGGCGCTACGGAACAACAGTCCGTTGCCGGCACGCAGCGTCGCTATCACGTTCGACGATGCCTACGAGTCCATCATTACCGAGGCACTGCCGCGCCTCATCGACCGCGGTTGGCCGTTCACGGTATTTGTCTCAACTGACGCCATCGACGAACGTTTCGGTGGCTTTATGAGCTGGGACGATCTGCGTCGTATCGAGTCGGCCGGCGGCACGGTCGCGAACCACACGCAGAGCCATGACCACCTTGTGCGCCGACTGCCGGACGAATCAAGAGCAGCCTGGCAGCAACGCGTCGTGTCCGATATCCAGTTTGCAGAGGCGCGCCTGGCTGACGAACTCGAGCACCCGGCGCAGCTGTTCGCGTGGCCCTACGGTGAGTTTGATGCAGAACTCGAAAGCCTGGCTGATGGTCTCGGCTACACCGCGTTCGGCCAGCAGTCGGGCCCGGCCGGCCACTCCTCCAACCTGCAAAGCCTGCCGCGTTTCCCAATGGCTGCCGGC
>DDIS01000206.1:3177-20909 GCA_002338615.1 Proteobacteria bacterium UBA1844 | reverse complement strand
CTTCGCAAGCCTCGACACCCTGCCCGAGAAATTGCGCAGCCGACCGCTACCGGTCACCGTGCTCGCGCCTGGCAGCCGCATTCTCGCAGCAAAGGCTGCGGCACCCGTCCTGACAATGCAGATTCCGGAGGGGCCATACCGTCTCGATTCACTGGTTTGTTACGTGGCCGGGCAGGAGCCTGCACGAATTCAGCACAACGGTGACGAAATCAGGGTGACTGCGCGCGCCGCGTTGCGACCCGGACGCGGCAAATTCAATTGCACCGCGCCCTCGGCCAACGAAAGTGGCGTGTACTACTGGTACAGCTACCTCTGGCTGCAACCGAACGCGGACGGTAGCTGGTACGAGGAATAGCGCCGAAGATTTTGACAAGGACTTTGCCGCAGGGAATATCAGGGCGTCGCCAGCACATCGAGCGCCGCACGGATGCGCACTTGCCAGACGAATGCCGTCAGCAGCAGCAACAATGCCCAGATCCCGAGCCACAAGCCGTCACTGGGCGACTGTCGCCAGCAAACTAGCGCGATAGCCTGCGTGCTGAGAACCACGCACACAAGCCCGAATTGCAACAGCAAGGCCGAGACCGGGCGGCGCACGAGCAACTTCAACGCCTGCCATGGCAGGCGCCGCGTGTCGCGCCGATCGTCGATGACGGCCATCATCCGCGCCCAGAATGCGACAATGCCAATCAGGGTAAAGGTGATGAACAACAGCGCCACACGCCATTGATTCAACGTAATGAAGTTCGTGTAGACGCTCCAGTCACCCGTTTCCGCCCGTGCACCCAACCATCCGAACAGCTTGCCAAGGCCGAACCGCACCAGGACCAGTGCGATTGCCGCGAATATCGCAATACGCAGGAAAGGACCGAGGAACGGCCGGCCGTGCGAAAACAGCCTGCGCCTGATGTCGGGCCGGTTCGGATCGAGAATGCGAATCGAGCCGCCGAGCCAGACAAGCTGCAGCAAGAAGATGATGATGACTCCTGCCACCAGCAGCGCGACACCTTCGCCGAGCTCAGCTAACAGGAACTTCACGGACAGGATATCGAGTGGCGTCGTAAGATCCTGGAACCAGGGCCGCACGCCGACGGTTTCGTTCAGGTGGCGTGACAATGACGCCATACCCGGCAGTGTCGCAATCATGTACAGCAGCCAGCGTGACAGGACGACTCGCCAGGTACCTGCGGTTGGCATGAGCAGTTTTCTTACAGCCATGACGCTGCTCCTTCCGCTATTGCCTGGAAGACCGCGGCTACCCAACGCGACCAGCGTCCGGGCACCACGCCCTTCGCCTCTCGCGACAAACCGTTGTTCACAGGTACGATGTCCAGCCGGATCCTGTAGTCCGGATCGATGATCACCGAGTCGAGCGGCGCCGCGCGCACGGCACGATACTCGCGATAGACGCCTTTACCGTTCCACTCGTCCTCGACGACAGCGCCGTCGGCGAACCGCAGCCGGACCGTCACCGGTAGATTGTCCCAGTCCGGGCCCTCAATGCGCGCTTTGGACACGTAAAACGATTCCTCGTCGGGCATGTAGTCGTCATCGGCCGCGGTGTGTTGCGGCGCGATCAGTCGCCGCTCGATACCGCCCATTACGCGCACGTCACGGGTATGGCCTGGGTCGACGATATCCAGCGCCACCCTGTCATCCATCCCGGCCGCCACAGGATCGAGGCCCAGCAGCTTGTCGTCACCACGGTCGGGCCCGACGTAAACCACCGCATCGTCGGTACGAACATAGCCGCGCGGTGCGGAGTATTTTTCCGCCGCCACCGAGACGACCTTGTAGTCGGGAATGGCGGGCCGCAGGTAGGCTTCCCGCAACAATGCGGCGACATCGGCGCCGGCGACATCGTCCGCCACCGCCCAAAAGTCCTCCATCCGCGGATGACGAAACGCCCAGCGACTCGCGTAGGCGGCAAAAATCGCATCGACGGTGTCCTGGCCGAACAGCCGGGCAGCTGTTTGCATCGTGGTAGCCGGACGATCATAAAACTGCCGGCCAATAGAGAAGCCGCGCGCGAGGAACGACGGGCCCGACCAGACCGCCGGCATGCTTTCTGTAACGGGCCTTGAGCTCAAGTTCGCGAAATTGACGTCGATGGGCCGTCCGAACAATTCACCGCCGCCGGCTTTTTCGCCCCACCGCTCTGCCATGATTTCGACCGTCCAGTATTCCGTCATGCCTTCGTCCATGAAGGCATCTTCAAATTCGTTGCTTGCCATGAGCCCCATGAAATACTGGTGTGCGAACTCGTGCGCTATGACGCTTTCATTTGCGTGTGTCGTCTTAAGCGGCGTGTCGTCCCAGATGCGGCCCCCAGGCCCGCCCGTGAACAGCGTCGGGTATTCCATACCGAGCGAGCGCAAGCCGGCCATCGGTGGCAAGACGACAGAAACCGTTTCATAGGGGTAGGGCATGATGCGCGTCGACATGCTGTCGAGCGCAGCGGCCGTTGCTGCAACCCAGCGTGGTACCTGATGGTCGAAACCCTGCGGCTGGAAGATATGAATATCGACGGTGCCACCGGTTGCCAATGCATGCGGCGTGACAATGTTCACCATGTCGGCACCGGTGGTGAAAGCAAAATCGATGACACCGCGTTGCCGGTACTCATGCCAGTCGACACCGTCCGAGGATTCGACCAGCCTGCCTTTACCCGTGGCCGCAATGCCCCAGTGCTCGGGTATGCCGATACGAACCTCGTAGTCAGCAAAGTCAGCGAAAAATTCAGTGACACCGAAGAACTGGTGGCGATTGAATTCGCCTTCGGGTTTCACGCCTGCGATTTTCGGAAACCACTGGGCAACGAAGAAGAAGTCTTTGTAGCCACCGGTGCGAGCAGCGGCGGCCGGTAACCGGCCTTGCCACGAGACGTCGAGCGTCAGGGTCTCGCCAGGTGCGACCGGTGCCGCGAGTTGAACTTCAATAAGCGAACGATCGAGGTGATTGCCGTCGTCAGGTGCAATCGCCTGCCACGCGAGTTCGTTGCCGTTTTGCCGAATCGACGTTGGTTCCGTCCAGCCCCAGGGGTCTGGAAAGCGCTCCAGGATGCCGGCCAGGCCGAAGCGATCGCTCAGCGTGTCGCGATTCCACGTGGATGCTTCATTGCTGAACGCATTCAGGTACAGGTGCATCGGGATGGACGTGACCGGCTCCCGAAGCGTATTGGTCCAGCTGATTGCTTCCTGGCCATGCAGGTCCCGTGTCGCCGGGTCGAGACGAACCTCGATCGAATACCGGATGGTGGACTCCGGGATATCCGCAAATGTTGCGCCCGGTGTCCACAGGACGAACAACATAGTGGCACCCACAAGGCGCCGGCAAACTGAATGTAGCATTGAGTGGTTTCTGTTCATCCTTTGCCCCAGTTGGCTTCGCCCGGCATTCTATGTGCTTTCTTGATTCGCGCGGCCGTTGCATCATCAACGTCAGCCTTGTCGGCAAACTCCAGCCACTTGCGAACGGATGTTTCCACCTCGCTCATGATGTCGCGTGCCTTCGCCGGTTTGATAGAGCCGGAGTTGGCCAGCGCCAGCAGGTCATCGAGTTCAAAGCCATCCCGTTTACCATTGATACTCATCTGGTGGCGGCTGGTCCACGCACCACGCGGATTGTAGGAATAGGCAACATCGAAAGCCGGCGACAAGCGCCACGCGCCGGATTGATTCATAAGGTATGCGATGTTCTTCACGTGGTCGTCGTGATTACGGGCAATGACGTTAAAGTACGCGCGCCGGAACTGCTGTTCGATATCCACCATCGTCATCCCGACTCTGCGCATGGTTTGCAGCGCTTGCTCGTAGGACCAGGCGTCCGCCTGGTTGAAATCCAAATGCATCATGGCTGAGAGCGATTGCATATGGAGCTTGTCACCACGATCGCTGCGGTCAAAGCGCTTCGTCATGAAATGAGCGCGCCCGCCTTCGCGATGCAGGCGGCACAGGCTCATGTCGATACCTGCATCAAGCGCCATCAGGTAATACGCGTACTCGATTAGTCCGTAGCCTTGCGGGTCGGCAAGCTCCCGGTCCCTGTTACCTGCAACGCCGTCAAACTTCATCAACCAGTAGGTGAACTGGTCATTGCCAGGGACCTGTCCCGAACGAAATTCGCCCGTGCGCTCATTCCACGCAAGGATCGCTTTGGCACGCGCGCCGCCTGCAGACGTGCCGACTTTGATGACATCCTCGATCACCTCGGCATCATCCGCGCCGGAGAACTTTCCAGCCAGCGCTGTGCGTTCGTCGAGAATCTTGTTCGCGAGATCGACCAGTGCCGCGACCTCAATCGGACTGCTCCGGCTTGCCGGCCCGAACAAAGCCGGTTTGAACTCCAACGCGCCCATTCCGCGCGTGCCGATGTAGCAGAGTCGCTCGACGGGATTGAAACTTTCCGGCGTGCGACCCTCGCGTGCAAGCCACGCATCGATGACGGCATTGCCAAACCTGTCGGGAAGCGAGTCTGCCAGCAATCCAGGCAGTCCTTTGAATGCGTCGCGCGGCAACGCCGGAAATTCATAGGGCGCGTCCCGCAAAGGCATCATCAACGGCGCCACCTCGATGCCACTGCCAACGAATTCCGGCGCGTACTGAAAAACACCGACTTCCCGATCGTCGAGCCAGGAGACAGCGCCGATATCGCGCCCCCAAAGGATGACTCGCGCGTCCGTCATGGCTTTTCGGGCTCGACGTCCCAGGTCCATGCGCCTGCTGCGGTTTTCGGCTTCTTGCGCGCGCGTTTGCGCTCCTTGCCACCCAGGCGGACTCTGTCGATGGGCCGCGTGCCGGTTTCCGGGAAGAGCATGTCGAAGCGATCGACGACGCCAAGAGCCCGCATGACGCGGATGAAGGTGTCCAGTGAAGTGCCCTCGCCGTTCTCCAGGCGCGTAATGGTACGACGGGAAACGCCTGCCTCCTCGGCGAGCGCGGTCTGGTTGATATTCTTGCTGAGGCGGAGTTTTTCCAGCTCACGACCCAGTGCGTATTCAATGGCCTCGGGGGAGGCCAGGGCGTAGTCAATTTTTTGCGTCATATTCAGCTCATTAAGACGATTGGACGGCTTTTATGAGCAGTATATGACGCAATTAAGGTTTGTCAATTAATAATCTGATAATGAGTAATATCCGGCGTATTTATGGCTATAAAACCACTTATTGAGCAATATACTGCTCAAAATTATCGCGATTTCTTATTTATTCGTCTTCAGCATCGCTCCAGACTTTTTCGCTATCGCAGTGATAGACCCGTTGCAGCTCGCCATCCCGCACGGACTCGAGATGCACGTCGAACTGCCACAGGCGGTGGACGTGTTTGAGAACTTCCCGCGCCGTGCTGTCCTCGAGCGGAATGCGATTGTGCTGCGTGTGCCGGAGCGTCATGGAGCGATCCCCGCGCAGCGCAACTTCGAACACCTGCACATCCGGCTCCTGCTTACTGATGTTGTACTGGTCGGCGAGTTCCTCCCGAACCTGCCGATAGCCGTCATCGTCGTGAATGGCGGTGACACTGATCGCGTTGTCGGTGTCGTCATCCATGATGCTGAACAACTTGAGGTCACGAATGACCTTGGGCGTGAGGTACTGCAGGATAAAACTTTCGTCTTTGAAGTTGGCCATTGCATGGTGCACTGTTTCCAGCCAGTCACTACCCGCGTATTCGGACGCAAAGCGCTTGTCCTCGGCAGTCGGGTTTTCACAGACGCGGCGGATATCTGAAAACATGGCGAAACCGAGCGTGTAGGGATTGATGCCTGAAAAGTGTGGCGAGTCGAAGTCCGGTTGATAGACGACGTTGGTGTGCGATTGCAGGAACTCGAGTGCACTACCCGCTGTAATCAGGCCCTCGTCGTAGAGATCGTTCATCAGCACGTAGTGCCAGAAGGTAGCCCAGCCCTCGTTCATTACCTTGGTCTGCCGTTGCGGGTAATAATAGACGGCGATCTTGCGCACGATACGCACGATTTCGCGTTCCCAGGGTTCGAGCAACGGCGCATTTTTTTCGATGAAGTACAGAATGTTTTCCTGCGGATCTGCCGGGAATCGCGGCCATTGCTCTTCAGCAACCCGCGCTTTCTTCGGGATCGTGCGCCAGAGATCGTTGACCTGCTTTTGCAGGTAGTCTTCGCGTTCTTTCTGTCGTGTCTGTTCCTGCTCAGCGGAAATTGGTCGCGGCCGTCGAAACCGGTCAACACCCAGGTTCATCAGCGCGTGACAGGAATCGAGCAGCGTTTCGACAGCACCCACACCGTGCCGCTCTTCGCATTCACTGATGTAATCACGTGCGAACAGAATGTAGTTGACGATCGCAGCAGCATCCGTCCATTCCCGAAACAGGTAATTACCCTTGAAAAAAGAGTTATGGCCGAAGCAGGCGTGTGCGATGACCAGTGCCTGCAAGGTCAGGCTATTCTCCTCCATGAGATAGGCGATACAGGGATTGGAATTGATGACCAGTTCGTAGGCGAGCCCGATATGTCCCTTGCGATAGCTCTGCTCGGTGCTCAAAAATTGCTTGCCGAACGACCAGTGATGGTAACCGATCGGCATACCGACAGATGAGTACGCGTCCATCATCTGATCGGAGGAAATGATCTCGATCTGGTTGGGATAGGTGTCGAGCCGATAACGCTCGCTGGCAATTTTTCCAATCTCGCGCTCGAATTCTTCGAGCGCCTCGAAGGTCCACTCGGAACCTGTCCCTATCGGCTCGCGCTTGCTCACTGGCCTTTCCGTTCGAAAAGCTCCCGGAACACCGGGAAAATGTCGGTCAGCGCCTGCACCCTGCGCATCGCGAATCGATCCGGGAATTGCTCGGGAATATCGCTGTAGGCGTGCCAGAGCTCCTGCTCTTCGGCGGCGGAAATCTCGACGTAGGCAAAATACTGCAGCGCCGGCAACAGGCTCTTGACCAGCAACTCGCGGCATTTCGGCGAATCATCCTGCCAGTTCTCACCGTCCGAGGCTTGCGCTGCATAGATGTTCCAGCTATCCGTCGGGTAGCGCTCGCGAATAATTTCGTGCATGAGGTCCAGTGCGCTCGATACCACCGTGCCGCCCGTCTCGCGCGAATAGAAAAATTCCTCTTCGTCGACTTCATCAGCCTTCGTGTGATGCCGAATGAACACGACTTCTGTTTTTTCGTAGTGGCGCTTTAAGAACAGGTGCAATAGCACGAAGAAGCGCTTGGCGAGGTCCTTGATGTCCTGCGTCATCGAACCCGACACATCCATCAGGCAGAACATCACCGCGCTCGTGGTCGGCATCGGCTGCTGGATCATGTTGTTATAACGCAGGTCGAAATTGTCGAGGAACGGGATGTGATTCAGACGCCGCCGGGCACGCTCGAGTTTCGCCGTGATCTCCTGGCGTGCCTCCGGGTCACTATCACCAAGCGCCTCGAGTTCGGCTTCGAGCGCCTTGATTTCACGACGTATCGCGCCACCCAGCGCAATGCGCCTGGCTTTGGCGCCTCTGAGCGACTGCACGACGTTAAGTCTTGCCGGGATGCCCTCGCGCAAATAGCCGCCCTTGATGAGCTTGTAGGACTCGGAATCCTTTAGCTGCTTGCGCACCAGGTTCGGCAGCTCGAGATCCTCGAACATGAAATCGAGAAACTCCTGCTGGTTGAGCTCGAACACGAAGTCGTCGAGGCCTTCGCCCTGGTTGCTTGCAGCCCCGCCACTGCCACCGCCACCTTTGGGACGATTGATGCGGTCGCCGCGCGTGAACTCCTTGTTGCCAGGCAGCACGCGCCGTTGCTGGCCGCCTTGCCCGGGGCGGAAGATGGGCTCGGACGTATCCTTGCGCGGTATCGAAATCTCCTCGCCGCGCTCCATGTCCGTAATGCTGCGCTTGTTTACCGCGTCGGCAACAGCTTCCTTGATGTGCTTGCGAAAGCGCTTCAGGAAGCGCTGCCGATTAACGGCACTCTTGTGCCTGCTCTGCTGTCGCCGATCGATGATGAGAAATGCCATCTCCAATCACTGCGATTTGCGCACTCTGAGATACCATTCCGACAGCAAGCGGACCTGTTTCTTCGTGTAGCCATATTCCACGAGGCGATCGACGAAATCCTCGTGTTTTTGCTGGTCGTCCTCGGACGCCCGTGGGTTGAAAGAAATTACCGGTAGCAGGTCCTCGGTGCTCGAGAACATTGTTTTTTCGATGACCAGCCGCAGCTTTTCATAGCTCGTCCAGACCGGGTTGTTGCCGGCATTGGCGGCCCGCGCACGCAGCACGAAATTCACGACTTCATGGCGGAAGTCCTTCGGATTGCCGATGCCTGCGGCCTTCTCGATTTTCTCGAGTTCGTCGTTGAGTGCCACATGGTCGAGAATCTCGCCGGTTTCCGGGTTCCGGAAATCCTGGTCCTGTATCCAGAGGTCGGCATAGGTGATGTAGCGATCAAAAATATTCTGGCCATACTGCGAGTACGACTCGAGGTAGGCTGTTTGTATCTCCTTGCCCAGGAAGTCAATATATCGCGGTGTCAGGAATTCCTTGATGAAGTTGACGTAGCGGTCGCGGACGTCCGGGGGAAACTGTTCCTGCTCAATCTGTTTCTCCAGTACGTACAGGAGGTGCACCGGGTTCGCGGCCGTTTCCTCGGAATCGAAATTGAATACCTTGGACAGTATTTTGAATGCAAAGCGTGTCGAAAGGCCGTTCATCCCTTCGTCGACGCCTGCAGCGTCACGATATTCCTGTATCGATTTCGCCTTCGGGTCGATGTCCTTGAGGTTCTCACCGTCATACACACGCAGCTTGGAGTAGATGTTCGAATTCTCGTGCTCTTTCAGGCGTGTAAGCACCGTGAACTGAGCCAGCATGCGCAATGTATCCGGCGCGCAGGGCGCTTCGCTGAGCGAGCTGTTGCGCAGCAGCTTTTCATAAATCCGGATCTCTTCGCTGACCTGCAGGCAGTAGGGCACCTTGACGATGTAGACACGGTCGATAAAGGCTTCGTTGTTCTTGTTGTTCTTGAATGTTTGCCACTCGGCCTCGTTCGAATGCGCGAGAATTATGCCCTCGTAAGGAATGGAGCCGATTGACTCCGTGCCGTTGTAGTTCATTTCCTGGGACGCGGTGAGCAGGGGGTGCAGCACCTTGATGGGTGCCTTGAACATTTCGACAAATTCGAGCATGCCCTGGTTTGCATGATTGAGACCGCCCGAGAAGCTGTAGGCATCCGGGTCGTTCTGCTTGAATTCTTCGAGTTTGCGAATATCCACCTTGCCAACCAGCGCGGAAATGTCCTGGTTGTTCTCATCACCAGGTTCGGTTTTCGCAATCGCGAGCTGGTTGAGGATCGACGGGAAGAGCTTGACGATTCGAAACTGCCGGATGTCGCCGTTGAATTCCTTAAGTCGCTTGGCGGCCCAGGGCGACATGATGCCCCGAACGTGGCGCAGCGGGATGCCGTATTCCTCTTCGAGAATCTTGCCATCTTCGGCCGGGTTGAAAAGACCAAGCGGCGACTCCTGGATCGGAGATCCCTTGAGCGCGTAAATCGGTTCGCGCTGCATCAGCACCTTAAGTTTTTCAGCGAGCGATGACTTGCCGCCACCTACCGGACCGAGCAGGTACAGTATCTGTTTTTTCTCCTCGAGGCCCTGGGCCGCGTGACGGAAAAACGACACAATCTGTTCGATACATTCTTCCATGCCATAAAAATCACTAAACTCCGGATAGCGTTTGATGACTTTGTTGGAAAAAATTCGCGAGAGGCGCGGGTCGGTGGCGGTATCGACCAATACGGGTTTGCCGATGGCGCGCAGCAAGCGCTCGGCGGCCGACGCATAAGCGGAAGGGTCTTTTTTGCAGATGTCCAGATATTCTTCCAGACTATATTCTTCTTGTTGTGTATCTTCAAAACGGGACTGGTAGTTTCCGAAGATACTCACGATAATTCTCCTATATTCCTGAGTTAAGAATTCACATTCACTACGTCGAACTTTCCGTGCTTCCTTTCGTCATTCACCTTGGCCACCCGTTTCGGGCTCCGGCCGCGGCAGCTGTTGATTGTTTTTCTGGCTGCTTGCAGATTACTCGCTTCATGCTGTACGAAATGTGACGCAGCTAACATTTGTTAACATAACGTGAAACCACCTAAACTAATAGACCCCCCCGGCGCAGGAATAATTCCATCCAAAAGATATCGGGGTCAGCAGTAACTCTGGCCCCATGACATTCCAGAACAGGGCAATTCGCTTGTGCACCGCATGATGCTTACGTTTTTGATGTTGCCGCTGGCAAGTATCGGCGCAGAAACGCTTATCCACCGCTGCCCACAGGAGGATGGCACGGTCGCCTTTCAGGAATTGCCGTGTCCAGCACACGTGGATGACAGCGCCAGCACGAGTACAGGCACCCCGGATGCGGACGCATCCAGCGACGAGAACGTAGATTTCGTCAATCCCTTCGACGACGTCGAGCTATCGGCAGCAGATACGGAACCATTGCGGCCCACACCGGGGTCAGCGCTCCGCGCCAGTTGCGTGAAAACAGCGCGCGATGCGATAGACACGATCGATGACGAGATGCGGAAGGGCTACACCCAGGAAGAAGGCCAGGCGTACCTCGCGGAACTCCTCAGGCTGACAGAGCAGCTGCGTACCTGTAAACAGCTGTAAACTGTCCCCAATTCCCCGCCCCGTCACACTATTTTTTCAGTTGGCGTGCAATAATTCATATCATTGAAGCTGGCCTGGGTGCTGATGATGCACGCTGCACTGCCTGGAGATGGTTTTCGACGAACGGCAACAGGTGTCACACTGATTGTCGCCACTCTCATAGCCGCCTGTGGTGGCAGTGGCGGCGGCGACGCGACGAACCCGCCATCGGCGACTGTTAATCCATCGCTTGCTATCGAAGATGCGATTATCACGGAAGGCGACACCGGTAACTCCAACCTTCAGTTCACAGTACAAGCGAGCGTTATTGCTCCATCCGCCGGCAGCATCGCTTCGGCCACCGTTGACTACTCGACATCGGCGGGTACGGCCACCGAAGGTGTCGATTACCTTGCCGCGACCGGTACACTGCAAATTCCAGGCGGCACGACCCAGGTAACCATCGATATCGAGATTATTGGTGATACCGAGGTCGAGGCCAATGAAACCTTCACGGTTACGCTTTCCTCGCCCGTCAATGCGACGATTTCCAATGCCACGGCAACGGGCACGATTCGCGACGACGATTCGCCGACGGGTGCGTCTGGACTCGATGGCCGGCCTGACAATCAAACCTGCGTGGCGCCGGCACGGCCGACAGCGAACTCGCTCGTTTCCGTATCGGATCCGTATCCGTCCTTACCCGACCTCGTACAGCCCACGAAGATTCTGCTGGAACCGGTCGCGGCCGGCCGTTGGTTTGTGCTGCAGAAATCCGGCCAGATAGTGTCGTTTGCAACGTCCAACCCAGGCAGTGTCAGCAATTACATGGACCTCACGACCAGTCACTCCATTCGCACCAATTCCGAAGGTGGCTTGCTCGGCATGGCGTTTCATCCCGACTACCCCGCGACTCCCGAGATTTTCCTGTCTTACACCATTGAGCACTCGGGCCCGTCAATGCGCAGCGTCCTGTCCCGGATGGTGCTCGATGATGTGAACAATCCTGGCGCCGGCACCACCGAACAGGTCATCCTCGAAGTGGACCAGCCCTTTGACAATCACAACGGTGGCGATATTGCCTTCGGCCCGGACGGCTACCTGTACTTCGGCCTCGGGGACGGCGGCAGCGGCAATGATCCTGGCCAGCGCGCGCAGGACACGACCAGGCTGCTTGGCTCGATGTTGCGCATTGACGTCGTCGGTACCGGTGCCGGATATGATATTCCACCGGATAACCCGTTTGCGCCGAACGCCAAGTGTGGGCCGGGCGACAATGCAAACAGCTGTCCTGAAATCTACGCGTGGGGCTTACGGAATCCGTGGCGCTGGAGTTTTGATCCCGCCACCGGGGCACTTTGGGTAGCCGATGTCGGTCAGGGCGCCTGGGAGGAAGTCGACCTGGTCGAACTTGGCGGCAACTACGGCTGGCGTTGCCGCGAAGGTGCGCACGACACGACCAACGCGGCAGACTGCAGTGGCGGCGGCCTGGTTGACCCTGTTACCGAGTACGGCCGCAGTCTTGGCAATTCGATAACCGGCGGCCAGGTTTATCGCGGTAGCGCGATTCCGGATCTGGCAGGCCTTTATGTCTTCGCCGACTACGGCTCCGGACGCTTCTGGGCTGCACGGCCGGATGGCGAGGGCGGATACATCAACGACGAACTGATCGATACGAATTTCCAGCCGACCGCATTCAGTACCGGGCCGGACGGCGAACTTTATTTTGTCGACATCAACGGCAGCAACGGTCGCGGCAGAGTGCGACGCATCGATCCAACAGCCAGTGCAATACCCGACACGATTCCCGATCTCCTGTCAGCGACGGGATGTGTTGACCCGAACGACGTCACGCAGCCGTACGAAGGCCTGTTGCCCTACGATGTGAACGCGTCATTCTGGTCCGACGGCGCCGACAAGGATCGCTACATCGGGCTGCCGAACGGCTCAACCATAGGCATCGATGCGGCCGGTGACTTCCAGTTCCCGAGCGGCACCGTGATCGTCAAGAATTTCCGGCTCGGCGGAAATTTGGTCGAGACGCGGCACCTGATGCGCCATCCGGATGGTGTCTGGGCGGGTTACACCTACGAGTGGAACTCCGCACAGACCGAAGCGACACGGGTGCGCGGCGGCAAAGTAGTCGATATCGATGGCCAGAACTGGATTTACCCGTCGGAAGGTCAGTGCATGGAATGCCATACGAGTGCGGCCGGGTTCGCGCTCGGCCCCGAGATCGCGCAGCTGAACAAGGACTTTATCTACCCGGCGACGGGACGGCTGGCGAACCAGCTCGAAACTCTCGATCACGTCATGATGTTTACAGACCCAATGTCGGCGCCCGTCAGCACGCTTGATGCATTGGCCGATCCGGAAGACACGGGCGCGGCGCTGGCACCGCGAGCCCGGGCGTACCTGCACACCAACTGCGCGCAGTGTCACCGGCCGAACGGCCCCACCCCTGCAACAATGGACCTTCGTTATCCGACGGCGCTGGCAAATACCAACGCGTGCGACGCGCTGCCGCTCGAGGGTGACCTCGGCATTGCGAATGCACGCTTGATAGCGCCTGGCAATTCGGCCGCATCCCTGGTCGTCGCACGCATGCAGCGCCGCGACAGCCACGGCATGCCGCCGCTTGGCTCCAGTCTCGTCGATACGCTTAATGTGGCGCGCATCAGCGGGTGGATCGACAGCCTTGGCAGCTGCAACTAGTTAACTGTCCCCAATTCCTGTGCGTGCCACCTGGCTAATAATGCAGCTTCGGTCCCGGGGCTGAATCCGCCGCGCCGACCATCTGCGACCGGCACCTCGTCGAGCCTCGCAATCATGTCATTGGCGGTGTCGCCGATGGGTCTGAATGTAAGGCCGCGCGCCATCGCCCGGTCGTTATTCACCTGCATGAACGGAGTCGGCCCTTCGCCATACCAGGGTCCGTAGTTTGCTGCTTCCGACGTTTCCTTGCGGATCCATTCCCAGTCTACCCAGGTGAGCGTTGACCTCGAGCCGGTTGTCTTGACGAGCCCTTCCAGCAGCGGCTTCGCGCGGTACGGCTCTTTTGCGCCGACGGCGTTGTACGGGCCGCTGCCGTTGCCATCTTCCAGCATGCGGATCATCCAGCCGCACATGTCCGCAGCATCGATGTACTGCACCGGCAAGTCCTGCCGGCCCGGAACCAGGATCTCGTTGCCTGCAACCATGCGCCGCAGCCAGTGGCGAAATCGTTCCGTCGGGTCTCCGGTTCCCGTGATGATGCCCGGGCGAATGTTGATGGCCTGGTCGCCAAACACTTTCGTTACTTCTTTCTCACACAAAGCTTTGCGTGCGCCGTAGTGCGGACCGTAAATATGCTCGGACTCGTCAACGGGCCCGTCCATCACGGCGGTCGGGGCGGTAAACTCGTCGTCCGCGACCGTCATGTCGTCGCCGTACGCTGAAATGCTGGAAACAAACATGTATTGGCCCACGTGCCCATGCAGCAACTCTGCCGAAAGGCGCGCGTGACGCGGGAAAAAACCCGAGTTGTCGATGACCGCATCCCAGTCGCGACCTTTCAGGGCATCCAGTTGACCATTGCGGTCCCCGACAAGTGCCTCGACATTCGGAAACATGTCCGGCGCTGTTTTGCCGCGATTGAACATGGTGATTTGATGGCCGCGGGCGCGCGCGTAGTTGATTTCGTGTGGCCCGATAAAACCTGTGCCGCCAAGGATCAATAGTTTAAGCGATTTGGGCGCGGCGTTCAGTATGCCTGCATAACCAGGCAATACCGCAAGCGCACCCATGGCCGATGCGGACCGGATGAAACTTCGACGGGAGGATTTCATGGCGGGTCCTTCTTTTAGTCAGTTGACCGATAATAACAACAAACTACGGCTCACTGACTTCCTGTTTCGCTTTCTTCTTTTGGCGTTTGGGCTTTGGTCGCGGCAACTCGTGCTCGGTGATTGCAATCAGTTCCGTGAGCCATTCGCCATCATCGATTTCGTCGCCGATCAAAAAGAAATTCTTTGCTCCTTCGTAGGCGGGAGCCTCTGTCACCTCGCCGATGTAGCTTCGCCCAGCGTTGGTCGGTTTCACGAACAGCTGATTGTCGCAGATCAGTGCGACGACCTTGCCCCTGGAGTACAACGTGGTCCCACCAAACATATGCCGGAATGAGAGTTCGCACCTGTCGCCTACCTGGTCGCACACGTAGTTGATGAAATCGGGGTCGTTCGCCATGCGTCATCTCCTGCAGGCTGATGTAAAAATTGCGATCAGGCGACTATGCCGTCGAACACGGCGTCAACAGTCCGCAGGTGCCGTGCAATCTGCTCCTGTGGCAAAAAACTCGCTTTGAAAGCATTTCTCGCGAGCAGCTGCAGTTGTGTCACGTTGAGTCCCAGCGCCTTACGTGTTTGCCGGAAATTTTCGCCTATATAACCGCCGAAGTAAGCGGGGTCATCGGAGTTTATCGTGACGCACAAACCGGCATCCAGCAAGCTCGCGAGATTGTGTTCCTCAAGCTTGTCGAACACGCATAGCTTGACGTTTGATAATGGGCATACGGTCAGCGGAATCTGCTCATCGACCAGGTGCGCGACCAGCTGCGTGTCTTCGAGACAGCGGACGCCGTGGTCGATGCGCCGTATTTTCAGCAGATCCAGCGCTTCCCGGATGTATTCGGGCGGCCCTTCCTCGCCAGCGTGCGCGACGGTGAGGAAACCGGCGTCGCGGGCACGATCAAATACGTTTGTAAACTTCGACGGTGGATGACCGACTTCAGAGGAATCGAGTCCGACCGCCCGGATGCGCTCCCGGTGTGGCAGAGCGAGCTCCAGCGTCGCCATCGCATCGTCAGCACTCAGGTGCCGCAGGAAGCACAGTATCAGGTAGGAACTGATACCAAGGTTTTGCTGCCCTGCCTGCAACGCGTCATGGATGCCGTCCAGCACGACCTCGAAGGCAATGCCGCGTTCGGTATGCGTCTGTGGATCGAAAAATATCTCGACGTGCCGCACATTGTCGGCCGCAGCGCGCTCGAGGTACGCGTAGGTCAGATCGAAAAAATCCTGTCGTGTCAAAAGGACAGCGGCGCCGGCGTAGTAAATATCGAGGAACGACTGCAGGTTCGAGAACGCATATGCCTGCCGCACCTCCCCGACGCTGCGATAGGGAATGCGCACCTTGTTGCGTCTGGCCAGCCGCATCATCAGCTCGGGCTCCAGCGTTCCCTCGATGTGGAGGTGCAATTCGGCCTTGGGCAGATCGTCAATCAGTTTTATGAAGTCCGGCATGGATTCCTCCGATTTATTCTGCATGCAGGGCACTGACGTTATCATTTTCTGTGGCTGCCGAGTGTGGTCGCGGCAATGCTGGGCTATGCTATGAGCTCACCTTGGCAGGCTACTGCAAACCTATGCACAACGCGTTAACACTCATTGTCGCACTTGGCCTCATGATTGCGTCGTCCTGGTGCCGGGCCGATGCGATTGATGTCGCAAATGCCCTGCGCACGACGGGATGCGCCGACCGGCCCATGCTGGACACGCCCTTTTCCCGCAACGAGGCGCTGGATGCTGCCGCGAGGCACGCGGCCACCGGGGAGCCCTTGCAGGCAGCCGCCTTTGATGCCGGCTACCCGGCAAAGCGAATCGCCCGCATCAACGTCAGCACGGTGGCGGGCGAAGAGCTTCGGCGTTTACTCGAAACGCAGTTCTGCGCAATTCTTGCGGATCCTGAACTGGTGGACATCGGCATGTATCTTGTCGACGACGAGACCTGGCTGCTGATGGCCGCGCGGCTCACGCTTGATGCCGGCGCGAGCACCGCGAGTGAAGCGCAGCGATTGTTCACAGGCATTAATAAAGCCCGGGCCACGGCCCGGGTATGTGGGGCGACAAAACGTTTCGCAGCAGCGCCGGCATTGCATCGTTCTTCCCTGTTGGATGCGGCCGCAATGCAGCACGCGATGGACATCGCCAGCCGTGGCGAGCTTGGCCACGACGGTTCCGACGGCAGCACGGTGTCGGACCGGGTCGCCCGAACCGGGTACGAATGGCAAACGGTCGGTGAGAATGTCGCAGCCGGCCAGTCCGGTGCGGACGAGGTCGTCGATACCTGGCTGGCAAGCCCGGGGCATTGCCGAAACCTGATGGATGCACGCTTTACCGAAACCGGAATTGCGGTTGCGCTTAACGAAGGTGACGATCGCGTTATCTACTGGGTGCAAGTCTACGGCGCAATCCGATAACATCGACGGGCAATGCACTCCACTCGAAGCCCGGTATCAAAAGGAAATGAACTGCCAGAGTACCGTTGGGCTGATTACGACGATGACGCGCTGCTGAGACTTCGTTTCAGCAGCCTGCGCCTGCGTCTTAAAAGCAGCCTCGTGTGGCCCGACGTCGAGCGCCTGTACGGCGAGCTGGAACGCCGGCGGATCCGGTTCCGACCGCATGTCTGGCTGTCGACCGAGTGGTTCTCTCCCGACGGCATCCCCGGCTTTGCCATTCCCTTCTACCTTGCTCACCCGCGTCTGCGCCAGCTCGAGCGTAACGTGATGGGCGACGTCGAAGGTGGCAACCGGAAATGGCGCATGCGCATTTTGCGTCACGAGACCGGTCATGCAATCGACAATGCGTATGCATTGCGTCGGCGTGCTGACTGGCGCGACGTGTTCGGTAGGGCCTCTGCGCCGTATCCGGACGACTATTCGCCACGGCCGAGCAGTCGTCGTTACGTACTTCATCTCGGTCACTGGTACGCGCAGAGCCACCCAACGGAGGACTTTGCGGAGACCTTCGCAGTCTGGATGCAACCCAAAGCCAGATGGCGGAGTGACTATGCCGATTGGCCCGCCATTCGCAAACTCGAGTTCGTCGAGTGCATCATGGACGAGCTCGCAATACAGAAACCTGCACATCATGACCGGTCCGTGATCGATCCGCTGGCACAGGTCGACCAGACGCTCGGCGAACACTACCGGCTGAAAAAAGAACGTTATGGGGGTGCGGAGCGGCGCTATGACCGCTGGATGGCACGCGTCTTCGCGCCGCGTGCCCAGCGGCCGAACGCGATCTCCGCCAGTCGTTTTGTACGTGAGATCGAGCCGCAGCTTCGGCGGCTGC
>DDIS01000206.1:0-3078 GCA_002338615.1 Proteobacteria bacterium UBA1844 | reverse complement strand
CAGCTTCGGCGGCTGCTGGAGCGGCGTGCTCGACTGCACCCGTATTTCGTCGAGCACGCCATTCGCACCGTGACCCAGCGTTCACGGCAGCTCAAGCTGGTGCTGCGTGGCTCGCGGCGGGACGCAAAGCGACCGGTCGTGCGCCTGCACGAACGGATTGTGCTCGATGTACTGCGGCGCAACAGGGAAAACTACGCGTTATGAAACGCTATCGCATTCTCTTGATGACGCACGACCAGCTCGTCCCGCCGGAGAGCATCGATGGCCTTACAGAGAAGGAGATCGATCCGTTTCGCACCGAGTACAACGTCTACGAGACCTTGCAGAATCTCGGGCACAGGGTCCGTGTACTTGGCGTCGGCAGTCATTTGTCGGCGTTGCGCGAAACCATACGGGAATGGCGGCCGCACGTTGTATTCAACCTGCTCGAGGAGTTCTCGGGAATACCCTCCTACGACCAGCATGTCGTCGCCTACCTCGAGATGATTCGCCAGCGTTACACGGGCTGTAATCCGCGCGGCCTGATGTTGTCGCGCGACAAGGTTCTGACAAAACAGGTACTGGCCTGGCACCGGATTGCGACGCCCGCGTTCCACCTTTTTCCGTTCGACAAGCGCTTTACCGAGCCAAAGAAGCTGCAGTTTCCGTTATTCGTCAAGTCGGCCACGCTGGATGCGTCTCTCGGCATCGCGCAGGCCTCGATAGTCGAGGACATGAAGAGTCTCCGCGAGCGCGTGATGTTCATTCATGACCACGTGCAAAGCGATGCCCTGGTCGAGGAGTATATCGATGGCCGCGAACTCTACATCGGCGTACTCGGCAATACGCGGCTGAAAACGCTGCCCGTCTGGGAACTGAACTTTGGCACCTTGTCCGAAGTACAGGCGGGCATCGCCACGCGAAAGGTGAAGTGGGATCGCAGCTATCAGAAGAAGCACGGTATCACGACGGGCCTGGCCGAGGGCCTGAGCGCTGCCGAGCTGGAAAGACTAACCCGACTCGCAAAACGCATATACCGTGCCCTGCACATCAGTAGCTACGCGCGGCTGGATTTGCGCATGCGCCCCGACGGCAGCGTGATGCTGCTGGAGGCGAACGCGAACCCTGACCTGACCCTCGGCGAGGATTTTGCGGAATCTGCCGAAGCAATCGGCATCGAATACGAAGCACTCATCTCGCGTATCGTCAATCTCGGCATTTCCTATATGCCCGAGTGGCGCATGTTTGAGTGAAGGGTAGTACTTTGTCACCGCTAACTTCGCGATTCACGCTTGCTACTCGACAGAGCTTTGCACACTGCGAAAGAAATCTGGCAGGGCATGAATAAAACATGCGCGGAGTGTCGTTGTCAGTTTTCTCATCAGGAGCTCACCTTCGATTGTTCATTGACCGCCCGTATTGCAGCATCGAACGCACCGTCTACGTATGCGAAGGCCGATGAGTCCGAGTTCGCGAACGATATGCGCCCCACCTGGGCGCGTCCGAGGATATGCGGCCCAACCTCGGGGCCCCATCCGGCCGGGTCGCTGAGTTCGTTGTACTCGTATGCGTAGCCGTGCGGCCATCGATTCACGGTAATCGCGGCGATATCGCGGCCGGCGTCGAAACCACCGGCACCCAAAGCGCCCTGCAACTGCGCGACGATGCTCTTTTCCATGTCGGCGTAGGGTAATTCGTAGAGCACGCGCCGCCCGGCCTCGTGTTGTTCGCGCTCCGACAAGCCCCGATCGGGTATCGTCGGAAAGTAGTTGGCGTGCAGTACGGTCGGCTGGTCGGGTTGGCTCGTGAACCGGTAAGCGCCCATGCTGACCGGAAAATCCATGCCAAAGGAATGCATGAGTTCAGGTTGAGGGATCGTGAAATGGTAGTAACCAAGATTGGCAAACGCGCGCCAGCTGCGAACGGCGATGTTGATGTAGACGAGCGGCACCTTGGCCGCATAGCGGATCGCCTCTGCCTGTTGCGCCGGCAGCTCCGAACAGACGTAGGGCACCATCGCACTGTAACCGGCCCAGATTGCATGCCGCCCACGCACACGACAGGTTTTTCCACCAGAGACATAGCAAACGTCGACGTGTTTCTGGTCGCGCGTATGGTGCACATCAACGGCCGTGCTGTTCAGGCGGATACGCACCGGGTTGGCGGCTTTGTCCAGCGCGCCGTAATTCACCCGGGCCAGCACCTGGTCTTCCATCGTCGAACCCGGTACGGCTGCCGGAACAAGCTGGTGAACGAGAGCGCGCGCGACGCCCGCATTGCCATCCGGGAAATGAAAAATATACGGCTCATCCAGCGCATGCGGATCGCCGGGCAGCTCGCCGATATCCATGCCGGCGAATCCGGGTGCGCCGAGCCGGTACCCCTCGAGCGCGGACAAGGCATCGTAGCCGATGCCCCACAGCCCGAGTGACCCGTCGCGAAGTAGCAGGTAGACCTCGTTCGTAACACCCACCACGTTCAGCAAGTAATCGCGATAGCTCATGCGGCGCAGGCGACTGATGTTGTCGTCGCGCGAACCGTCACCCAGGTAATTCCGCTTGCTTTCAAGCAGTGCAAGCAGGGACGTTTTCGATGCCGCGTCGATCGGATAGGCGTTGACGGCTTTGCTGACATCCGTATCGCTATGGCGCCAGCCCGTAACGGCGGGCGCAGTGACGTCCCTGCCGTAGGCGGCAGCACTGAAATACACAGCGCTGTCCAGTTTCTGCGCGGCATAAAAATCCTGGTCGAAATACTGGTAGAAGCGCTCCAGGTCGATGCCGGCATCCACCAGGATTTGTCGTGCGCCGGGTGAATAACTGCCCGGCGTGTCGATGGACTGGCCGCCGCCGTAGCCAATCAGTTTCTGGCCATCAACGTCAAACTCATTGCGTTTGGCATGCCCGCCAAAATCATCATGGTTGTCGATAATGAGGATTCGGGCCTCCTCCCCTGCCTGCTGCCGGAAGCGCAATGCGGCCGCAAGCCCCGAGAGCCCCGCGCCGACGACGACGAGGTCGTACACGCTGTCAGTCAGTCGCTCCGGGCTGAGATAGCTGGTGCCCGCCCATGCCAGCGCGTGCGCAACCTCAAACGAGC
>DDIS01000081.1 GCA_002338615.1 Proteobacteria bacterium UBA1844 | reverse complement strand
CGGCGTCCCGCCGCGATAGCGGCTCGGTCGCGGCACGATGCCGCTCCTACGAAAATTGGCTGGTGAGCCGAGCAAGGACAGTGAGAGAAAACATGAAAGAACTATTACTCGCGATCGGGGCCACGCTGCTGGCTGGCGGCGCGATGGCCGAAGACATTGATCGCACGCTGGATGCGGATGCTGATGCACGCATCAGTGTCTCCAACCTCGCGGGCTCGGTCGAAGTCAGGGCCTGGGATCGCAACGAGGTGAACGTCTCCGGCGAACTCGGCGACGATGTAGAGAAACTGGTTTTCGAACGCGATGGCCGCGACATCATCATCAAGGTGAAAGCACCCGACAGCAGCTGGGGCCGACGGGATGTCGAGGCAGATCTCGACATCCGCGTACCGCAGGGCAGTTCGCTGGAGATTGGCACGGTCAGCGCGGATATCGAGATCGTCGGCGTACGTGGCGAGCAGGAACTGCACTCGGTCAGCGGCGATATCGTGACCGAGGCATTTGCCGCGGACATCCAGGCGGAAACGGTCAGCGGCGATGTGGATATCAAGACGGCGGCGGATGGTTCGAAAGGACGCTGGGGGATATCGACAGTGTCCGGGGATATCACCGCGACAGGCCTCGCCGGCGAGATCGATATTGAGACCGTCAGCGGCGATATCCGCATTGACGGGGGTGCCTATGACAGCGCCGACATTGAGTCGGTAAGCGGCGATATTACGTTCAACGCAGGTCTTGCCAAGGGTGGCGAGCTTGGCATAGAGACCGTGAATGGCGACCTCGACGTCGAGTTCACGGGCGCGGTGTCGGCCAGGTTCCAAATTGAAACTTTCAATGGCGCGATCAGGAACTGCTTTGGCCCCAAGCCGGAGCGCACCAACAAGTACGCGCCGGGCCTGGAGCTTGATTTCACCGAAGGTGACGGCGCGGGGCGCGTGTCCGTGTCTACCCTGAACGGCGACCTTAGGCTCTGCAAGAAATAGTCCCACGCACTTCCCGGGCGGGATTTGTTAACCTGTACGGCCCTGTTCCGGAACGAGTTCCATGGGCCGATTCGTAAAATACATTCTCATTGCCGTGGCCGTGCTGGTCGTGGTGCTGCTGGTGGCTGTCGTGGCGTTTTTCCTGTTGTTCGACCCGAACGACTACCGCGACCGCATCGCAACCGAGGTCAAGACCGCCACCGGCCGCGATCTCGTTATCGAAGGCGATCTCGGCGTCAAGCTGTTTCCCTGGCTGGCCATTGAGCTGGGCCGCACCGAACTTGGCAATGCCGAGGGTTTCGGCGCCGAGCCGTTCGCGAGCTTCGACTCCGCGAAACTCAGTGTCCGTGTCGTGCCCCTGTTGTTACATCGCGAGGTGCTGATCGGCACGGCGGAGCTCACCGGGCTCGACCTGAATCTTGCCGTAAACAAGAGCGGCCGCAGCAACTGGCAGGACCTCCTTGAGCGCGAGGACGCGGTTGCCGGGGCGGCGCCCGCGGACAGTGCAGCCGGTCCCGCCGCACTGGATATCGGCAGCATCCGGGTTGCCGGTGCCAACCTGAGTTACGACGATGCGCAACTGGGCGACCACTACCAGCTACGCGACCTCGACATTTCCTCGGGCAGCGTGCGCGCGGAGCAACCGATCGATCTCGAAGGCAGTTTCTCCTTCAGTGCGAAACCTGCGGATATTTCCGGGGACGTTGAATTCAGGGCGACAGCAAGCTTCGCGGCCGATGCGGTCGTTGAGCTTTCTGCAGTTGTCCTCGATGCAAAACTCAACGGCGTCATTGATGGCGGCGTGGTCGTTCCGGTGTCATTCAAGGCGCCGCTTATCCGGCTGGCAACAGAACAACAACGGGCCGAGATGGGTGAACTCGAACTCAAGGTCCTCGATCTCGATATCAAGGCCACGGTCGAACCGTTCTCCTACGCGAGTGACCCGATGCCCGTCGCGACAATTGATGTGGCCGCGTTTGCACCGAAGAGCCTCATGCAGTCTTTAAAGATCGAAGTACCGGAAATGGCCGACCCGAATGCGCTCGGCAAGCTCAGGATGGACGGCAAGGCGAAGATGACCACCGACAGTGTGCAGCTCACGGGCCTGACACTGGTCCTTGACGACACGACCTTCAAGGGGGAACTCAGCGCGCCGCTCGGCGACGGTGGGCTGTATAGAATGAAACTGGCGGGCGATCACATCAACCTGGATCGTTACATGGCACCGACGAACGAGGACGCCGCGGCGGCCGCAGCCGGCGAGGAACCGCCGCTCGAAATACCCGTGGAGCTGATTCGTTCGCTCGATGCACAGGCAAGCCTCACGATTGCAGAGGTACTTCTTGCCGGCATGCAGTTCGCCGATGTTGAAGTCGGCATCAATAACCGCAATGACAAGTTGCGTATCAACCCGTTTACGGCAACGTTCTTCGACGGCAGTTACCAGGGAGACATCCAGATTGATGCGACCGGCGACGTGGCCACGCTCTCGGTCAACGAGAAAATCCAGGATGTGAGTCTTGCGCCACTCGCAAAGACTCTGTTCGAGCAAGACAACATCACCGGGCTGGTCAATGGCAACTTCGTGCTCAGTGGTCGTGGCAACAACATGAACGATGTGCAGCGCAACCTGAATGGCAATGTGTCGTTTACGCTGAAGGACGGTGCTTATGAAGGCACCGATCTCTGGTACGAGTTGCGTCGCGCGCGCGCATTGTTGAAGCAGGAACCGGCACCCGCAGCAACGTTGCCGGCACGGACACCGTTCAGCACCGTGTCGGCGACCGGCAAGGTAACGAACGGCGTGATGCAGAATGATGACTTCCTCGCCGAGTTGCCGTTCATGCAGTTGCAAGGCAAGGGCAGCGTCAATCTTGTCTCCAGCAAGGTTGACTATGCGTTATCGGCACGCGTGTTCGACCGGCCGGAGCTCGTCTCAAAGGCGACGCCGGCGGAAATTGCCGACCTGACGAAGGTCGTTGTGCCATTGCGCATCACGGGCACGCTCACCGAGCCAAAGATTGGCGTTGATCTCGCGGACGCGGCGAAAGCGCGGGTTGCGGATGAACTCAAGAGTCGCCTGCTTGAGAAGCTGGACGACGGTGGAGAAGAAAACGCCGACGGCGAAGAGAAAGAAAAGGACGCCAAGGATCTCCTGAAGGACAAGCTCAAGGATTTGCTCAAGAGATGAGTGCACGGCCAGGCGTGCTGTTGTGCGTGCTGTTGTGCGCGCCCTGGTCGATGCAGGCGATTGCCGCGGATTTGAAGAGCATTATTGTCGAATACGAAGACGGCGTGTACACGGTGGACTCCGAGGTCTGGTTCGATGCGGACCAGCGCGCGGTCTATGCCGTCTTTGCGGACTGGGACCTGGCGGTCAGGTTCTCCAGCGCGATTGTTGAGTCACGCAATACGGCGCCGGATGCGGACGGCAACCCGGGTTACTTTGTACGCAATGAAGGTTGCATCCTGTTTTTTTGTAAATCATTCGTCCGTAACGGCACAGTGCGATCGCAGCCAATCAGTTTGTTGCAGGCAAGTGCGGATCCGGCGCACAGCGATTTCGAGCTCAGCGACGAGCGCTGGAGTTTTCGCAGTGAAGACGGTGGCACTATCGTGAACTACAGCCTGAAAATGAAGCCGGCATTCTGGGTGCCGCCGCTCATCGGCCCGTATCTTATTAAACGCAAATTACGCAACGACAGCGGCGATGCGTTGAACCGTATCGAGCAAATAGCAAAAGACTGGAAGCCGGCCAGTGGTTGAGATCGCGCCGCGCCTGCTGGCCTGGTTTGATGAACACGGCCGCAAGGACCTGCCGTGGCAGGTCGACGATCCGTACCGGGTCTGGGTGTCGGAAATCATGCTGCAGCAAACCCAGGTACAGACGGTGATTCCGTATTTCACGCGCTTTATTGCGCGCTTTGGCGATGTGCGGGCACTTGCCGATGCTGCGATCGACGAGGTACTGCATCACTGGTCGGGTCTCGGCTACTACGCGCGTGCGCGCAACCTGCACGCGGCAGCGAAGCTGATCCGGGATGAGTTTGGTGGAAAATTTCCTGCCAGCGCCGACGAACTTAAGGCCTTGCCCGGCATAGGGCGCTCGACGGCAGCGGCGATTCTTGCGCTCAGCTTTGGCGAGAGGTACGCGATTTTAGACGGTAACGTAAAACGCGTGCTGGCGCGGCACAGCGCGGTGCCTGGCTGGCCGGGCAAAACCGCAGTGGCGAAAACATTGTGGCAGCTGGCCGAGCAAAACACGCCCCGGGATCGCGTGGGCGCTTACACCCAGGCGATCATGGATCTCGGCGCTACCCTGTGCACGCGCAGCAAACCGCGTTGCAGCGACTGTCCGCTAAAAAGCGACTGCTGCGCGCTGGCCGAGGGCGCCGTTGCAAGTTACCCGGGTTCGAAACCGCGCAAAGTGAAGCCCTTGCGCGAAACGTCGATGATGCTCGCGCTGGCGGGCGACGCCGTGTACCTCGAGCGCCGCCC
>DDIS01000200.1 GCA_002338615.1 Proteobacteria bacterium UBA1844 | reverse complement strand
CTCGCGCGCCTGCCGGACGTGCGCAAGGCGATCGCCGCGATTGATGCGCCGCTGCTCGCCGACCTGCATACGCGGATCCAGGCGCATCACCGGCAATGCGAGCTGCTCGGCAAGGCGCTGATTGAGAATCCGCCCATGCTCATTCGCGACGGTGGCGTCATCGCAGAAGGCTACGATGACGAACTCGACGAATTGCGGGGCATTGCCGCGAACGCGGATCGCTACCTGCTGGATCTGGAAGCGCGCGAGAAGGAACGCAGTGGCATTCCGACCTTGAAGCTCGGCTACAACCGCGTGCACGGCTACTATATCGAGATCAGCAAGGCGCAGGCCGCCAGGGCGCCGGACGATTACATCCGCCGGCAAACGCTAAAAGCTGCGGAACGCTACATCACGCCGGAACTGAAGGAATTTGAAGACAAGGTTCTGAGCGCGCGGGAGCGGGCTCTCACCCGCGAGAAGTACCTCTACGAACAACTGCTCGATCGCTTGCACGACGTGCTTGGCGAGATGCAAACGAGCGCCTCCGCACTGGCTGAGCTCGACGTCATCTGTTGTTTTGCAGAGCGCGCCACGTCGCTTCGGCTGAGCAAGCCAGAACTGACAGACGCACCCTGCATCGAAATCACGAATGGTCGCCACCTCGTGGTAGAACAGGTCATCGACACGCCTTTCGTAGCCAATGACCTCCGGCTCAATGACGCGCAGCACCTGCTGGTGATTACCGGCCCGAACATGGGCGGCAAATCAACCTACATGCGGCAAACGGCTTTGATCGCAATTCTCGCGCTGGTCGGCAGCTATGTACCTGCGGAGACTTTGCGTATTGGGCCTGTTGACCGGATCTTCACGCGCATCGGCGCATCCGATGATCTCGCGGGCGGGCGCTCAACCTTCATGGTGGAAATGACAGAAACAGCGACCATCCTGAACAATGCGACCGCACAGAGCCTGGTGCTGATGGATGAGATAGGCCGCGGCACGAGCACCTTCGACGGACTGTCGCTGGCATTTGCGGCCGCGCATTTCATGGCTTCGAAAAGCAAGGCATTCACAATGTTCGCGACCCACTATTTTGAGCTGACGGTGCTGGCTGATGAGTTGCCGGGGGTTGCCAACGTGCATTTGGACGCCACCGAACACAACGGCCAGCTGATTTTTCTGCATGCCGTGAAACCGGGACCCGCCAACCAGAGCTACGGACTGCAGGTTGCGGCCCTCGCCGGGGTGCCGCCGGAGGTTATCCGGCGCGCCCGCACCTATCTGAATTCACTCGAAACGCAGGCGCTGGCGCATGCCACGAGCCCGCAAACGCAGCTGCACTTCACTGTGCAGGAAAAGGAGACCGATCCGTTGCGCGATGCGCTGGCGGCCACTGACCCGGACAGCCTCACGCCGCGCGAGGCCCTCGATTTCCTCTACGCTCTGAAAAAACTCCAGGAATCGTAGGAGCGGCATCCTGCCGCGATTAAATCTCATCGCGGCAGGATACCGCTCCTACGGTTGCGGCTTGCGCACGCGAATCCCGGTCTCTTTCAGTTGCTCCGTGGACACTTCGCCCGGGGCATTGGTAAGCGGGCAATGTGCCGATTGCGTTTTTGGAAACGCGATGACATCGCGGATGCTGTCGGCACCGGCCATCAGCATTACGATACGATCGAGTCCGAATGCAATGCCGCCATGCGGCGGGCAACCGTATTGCAGTGCCGTAAGCAGAAAGCCGAATTTCTCTTCCGCCTCGTCTTTGCTGATGCCGAGCAGGTCGAACACGGCCGACTGAATGGCCTGGTCGTGAATTCGAATCGATCCGCCACCGATCTCGGAGCCATTCAGAACCATATCATAGGCGCGTGACAGGGCACTGCCCGGATCGGCTTTCAACGCGTCGGCATCGTTCACAGACGGCGCCGTAAACGGATGGTGCAGCGCGTTCCAGCGCTTCGTTTGCTCGTCTCTGTCGAACATCGGGAAATCGACCACCCAGAGCGGCGCCCAGCCTTCGGCCACCAAGCCGAGATCTTCGCCAACCCTGATGCGCAGCGCGCCCAAAGCATCGTTAACAACTCGGGCCTTGTCCGCACCGAAAAAGATCAGGTCGCCGCTGCCTGCACCCGTGCGCTCGAGTATGCCGCTGACGGCATCGTCCGGCAGGAACTTCAGAATAGGTGACTGCAATCCATCGCGACCGGCGTCAACGTCGTTGACCTTTATGTACGCAAGCCCGCGCGCTCCGTAGCGCCCGACAAAGCTTGTGTATTCATCAATGTCCTTGCGGCTTAATGATGCGCCGCCGGGCACGCTGAGCGCCGCGACGCGACCATCCGGATCACTCGCCGGACCCGCGAACACCTTGAATTCGACACCCGCCATAAGATCGGCAACTTCCACCAGCTCCAGTGCAATTCGAAGATCGGGCTTGTCGGAACCGTATCGATCCATCGCCTCCGCGTAAGTCATGCGCGGAAATTTCTCAGCCAGGTCGACATCAAGCGCGGCCTTGAACAGGTGCCGCATCAGGTCTTCCATCGTGTTTGTAACCGCCGCTTCATCGACAAAACTCATTTCTATATCGAGCTGCGTGAATTCCGGTTGTCGATCGGCGCGCAGATCTTCGTCGCGAAAGCAGCGCACGATCTGGTAATAGCGATCGAGGCCCGACATCATCAGCAATTGTTTGAATATTTGCGGCGATTGCGGCAGCGCAAAAAACTTGCCCGGATGCGTGCGGCTCGGCACGATGTAATCGCGAGCACCTTCGGGTGTGGCGCGTGTCAGCATCGGCGTTTCGACGTCGATGAAACCGGCATTATCAAGAAACTGCCGCATAGCCTTCGTGACCTTGTGCCGCAGGCGCAGGTTGGCCGTCATGTTTTCGCGGCGCAGGTCAAGGTAGCGATAACGAAGACGTAATTCCTCGTTCGCCAGCTCATCATGATGAAACGGCGGCGTTTCGGAACGATTCAGAACGGTCAGCTCATGGGCGAGCACTTCGATCTGCCCCGTTGCCATGTTCGGATTGATTGTCCCGGCCGGGCGCTCGCGCACGATTCCCGTTACGGACAAAACGTATTCGCTGCGAATCCGCTCGGCTTCTGCAAATATGTTCTTCCGATCCGGATCGAATACGACTTGCAACAAGCCTTCACGGTCACGCAGGTCAATAAAAATGACCCCACCGTGGTCACGGCGACGGTGCACCCAGCCGCATACAGTGACTGATTCCCCGATCAGTGACTTATCGACCTGTCCGCAATAATGACTACGCATGATGATATTCCGGGCTGATAGGCCGGATGGCTAAAAAAGAGGCGAAATGGTACGGCCTGCAGGGTAAGAGGGCAAGAACGGCCCTTTATTTCTTCTTGTCGCGCGGACTCCTGGCCGGTAGCTCCTTGAACGGCAGTGTCCCCGTCGCGTCTTTTTTCCAGCGCGGCACCACCACGCCCAGTGAAATGATCATTTTGAGCGCCTCGTCGACTTCCATATCCAGCTCGGTCACTTCGTCTTTTGGTGCAATGATGATGAAGCCCGACGTTGGGTTCGGCGTGGTCGGCACGAAACAGCAGATGACCTCTTCACCGGTGCGGCCCTGTACCTCGCCCAGTTGGCTGGAAGTCTGGAAAGCAAGGCTGTAGATGCCCTTGCGGGGGTATTCGACGAGTAGCACTTTCTTGAATGACTGGCTGGAATCGGAAAACACCAGTTCCGCGAAATTTTTGGCGCCCGAATAGATCGATCGCACGATCGGTATACGATTCAGCAGGGACTCCCAGCCGACCATGAAAGCGCGCCCAATGAAGTTTGTGCCGAGTGCCCCTGTGAGAATCAGGATCAGGATTGTCAACAGGACGCCGAGCCCGGGGATAGGAAAGCCGAGCAAATTCTCCGGCTTGAGGTGTTCGGGCAACAGCGCCAGCGTCTTGTCCATCATGCCGACAACAAAGCTGACGAGCAGTATCGTGACGCCGATCGGAATCCAGGCGAGCAAACCCGCGATCAGGTATGTACGTAGTTGTTTCATGGCCTTACGCCGAGCCGGACGTATCGCCTGCGACTTTCTTCGCCGGCTTCGATTCCGCCTTGGTTTCTTTGACCGGCTTTTCTGCCGCAGGCTTATCGGCGCCCGCTTTCTCCGCAGGTTTCGAGTCCGCCGACTTATCCTCTTTTTTAGCAGGTTCCGTATCGCCGGCAATATTGCGCTGCTTGTCTTTCTTGAAATCGGTCTCGTACCAGCCCTGCCCCTTCAAGCGAAAGCGTGGCGCGGACAGCTGCCGCTTGAGCGCCGGTTTGCCGCATTGAGGGCAGTCCACCAGCGGTTCGTCAGCCATTTTCTGCAACGCGTCCAGTTCGTGGTCGCATTCTTTACAAGCGTATCCATAGATAGGCATTTCAGGGTGTCTCCGTAAAAATTGGGGACGGTTAACTTATTGAGAAAAAGGGGTCAGGTTTATTTCTTAGAAAAAGGGGTCAGGCTTATTTCTTGATCCCTTTGGCAAATGTAAGAAGGATCAAGAAATAAACCTGACCCCTTTTTCGAAATAAACCTGACCCCTTTTTCTGACCCCAATTGGTTAACCGTCCCCAACTTCACCGTGGATCATAGAGTTTATGCGGCTTGCTGGAAATCCAGCTTGTCGCCTTTCACATCGACTTCGATGAGATCGCCCGGCTTGAACTTGCCGGTCAGTATTTCCTGTGCAAGCGGATTCTCAACCTGTTGCTGAATCGCGCGTTTCAATGGACGCGCACCGTACACCGGATCGAAGCCCGCGTCACTGAGCTTGTCGCGTGCCGCGTCTGACAAGTGTATACGCATGTCGCGGTCGGCAAGCCTTCCGTGCAAATAGGCCAGCTGAATATCGACGATGCGTCGAATATTCTCCCGGCTCAGCGGACGGAATACGACAACATCGTCCACGCGGTTGATGAATTCGGGACGAAAGTGCGTGCCAACGACTTCCATGATCGCGTCTTTCATAGCCGCATAATTTTCCTCGCCGGATAATTCCTGGATCAGCTGGGAGCCGAGGTTCGAGGTCATCACGATCACGGTATTGCGGAAGCTCACGGTACGGCCCTGGCCGTCGGTAAGGCGACCATCGTCGAGCACCTGTAACAGTACGTTGAATACATCCGGGTGTGCCTTCTCGACTTCGTCAAGCAATATGACTGAATACGGCCTGCGTCGAACGGCTTCGGTGAGGTAACCACCTTCCTCATAACCGACGTATCCCGGCGGCGCACCAATCAAACGCGCGACAGAATGCTTTTCCATGAATTCGGACATGTCGAGGCGGACCATTGCATCCTCGGTGTCGAACATGAAATCTGCCAGTGTTTTGGTCAGTTCCGTCTTGCCCACACCGGTCGGCCCGAGAAACAGAAACGAGCCGATTGGCCGTTTCGGGTCTGATAAACCGGCGCGTGAGCGTCGAATCGCATTCGACACTGCGGTGACCGCCTCGTCCTGGCCCACCACACGTTCCTGCAGGGCCGATTCCATCTGTAGCAGCTTTTCTTTTTCGCCTTCCAGCATTCTTGCGACGGGGATGCCGGTCCACTTCGAGACGATTTCTGCGACCTCTTCTTCCGTCACGTTATTCCGCAGCAGCGTGGTTTCCTGGCCTTCGACCTGCATTGCATTCGCAAGCAACTTTTCGAGTTCCGGGATCCTGCCGTACTGCATCTCGGACATACGCGCGAGATCGTTCGCACGATGCGCCGTTTCGAGTTCCAGCCGGGCACGCTCCAGTTCCTCCTTGATATGCGTGGTGCCTTGCAGCTGCGCCTTCTCGGCTTTCCAGACCTCTTCCAGGTCGGCGAATTCACGTTCGAGTTCGGCAAGCTGCGATTCCAGATCATCGAGACGCTTGCGCGAGGCCTCATCGGACTCTTTTTTCAATGCTTCACGTTCTATCTTCAGCTGAATGATGCGGCGCTCAAGGCGATCCATCGCCTCAGGTTTGGAATCAATTTCGATGCGAATGCGCGACGCGGCTTCGTCGATCAAATCGATAGCCTTGTCCGGCAACTGCCGGTCCGCAATATAACGATGCGAGAGAGTCGCCGCCGCAACGATAGCCGGGTCCGTTATTTCCACGCCGTGATGCACCTCGTAGCGCTCTTTCAGTCCGCGCAGGATGGCGATCGTATCTTCGACGGTTGGTTCCTCGACCAGTACTTTCTGAAAACGACGCTCGAGCGCGGCATCTTTTTCGATGTACTGGCGATACTCGTCGAGCGTCGTGGCTCCAACGCAGTGCAGCTCGCCACGCGCCAGTGCCGGCTTCAGCATGTTGCCCGCATCCATCGAGCCTTCCGCCCTGCCCGCGCCAACCACGGTGTGCAGTTCGTCGATGAACAGGATGATCTGGCCTTCCTGCTTGGCGAGGTCGCTCAGCACCGCTTTCAAACGTTCCTCGAACTCGCCGCGAAATTTTGCCCCTGCGATCAATGCGCCCATGTCGAGCGACAGGATGCGTTTGCCACGCAGCCCCTCGGGAACCTCGTTGTTCACAATGCGCTGCGCAAGGCCTTCGAGAATCGCCGTCTTGCCGACCCCCGGCTCGCCAATGAGCACGGGATTGTTCTTGGTGCGTCGTTGCAGGATCTGGATCGTGCGCCGGATCTCATCATCACGACCTATGATCGGGTCAAGCTTGCCCTGCTCGGCACGCTCGGTGAGGTCGATCGTGTATCTCTCCAGAGCCTGGCGCGTCTCCTCGGCATTTGGATCATCCACTGGCTGACCGCCACGCAATTCATCGATCGCTTTCTCAACAGCGCCCTTGACAACGCCTGCCTGCCCGAAAGCACTTTTCAACGGCGACATGCTATCCAGCGCCGCGAGCACGAACAGCTCGCTCGAGATGTACTGGTCGTTGCGTTGCTGCGCGAGTTTGTCGCTCAGGTTCAGCAATTTGCTCAGCTGGTTGCCGATATGCACGTCGCCGCCCGTGCCTTCCACCTTTGGTATCCGATCGAGCGCTTCGCCAAGTTGTGAGCGCAACAGGTTGACGTTACCGCCGGCCTTCGTCAGCAAGCCGCGCACGCTGCCGCCTTGCTGATCGAGCAACGCCACCATCAGGTGCGCGGGTTCAATAAACTGGTGGTCCTGACCTACCGCAAGCGACTGCGCGTCGGCAAGTGCCATCTGGAATTTGCTGGTTAGTTTGTCCATTCGCATGCTGCTTACTCCGAGGCGCATTTTGTCTGCGCCTGAAACCGTCGCAGGAGCGCCGTCCCGGGCTGAGATTCGACCTCACCAGATCACGCCGGGGACGGCGCTCCTACGCCTGATACCTCAAACAGCCTGGCCATTTACTGAACAGCAGAAGACCGGGCTTAAGTTCCTGACGATTTTGCGCCATAAGCTGCTTTTTCAAGGCATGACGGGGCATATTTCTGCGCTTGGCCACGGCGACCTCAATTCAGGATGCCCGACTTTTGTCCCGCCGTATGAAGGTCGCCATGCGCCCGCACTGGCCATCGCGCCGGTAGGAAAAAAACTGCGCATCGTTGCTATAGGTACACCGGCCGCCGCCAAATATCTGCCGCAGGCCGGCTTCTTCCAGGTAGAGGCGCGCGAGGCCAGACAGGTCGGCCTGCCACCTGTTACGCTCGTTTACTTTGAAACAGTGTGCGGCATTTTCGACGCCAGCGAGGAACAGGTCCCGCACCTCGTCCCCGACTTCGAAGGCCGGCTGCGAAATCGCAGGCCCAAGCCATGCAATGCACTGGGCCGGATCCGCGCCCAGCGCCCCGATTGTCCGCGCAACAATGCCACCTGCCAGGCTGCGCCAGCCGCAGTGCATGGCGGCCAGCCCGGGCGCGGTTGATGAGCATACGACGATCGGCAAGCAATCGGCCGTCAGAATAGCGAGCACGCCGCTGCCATCTTGCGATACCGCGGCGTCAGCTACCGGCGGTTCGTCGTCGGGACCTGGGGGAGGGAGAGTAGCCACGTCGAGAACCGTCGTGCCGTGTACTTGCCGCAGCCAGCGGGGTGGCTCCGGGAAAGCACAGTGTGCGATGAGCTGTCGGCGATTCTCCAGCACCGCTTGCGGGTCATCGCCAACATGGTCGCCAAGATTCAGCGACGCGAACTTTCCCTGGCTCGCGCCGCCTGCGCGCGTCGAGGTGCCGGCCACTATGCCGGGTGGCGCAGGCCATTTGGCGCGAATTACATGCACGCGGCATCCTGTCGAAGTACCTCGAGCAATGCAGCGAAATCCGGCGGCAGTGGCGCATCAATCGAAATGACATCGCCGGACAGGGGATGCTGAAACTCCAGCCTGGCCGCGTGCAATGCCTGCCGCTTGAACTGGCGCAGCTCGGTAATGAGCGCTTCGGTCGCAGCTTTCGGCAGCGCCAGCCGGCCACCGTAGACCGGATCACCCAGCAGCGGCCGGCGGCGGTGCGCAAAGTGCACGCGGATCTGGTGTGTGCGACCGGTTTCGAGCGCCACGTCCACATAGGTATGACCGCGAAAGCGTTCTTTAACCGTAAATTTCGTGACAGCGGGTTTGCCATTGCTAACCACAGCCATCCGCGTCCGATCCGTGGGATGGCGGCCTATCGGCTCGTCGATACGTCCGCCACCGGTGAGAACCCCGTTGCACACCGCGAGATAGCGACGGGAAATATCGCGCTGTGCCAGCGCACGGACCAGCGCCGTATGTGCCGGCAGGGTCTTGGCCACCAGCAGGAGGCCGGTTGTTTCCTTGTCGATTCGATGAATGATGCCGGCTCTTGGCAGCTCTTCGAGCGTAGCTGCGTGGTGTAACAGGCCGTTCATGAGCGTACCGGACGGGTTGCCGGCGCCGGGGTGCACCACGAGTCCCGCGGGCTTGTTAATGACCAGCAGTGCCTCGTCCTCGAACATCACTTCGAGATCAATCGGCTGCGGTACACTCCTGACCGCGACTTCCAGCTTAAAATTGAGCCACACCTCCTCGCCGCCATCGACCTTGTCCCTTGGCCTCATAGTCTGGCCGTCCACCAGTACATCGCCCTTCAGCAGCCAGGATTTCAGCCGGCTGCGCGAATAGTCGGGAAACATCTCGGCCAGCGCCTGGTCCAAGCGAAGTCCAGCCAGCGCCTCGGGGACGGTCATTTTCAAGCTTTCACGGCTCATCGGTTCGCACATAGAATCAGGTATACTCGCCGATTTTGCGGGCCCTGTCGTGCCTGCAAGGCAACGAAACCAAGGTGGCTCCGATAGTCGGAACCTGAATAATTGATCATGAACATTACCGGCCAACCGCCAATCAAGAGCCTGACTATACTGTGTCGCTGGCGCCCGCACGTACTTCTGCTGGTCGCCGTGCTCAGCCTCTTCAGCGCCTGCGCGGGTGACGAAGAAACGTACTCCGAGGTACAGAACCTTTCCGAGGCTTATGCAAAAGCGCGCGATTCCATTGCGCGCGGCAACTACCGGCGCGGCATCCAGATTTTCGAAGCGATGCAGGCTCGTTACCCGTTCAGTGACCTTAGCCGCCAGGTGCAACTCGAATTGATATACGCCTACTACAAAAGTGGCGAGCCGGAGCGCGCAATCGATGCGGCGGACACGTTTATTCGTGAGAATCCTATCAATGAACGCGTCGACTACGCGCTGTACATCAAGGCGCTGGCATATTTCGAAGGTGACCCGGGCTTTCTTGAGCGCTGGTTTCGGCGCGACATGACCAAGCGACCACCTGAAGGTGTGGATCAGTCCTACGCGACCTTGCGACGCCTCGTCGAGCGTTACCCCGCCAGCCCTTACGCAGAAGATGCGGCACAGCGCATGGTGTTCCTGAAGAATCGACTGGCCGATTACGAGAACCATGTCGCCGAATACTACATGCGCCGCGGTGCCTACGTGGCCGCCGTGAAACGAGCAACCAATGCGCTGGAAGAATTCAACGGTGCCGACAGCAATGCCGAGTCGCTGCAAATCCTGGCCAGCGCCTACGACAAGCTTGGCCTGACCGAACTCGCCGAGGATGCCCGTCGCGTGCTCGCGACCAATTTCCCAGACAAGACGTCGTAGAGATTGGGGACAGTTTCAGCGCGGGAAGCGGTATCCCGAGGTAATCGGGTAGCGCCAGTCGCGACCGAACGCGCGGCCGCTGATTCGCACGCCGGGGGGTGCCTGGCGACGCTTGTATTCGTTGCGTTTGACCATTTCGAGAACGCGGATGACTTCGTTGCGATCAAAACCGCGCGCGCTGATCTCCGCGACCGGCAGATCTTCCTCGATGAATGCTTCCAGAATCGGGTCGAGAACGTCGTATTCGGGCAGCGAGTCGCTGTCTTTCTGGTCCGGCCGTAATTCTGCTGATGGTGGGCGTGTGATGACACGCTCCGGTATGCAAGCACCCAGCGAATTGCGGTAACGGGCAAGCCGGTACACCAGCGATTTGGAACAGTCCTTGATCGGCGCGAATCCGCCTGCCATGTCACCGTACAGGGTCGCGTAACCAACGGCCATCTCGCTCTTGTTGCCCGTGGTCAGCAACATGCGGCCGGTCTTGTTTGAAATAGCCATCAGTAACAAGCCGCGGCAACGCGCCTGGATGTTCTCTTCCGTGACATCGGGCTTGCGGCCCTCGAACACATGACCGAGTTGTTTCAGCGTTGCGTCGTACATCGGTGCTATAGAAATTACGTCGTAACGCACGCCCAGCGTTGCAGCCTGCTCGGCGGCGTCGTGCTGGCTCATATTGGACGTGTATCGAAACGGCATCATGACCGCGCGCACCATCTCCGGACCCAGTGCATCGCAGGCAATCGCCAGCACCAGTGCTGAATCGAGGCCACCGGAGAGGCCGATCACGGCGCCGGGAAAGCGGTTCTTGCGCAAATAATCGCGTGTCCCGGTGACGAGCGCGTTGTACACGCTGGCTTCCGTCGAGAGATAATCGGCTACTTCAAGTTGTTCACACTGCACACCCGACGCACGACCATGCACGACAACTTTGTGCATCGATTCCGTGAAAGCCGGCGCGCGAAAATTCATCTCGCCATCAGCTGACATGACAAAAGAGCCGCCATCAAATACGAGTTCGTCCTGGCCACCCACCATGTTGATGTACACGACCGGTACGCGCACTTCGCTGATCCGGCGACGCACGACCGCCTCGCGGTCCTGCTGGCTCTGCAGTTTGTACGGTGAACCGTTGATCACGAGTATGCACTCCGCACCAGCCGAGCGAGCCGCTTGCAGTGGTTCCGGTTTCCAGACGTCCTCGCAAATATTCAGGCCGAAACGAATACCACCCAGCTTGAAGACAGCGGCCTCGCGTCCCTCGGTGAAATAGCGCTTCTCATCGAATACTCTGTAATTCGGAAGCAGGTGCTTGCGGTAATGGGCAAGCCGCTTGCCGTCGAGGTACACGGCACAACTGTTGTAGATCTTGTCGTCAATGTACTCGGGAAAGCCGATCAATACGGCAATACCACTAACCGACGTGCGAATCGTCTGAATCGCGTTTTCCACGTCATACATCAGTCCGGTATGGAACAGCAGGTCCTCCGGTGGGTAGCCCGTGATACTGAGTTCCGGAAACACCACGAGGTCGGCGCGCATCTCGTCCCGGGCCCGTGCGGCGTAATCCAGGATTTTCGCCGTGTTGCCGGCGACATCGCCCACTGCCAGGTCCAGCTGAGCCAGGGCCAGGATCGCCTTGTCATTCATTGCAAAAGCGTACCTCGATCACGCAGATCATTTTTCATCGGACGCTAGTGTCCCTTGCGGCCAATTCGTTGATCTATTTCGGCCCGCTTTGCCGTCCTGCGGCGTTTTGCCTTCTCGCCATAGCTACGGCTATAACTCGTCGGCAAGCCTTGCAGGCCGAAAAAACGGACTCGAACTACATTCAACGAATAAACCGCACGGGACACTAGTTGCCCAGAACTTCCGCCATCTTGCTGCCAAGTTCGGCCGGCGAGTGGACTGTCGCAACGCCCGCTTCCTCCAGCGCCGCAAATTTTGCTTTGGCAGTACCTTTGCCACCCGCGACGATCGCGCCGGCGTGTCCCATGCGCTTGCCAGGCGGCGCCGTAACGCCAGCAATGTAGGCAACCACGGGCTTGCTCATGTGCTCATGGATAAAGGCGGCTGCAGCTTCCTCATCCGTGCCACCAATCTCACCGACCATGATCACGCCGTCGGTATCGTCGTCAGCCTGGAAAAGTTCGAGACAATCGATAAAGTTCATGCCGCGAACCGGGTCGCCACCGATGCCGACGCAGGTACTCTGGCCGAGGCCGTTGATCGTTGTCTGGTAAACGGCCTCGTAGGTCAGCGTGCCTGAGCGTGATATCACGCCAATGCGGCCTTTCTTGTGAATAAAGCCGGGCATGATGCCAATCTTGCACTCACCGGGCGTGATGATGCCCGGGCAGTTGGGCCCGATCAGGCGACAATCGTAGTCGCGCAAGGCCGATTTGACACGCACCATGTCGTTGACGGGAATGCCCTCAGTGATACAAACGACGAGCTGCACACCCGAATCTGCGGCTTCTAAAATGGCATCAGCCGCGAACGGTGCCGGCACGTAAATCATGCTGACGTCAGCTGCGGTTTCACGCATGGCATCCTGCATCGTGTTGAACACCGGCACGCCGAGATGTTCCGAACCGCCACGCCCTGGCGTAACGCCAGCCACTACCTTGCTGCCGTAGTCGATGCACTGTTCCGTATGGAAGGAGCCCTGACTGCCAGTAATGCCCTGACAGATGATCTTGCTTTTCTTGTTTACCAGAATACTCATGAATTCACTCGTCAGGCTGCGGCTGCAACGGCTTTTTTCGCAGCGTCTGTCAGGTCGTCAGCCGTAATGATATCGAGGCCGCTGTCGGCGAGCAGCTTACGACCTTTTTCCACGTTGGTGCCTTCGAGACGCACTACGACAGGAACACTGACACCCACTTCCTTGACCGCGCTGATAATGCCCTCCGCAATCAGGTCGCAGCGCACGATGCCGCCAAAGATATTGACGAGTATCGCCTCGACATTCTCGTTCGAGAGGATCAGCTTGAATGCGGCAGACACGCGCTCGCTGGTCGCGCCACCGCCAACATCAAGGAAATTGGCGGGCGCGCCGCCGTGCAGCTTGATGAGGTCCATGGTGGCCATCGCGAGCCCTGCACCGTTCACCATGCACGCGATATTGCCATCGAGTGACACGTAATTGAGATCGTGCTCGGCCGCTTCGCGTTCCTTGTCGTCTTCCTGCGTGGTATCACGCAATTCCAGTAGTTTCGGCTGGCGAAACAGCGCGTTGCTGTCGATATTGATCTTCGCGTCCAGCGCCAGCACATCGCCTGCTGTGGTGGTAATGAGAGGATTGACCTCGATAAGGCTCGCGTCAGTATCGAGATACAGGCGGTAAAGCTTTTGCAGCAAGTCAGAAAACTGGCGCATCTGCTTTTTGTCGAGTCCGAGACCGAAAGCCAGCTGCCGACACTGGTAATCCTGCAAACCTGCGTCCGGGGCAACGGCAATGGAAAAAATCTTCTCGGGTGTTTCCTCGGCCACTTTCTCGATGTCCATGCCACCTGCCGCGGAAGCTATAAACGCGACGCGGCTCGCTTCGCGGTCGACGAGCATCGAGAGATACAGCTCGCGATCGATCTTTGAGCCCTCCTCCACGTACACGATGTTGACCGGCAGGCCTTCGGGGCCCGACTGGTGAGTGACCAGCTGCGTACCCAACATGGCCTTCGCGTATGCCCTGACTTCGTCGTCGCTGCGGGCCAGCTTGACGCCCCCCGCCTTGCCGCGGCCGCCCGCGTGCACCTGGGCTTTAACGACCCAGAGATCGCCACCCAAGGTGTCAGCCGCCTGGGCCGCTTCGTCCGGCGTTGCCGCCGGAATACCGCGCGGTACCGGGATGCCGTAGTCGGCGAACAGTCGCTTGGACTGGTATTCATGCAAATTCATTGGATTTTTTTACTTTCTTGCTGAAGGAGATAAATAGTGGTGCCGGTGATGATCATGGTGTCAGGTTTATTTGATAATGGTGTCAGGTTTATTTGCGGACTGATGGCGTCCGGACGCCATCA
>DDIS01000199.1 GCA_002338615.1 Proteobacteria bacterium UBA1844 | reverse complement strand
GCGGTATATCGATGACACCCGCTGACGGTTGTCAGCACCCCAAGAGCTTAAAAGGTTGATGCAAGCAAGCTCGGAATCTTCGGATTCTCTCAACCTACCTTCACGTCTTCGTTCCGAAGACATCACCCGATCGGGGAGTTTTGACCTCCCGATACGGGCACGGGCCATGCTCCTCGTTTTTCAGGAGCATAGTATGAATGGCAACTCAACTGACTCAGCGGCCGTCGCTTCGTCGGAATACTTTGATCTTCAGACGACCGGTTTGGGCTACCTGAACCGGGCGCGCGAAGTTCCCACTCGTAGCGAACCGTTCCTGGCTGTCGATATTGCCGCATTGCACGGCGCGAAAGACAACGTGCAGTACACGCGTTTCGATTGCATCGTGCGCGGCAAGAAGGCACAAGAGATCGTCAAGCGGCTGATGCCTGACATTAAAGCCGACCGGGCTGTCCTGGTTGGATTCAGATTGGGCGACCTGTATGCGGAGACGTTCAAGTACACCAACGGCGAAAAAGCCGGCGACATTGGTGTGTCTTTGAAGTCGCGTCTGCTGCAGATCATGTGGGCCAAGGTGGATGGCGTGGCGGTGTACAGTGCGCGGTCCGAAAAATCGGAAGCCGAGAACCCGGCGAAGAATTCGGAAAGCCACGAAACGCCTGCGACCAAGGCGCCCGAAGCCCGCGCAAGCTGAGCCTAACGCAATTCGTTGAATTGCGACCTTTGAGACCCCTCACCTCGCGTGGCGGGGTCTCCCTCAAGTCTTTGCAGCGGCGACGACTTGAGGGAGGCTCTGCCGATCAAGGTCACGAATAACTGTGGGTCTGAGGATCGTGACCGTGCAGATTAACGGGGCAGCATTCCAGTGCGGATTGGAACAAGCACCAACAGATTTCACACCGACGTCACCGCGGTATATCGATGACACCCGCTGGCCTTCGCCAGCACCCCAAGAGCTTAAAAGGTCGATGCAAACAAGCTCGGGATGAAAATCCTAACGGCCTCATTGCCAGCCACGTGCTTCTTGGTTTGGCGTTCAAACCGATACCGACAGTGAAAGTCGGTGTTTTTTCAACCTCAGCCGATGCGCGATACCCCCGGTGTCGCCATCGGCACCTTTTCCCCAACAGGGCATATTCGTGCCCTGCCGGGCGATGTGCCCCTTGCTGTAAAGGAGCACATCATGAACTTATACGTACGAAGCGCCAACGGCTATCGTGTTGCGAGTGTCGATGAAGTCGTCAGCACCGCGAAATGCGCCATTAACAGGAAGTACCGGCGCGGTCAGGCATTTACAAGTCCTAAAGCGGTGGAAGAGTACCTGCGTGTGAAACTGGGATACGAGGACAACGAAAAGTTTGTGGCCCTGTGGCTTGACGGGCGCCATCGACTGATCGCCTACGAGGAGTTGTTCCACGGGACGATCGATGGCACGAGCGTCTACCCGAGAGTGGTAGTGCAAAAAGCGATTGCGCACAACGCCGCAGCTGTCATTGTGGCCCATCCACACCCGAGCGGCGTGGCAGAGCCATCAGCGGCCGATGAAAACATCACGCGGCGACTAAAGCAGGCGCTCGAGTTGGTGGATATTCGGCTCCTGGACCACATCGTCGTCGGCGAGCAGTGTGTTTCCTTGGCGGCACGCGGATTACTTTGACGGGGTCTCAATGATTGCCCCTGGGATCAGGGGCTTTCATTAGACGCTACCCGGGCCACTGGACTTACACCGCCGTCACCGCGGACAACTGGTGACACCCGCTGGCCCTGGCCAGCACCCGAAGAGCTCAAAAGGTTGATGCGAATGGGCTCGGGGTCCTCAGGATCCAGTCAACCTCTCTTAATGCCTTCAACCGAAGGCTTCACCCACGAGGACGATTCCAGACGGCGTCCTCGGACGTTTCATGGCGTCATCCTCGTCACTCATGAGGAATGAAACCATGGAAACAGACAGTGCTGAAGTCATCCCGTTCGATCGTTCGTTGGTACCTGGTACCCAGGAAGCCACGCGTCCCGTCAGTCCGTTTCCGGACGACTCGCCGCTCTACTTCCCGGTGGAAAGCCGGTCGGTCTGCGTCAATGACGCGGAAGGATTACCGCAACCGGCATCGGGCTATCAAGCGATCGTTCGCACCGATACCAACCAGGTGCTGGGGATACACGGACGTAGCTACAAGGTGGTGCCAAACGAACCGCTGTTTCGCGGATTCGATGAAGCGTTGCAGGCGTCCGATCTGGATCTGAGCGGTCTGGCGATCGAGGACCACGTGAACTATGGCGGGCGACGTGTGATTCGCAACTACCGTTTCCCAACGGTCACGGCGGAGCCTCGCATCGGTGACATCGTGGAGCTGCGCATCTCGGTCATTAACTCGTTTGACTCGGGCAATGCGTTTACGGCGCAAGTGGGCGGCATGCGGCTTTGGTGTTTGAACGGTGCCGTATCGCTGCAAGGCACCTCCTCGGTCTACGGCCGTCATACCTCGGGATTTGATAATAACCGGGCGTTGACGAAGATCAACAAGGCCATCGAGCGTTACCTGGTGGCGGCAACCGACTGGTCCGAGTGGAGTCAGCGTGAGTTGACCTCGCTGCAGGTACAAACAGCGCTGGAAGCGTTTCCGGATCTCAACCCCACGTTGCTCAAGCGTCTGGAGCAGGCCTGGACGATCGAGTCCGACTACGCGGGTAACACGGTCTGGGCGCTCTACAACGCGGCCACGCGATGGTCGACGCACACGCCGGTTCGCCCATCGTCGGAACCGAACCGTGCCTCGATTGTGATGGACCGTGAACGCCGGGTGCGCCAGTTCATGCACAGCCGCGCCTTCAAGAAGCTGGTCGCCTAGTACGCAACGGTACAACGTCTCTGGCGTCTGTTGTGTCCGATTGCCCCGTGATTCACGGGGCCTTTTTCCTGCCGCTGATACCGGCGGCAAGAAAAAGGCTCTGCCGGCCCCGACAGACATTGAATCGACGTCGTTGCGGTCTACCAATAACCCGCTGACCGCTGTCAACAGCTTACGCGCCGGCGAAGTTCATGCAATCGAGCGCGAGATCCGTGTCTCTTGTAGACCTACCGTCCAAACCTTCCAGCGATCGACTCCGAGTTTCTCGTAGGCCCGTTTATCTAAGGAGTAACTGAGCAGAAAGGCGTCAAGGCTCCAAAATCACCGGCTGAAACGTCGGATGATTGATATCGTGGCGCCGCGTCTCCTTTTGCAACGCCCGCGAAACTTCGTTCCAGTTGTCAGCAGAGCGGACATCGATGTGGGCGGACAGCGCACGGGTGCCTGACGAGATCGTCCAAATATGCAAGTGGTGAACCCTGACGATATCGGGATGCGCAGCGTTAAGAGCATCAGCGACCTCGTTGATGTCGACACTTTGCGGAACGCCCTCCATAATCACGTGCAGTGTCTCCAGCAGTAGCTTCGTGGACGATACAAGAATCAACCCGCAGATTAGCAGTGACAAGAGCGGGTCGATTGGCATCCAGCCTGTAAACCAGATTACGAGACCTGCGGCAATCGTTGCCACGGAGCCCAGAAGGTCGCCCATAACATGCAGCATGGCGCCACGAGTATTGAGCGTCGTCTGTCCGCGGTGGAGTAGCCAGGCAACGAGAATATTGACGAACAAGCCGACTATACCGATGACCAGCACTGAGCCGAACTGTACCGTCGCAGGATTCAGCAGGCGGTCTATAGCCGAGATCACGATTGCTGCCACGATGCCGTACATGAACAGCACGTTGAACAGTGCACCAACTACCTCAGCTCGTTCCAGGCCAAAGGTGTGTCGCTTGGTTGCCGGGCGGGTCACCAGACGTGCTGCGAATGCGGCAGCCGCGAGCGACGCAGCGTCAGTCAGCATGTGGCCCGCATCGCCGAGTAGCGCGAGGGAGTTGGCGAGCCATCCGCCTATAGCTTCGACCACCGCATAGCCGAGCGTAATGGCGAGGCCGAGCAGCAAGGTTCGCTGGCTGGAGAGTGATCCGCTTTCGTGATCAGTGCTCATTGGTCCTCGTCCTGCACAGGCATGGCAGTTACCTGCACTCAGTCGGTTATCTCGATGGCAGATCGAATGTCGCTGACGTAAATCCAGCCGGCCGTCGGTTGCCCGGTCCGGGCATGCGTCTTGATAAGGTCGACCGCCTGGGCCACCCGGTTATCGTTCTTGCAGACGAGTTCGAGCTTGACCTGGGTAATGACCTTTCGGCCGATCTCGACGGAGTAGCGCTGTTCACTGGGGTCGAGGGCCTTCAGGAGGCCCTCCACATCGATGACAGTCAGTGTTCGAAAATCGGCGTCATACAACGCGTCAACAACGTCCGCAATACGATTGCGATGAATGAACGCCTTGATTTCACGGTAGCTCATTGGAAAATCTCCCGAATAATTTAGAAGAAGGCAAGGTGCCGGCGACCAGCACCGGCACCTTGCTTGCGCTGCTCAATCGCTTTCGTCAGTCACTGGCTGCTGCTCCGTTCGTGATTCGACCCACTCGTAGATCACCGGCAGCA
>DDIS01000151.1 GCA_002338615.1 Proteobacteria bacterium UBA1844 | reverse complement strand
GTCGGTCAGTGAGGCCGTCGAGGCGGAAGTGCTGGCCAGTGTCGCCGAGCTGTCCGAAGCGGATGCCGAATTGCAGGAAGTGGCACCGGCTGTACTCGTGTCAGACACCGAGGCAGGGCCTGAATCAGTTGCCGCGGAGACGCCGCCCACGGAGCTCCTGTCAGATCCCAGCGACTACAGCGTAGCAGACGACCAAACCATCGAAGTGCAGTCACTTGAAACCCTCGGTCACTACGCTGACTGGCTGGAAATCAAAACGCAGCGCTTGCGCGATTTAAATGGCCTGGCTTTTCGCACGCCGGTGACCCTGGGGCAACGCATTAAACTGGATTTTTCGAGTGTCGATGCCGCAAGCTTTGAAAGCCGCCGCATTGCCTATCAACGAACGTTGCAGGATGCCTTTTTCCGTGAACACGTGATCAGTGGCGTTAGCGAGCACGTTATCAAGCGCGGAGAATCAGTCTGGGTGCTGTCATTGCGGGAGTACGACGTACCGCTGTGGCTGTTTCGCCAGTACAACCCCGAGATCGACCTGAACAGGGTTCGGCCCGGGACTACCGTTCATTTTCCGATACTGATCGAAAGTGATCGCAGCTAGACTCATTCCCTGGCGGTGGCGATCCAGTCGCACAGGACACCGGCCCAACAAGCATTGGCCGAAATGTGATGCAGAGCGATACCGGGACTGGCCATTTGTGTTGTCATCCGACAGGCTGCTAGGCTTGCACAACCACGCCACAAGGAGATGACCGTCTATATGAGCAAGATCGGGATCCGCCGTTGCCGGCTTCTTTTGTTGCTGCTCCTGCTTGGTCTCGGCTCGCCGATGCGGCCTGCTCTGGCGGTTGACTTTCCAATCGCGGACCTGGTGGTGGTCGAAAAAGGTGCGCGCAAGCTGCACCTTTTGAAAGATGGCGAAATTTTCCGCAGTTTTGATATTGCGCTCGGTATTGCTCCGGAGGGCGACAAGGAAATGGAAGGAGACTTCCGTACGCCGGAAGGGCGCTACCTGCTCGACATGCGCAACCCGAACAGCGAATATTTCCTCTCCATACACGTTTCTTATCCGAACCGCGAAGATCGCAGTCAGGCACGCGCTAAAGGCTACGATCCGGGCGGCGCGATCATGATCCATGGCCAGCCTAACGTGCCGACCCGCTCAGAAACCTATTACCGCACCCAGGACTGGACCAATGGCTGTGTGGCGTTATCGAATTCTGACATGATCGATATCTGGCTGATGACCGCCACCAATACGCCCATCGAAATTCGTCCCTGAACGTCACTGGCGGAGTCCTGGTCACGACGCGACCGATCAGCCCTGCTGGCGAACAAACTGAGAGCAATGATTATCGATACCCACGACTATGCCACCGTTGATGCCGAAGTCCGACCCGAGGGTAGCCTCGAAGTTCTTTCCCATGTAGAGGTCGAACAGTTGCGCTCGAGCGGTGAGGGCGGTTTATACCCGTTGTTGCGGCGCTGCGTGCTCGCTGTGCTCAATTCGGGCAGCGACACCGATGATGCGCGCACTGTGCTGGAGCGTTACAGTCATTTTGACGTTGGCTTCTTGCAGGACGATCGCGGTATCGCTCTCTCGCTTACGGGTGCCCCGGCGCATGCTTTTGTCGACGACCGCATGATACGCGGTACACGCGAACTATTATTTGCCGTAGTGCGGGATATAGTATTCACCCACAACGAAATCCTTGGTGATGAGCGCTTCGACCTCGAGACCAGCGTAGGGACAACGAACGCGGTATTTCACCAGATTCGCAACGCCAGGCTGCTCGTGCTGCCGGCCGATGTGAACCTGATTGTTTGCTGGGGCGGCCACGCGATCAGTCGCGAAGAGTACGACTACACCAAGAAGGTTGGCTATGAGCTGGGCTTGCGTGGCCTGAATGTCTGTACCGGGTGCGGGCCGGGCGCGATGAAAGGGCCGATGAAAGGCGCGACTATCGGCCATTCGAAACAACGCATCCGCGACGGTCGTTATATCGGTATCACGGAACCGGGCATCATCGCCGCGGAGTCGCCAAACCCCATCGTCAACTCGCTGGTCATCATGCCCGATATGGAAAAGCGCCTCGAGGCGTTCGTACGCACCGGCCACGGCATCATTGTATTTCCCGGCGGTGTTGGTACGGCTGAGGAGATCCTGTATTTACTCGGTGTGCTATTGCATCCTGACAATGCCAACATGCCGTTGCCTGTAATCATGACCGGACCTGCCGCCGCCGAAGGCTATTTTCGGCAAATCGACGAATTTGTCGGCGCGACATTGGGTGCTGCGGCCCAACGACGTTACAAGATCGTCATCAATGACCCTGAGCAGGTCGCGAGATACATGAAAAAGACACTCGAAGAGGTGCGCGTGTTTCGCCAGCAGCGTGGCGATGCGTATTACTTCAACTGGCAACTTAACATCGACCGCGAGTTTCAAAGGCCGTTTCGCGCGACGCATGAATCAATGGCGGCTTTGAACATCAGAGAGGACCAGCCGACCCACCAATTGGCGGCGAACCTGCGCAGGGTATTTTCGGGTATCGTGTCGGGCAATGTGCGCGAGGATACGGCGGCAGCCATTGAGCGCGATGGGCCGTTTGTTATCGATGGCTCGCGCCGCATCATGGGACTACTGGACAAGCTGCTCACTGCATTCGTATCGGAGCGGCGCATGAAGATTGCCAGCGCAGACTATGTGCCGTGCTACCGCATTAAGTAAAGCGGTGGAATAACATTATGATTTTAAAAGAAAAACCAGGGTCTTGCATTGTGATGTAGTTCCTGTGATTTGCGCTCATTTGTACTTAATATTTGTGCAAAGGAATTGACCGAGCAAGTTCAATGCCCGATACAAAAAAAGTCAAATGGATTGACAACTACACGGACGAGAGTTCGTCATCCAACGATCCTGAAACCGCGATGCCACCGACCACGCCCGCAGCAAATGATGCGGATGGCTGGCAGCAGTATCGTCGCTGGATTTCAAAGGCCCCCGCACCGCGCGCCCGACGTGGTGGCATGGATCCGTCACTTTATACCTGGAAAGGCTATCGCTCCTGGAGCGAAAAAGTGAAACGGAACTGGTCGGATGACGACGACAGCAAGTAAGACCGATTGACCTGCATCAGGCAGAGTTGGTTGCAGAATAATTTTCGAAAAGCGCGCCCCGTAAGGCGCGCTTTTTTTCGTTACCGCTGTCGCGAAATGCACGATCGCGAGCGCGCTAATTTCAAAGCTGTGATGCACCTCACGGAGGTCCCGAGGCGCTAAATTTATAGTCGCAATTACTGACTGGAACTTGAAGAAAACGGATTCTCTGCGGTCACAAGCATGTCACGAAAAACAAAGCGCACGGATGCACCTGAAAGTCCGCTGAAGAACGAATCAGCGCGGCAACGCTGGGAGCTGTTTCACCGCGCCATCGCTCACGCCAAACAGTTGAATGACGAGGCATTGATCGAGGCCGATGATAAATCCAGCGAACCAGGCAGCGACACCCCGCCGCTCTTATCGGTGGTTCGTTAGAGATGGAACGATTACTGCAATACTGGGATGACCTCGATGACCTCGTCGGCGCTTGTGGCCTTTTCGCCGAGCGTATACGGCGTCTCGCAATTTTCACACTGAGTTCGGCCCTGTTTCTCGGCCTGTTGTTTGCCGGTGTGGTATTGACCTTTGTCGAGCCACCGCTAGGTCTTGCAATAGCGACCATACTTCTCGTCTCGCTCATGCTGTACTCCGTGACGACGCCGAAGCGGGGCAAATCCACCGATCGTTAGGTCGATTCCGACCTCGATGCCGGCAGCGGCATACCCTCGTACGCTCATCCGCGGCCGCGAAGGCTTGAAAAAGTAGCTCGCGACCCCATCCTGTGGGCCAAAGTTCGATCCTGGACCCACATAGGAGATACCGTCTTGAGTACAGTCCAAGGCCCGGAAACACACGGTTTCCAGACGGAGGTGCGTCAGCTGCTCAAGCTGATGATTCACTCGTTGTACAGCAACAAAGAGATATTCTTAAGAGAATTGATCTCGAACGCCTCGGACGCCGCGGACAAACTCCGTTTTGCAGCACTGGAGCAACCGGCTCTACTCAGTGACGATGCGAAACTTGGCATCCGCATAGAACTCGACCAGGCAAATAACAGCATTGCGGTGGTTGACAATGGTATCGGTATGTCGCGCGAGGAGCTGATCGCAAATCTCGGCACGATCGCGAAATCGGGCACCGCTGAATTCCTCGAGGCGATGACCGGCGACCAAAGCAAGGACTCACGCCTGATCGGCCAGTTTGGGGTCGGATTCTATTCGGCATTCATCGTCGCCGACAAGGTCGTGGTCGAATCGCGGCGTGCCGGTTTGGCCACCGATGAAGCCGTGCGCTGGGAGTCTGACGGTCAGGGCGAGTTCACGATCGAGGCGATCGACAAGGCAGAGCGGGGAACCCGCGTGACCCTGCACCTGAAAAAGGATGAAACCGAATTTGCGGAGGCCTACCGGGTTGAACACCTGATCCGCAAGTATTCCGACCATATAGACTTCCCGGTACAGCTCGATGCCGGCGATGGCAAGGAAGCAAAACTGGTCAACTCGGCCACGGCTCTCTGGACACGCCCACGCACAGAGCTGAGCGACGAGGAGTACAAGGAGTTCTACAAACATTTGTCCCATGATTTTGCGGACCCGCTCCTGTGGAGCCACAACCGGGTGGAAGGCAAGCGAGAGTACACAAGCCTGCTGTACATTCCCTCGAACGCGCCTTTTGACCTCTGGAACCGCGAAGCGCCGCGCGGCCTGAAGCTGTATGTGCAGCGCGTATTTATCATGGATGACGCGGAGCAATTCCTGCCGCTATACCTGCGCTTCGTCAAAGGCGTGGTCGATTCCGCTGACCTGCCGTTGAACGTCTCTCGGGAGTTGCTACAGCATAATTCCGAGCTTGTCGCGATGCGCCATGCGCTGACCAAACGAGTGCTGGGAATGTTGCAGAAACTGGCCACCGGCGAAAAAGACAAATATGCGAAGTTCTGGGCTGATTTCGGCAATGTCATCAAGGAAGGCCTCGTCGAGGACGACGCCAACAAGGATAAGATCGCCAGTTTGCTGCGATTCGCGACGACGCATGATACGGATGGCAAGCAAGTCCACTCACTTGATGACTACCTCGCGCGTGCCGGTACCGAACAGGATAAAGTTTACTACCTGCTCGCTGACAGTTTTTCCAGGGCGGCAGCAAGCCCGCACCTCGAGCAGCTGAAGAGCAAAGGCTACGAAGTACTGCTCCTGATCGATCCGATCGATCCGTGGGTCGTACAACACCTGGCGGAATACCAGGGCAAAGCGCTGGTCGATGTTGCTCGTGACAAACTCGAGTTGCCCGATGCCCGCGGCGACATCAGCAAAGATACGGACGAGAAAGAATACAAACCGCTTTTGAAGAAAATGCGCAAAATGCTGAAATCCCGAGTCGAGACCGTCAATGTCAGTCAGCGGCTGGTCGATTCCGCGGCCTGCGTTGTGGCCGGCGAGGACGAGCTGAGTCCGCAGTTGCGGCGCATGCTGGAAGCCAGTGGCCAGTCGCTGCCGGAAAAGAAGCCAATACTCGAAATCAATGTACAGCACCCGCTGCTCGTGAAACTATCGGCAGAAGCCGATGAGAAGCGCTTCAGCGAGCTGTCCAATATCGTGCTCGACCACGCGTTGCTTGCCGAAGGTTCGCAACTCGATAATCCAGCCGAATACGTGCAACGGGTCAATCGGCTGTTGCTCGAGATGGGCGCTGCGACCGCTTGAGGAAACTATTGATGATCAAAGCTATTTTTTCGAGTGCGCTATTGTTGTTGTTGCTGGCAGCCTGTGAGCAAAGTTCCGCACCCGTCGAGGGGACAGCCGCCACTGATGCGGAAGGTGTCGAGGTACGCGTTATCAAGAACGGCTACGGCCGGGCTGCGGAGGCCGGCGACGTGCTGACTGTTCATACGACAGGATGGTTGTACGATGAGGCGATAGCAGATCACCGCGGTGAGAAGTTCTGGAGTTCGCTGGACAGCGGCGACAAGCTGACGTTTACGCTCGGGGCGGGACAGATGATCCAGGGCTGGGATCGTGGCTTGCCCGGCATGCTTATTGGCGAGGTGCGGGAACTGACAATACCTCCGGAGCTGGGCTACGGTGCTGCCGGTCGCGGCCCGATTCCGGCAAACGCGACGCTGGTTTTTGAAGTCGAACTGTTTAATGCGGTCGGCCCGGAACAGGCACCGGGTCAGTAGTTCGTATCAGTGGCTGCCGGCAACGGCAGCAATTGAAACTCGATGCGACGATTTTTCTTGCGACCGGCAATCGTGTCATTGTCGGCTACCGGGTGCGCTGCGCCGAGGCCCGTCACCACCAGGCGCTGGCGATCGACGCCGAGCCTGACGAGAAAATCAGCGACCGCGCGCGCACGCTGTTCGCTTAATTCCTGGTTGACGGCCGCATCGCCGACGGCGTCTGTATAGCCGGTTATGCCTAGTGCGAATCCGGGACAATCTTCCACAAACTCGCCGAGGCGCTGCAGGAACGGGTAGGACGAACGTCTTATCCAGCTCGAGGCCTGCCCGAAATGCACGGTATCTTTATCAAGCCAGCCGAACATGCGTTCGCAGGGTGAATAGCCGGTGCGATCCGTAGCCGTACTCTCCTGCGCAGTTACTTCTGCTGGCCAGCGCAATACGAGGCAGCTGGCAACGAGCAGGAAACCGATGGCGGTGATTGACGCGCGCCGCATCGTGGGCGTCCTTAGCCTATTGCGGCAGTTCGACGTCAGGCGTCGGATCGCTGGTCACGTAGGTGCCGGGCTTGCCCAATCCAGTCCTCGCGGTAGATACGACTGCGGAAGCCCTTGAGGTGCCGGGCAACCCGATCGATATCGTATTCACTCATTTCCGCGATTTGTCCGAAGCGAAAAATGCCGAGCTCATGCAAGGTCTTTTCTATCGCTGGCCCGACGCCCTTGATCTCTTTGAGGTTGTCGCGGGCGCGATAATCTGCCGAGTCGTCGCCGGCATTGCCTTGCTGCGGTACTTCCTCGTCACGTCGGGCACCGTTTAATGCCTCGGCAAAGCTCTCCGAACCCGTTAGAGCGATCATGCTATCGAAAGTATCGTTGGACGCATCAAGCGCCCCGGGCATGCTGGCCGCATCGACCGGTTCGACGCGCGTCTGCTCCGAACCCAGTAGTACTTCGAGTGAGGAGATACGCTGTAACGCCTCAGCAAGTTCCTGCTGCAGCTGGTTTGCCTCAGCATTGCGTTGCCGAAATCGCTCAATGAGTGGCGGCAGACGACTGTGCCAACTGTCCAGTTCGCGACTGAACTGAAAGATCTTGTCGTCTTTCTCCTTGATCGCGGCGCGTAATGCAACGTCACTGATCCGAAGTTCTTGTACGTCGCGCTCGAGTTGCTCGCGTTCCGCCAGCGTGGACTTAAGGTCGCTACGGTTCTCCTTGAGTTCGCGCTGTAGTTCGTCGCGGCGGGTAAACGCCTCTTTGAGCGCAGTCGAAAGTTCTTTCGCACGATTGCTTGCGTCCTTTTGCGACGCCTGCAAATGGCTGACCTGTTCCATAAGGCCACGGTTCTGACCGGCCAGGCGTTTGTTTTCACTGCGCTGCGCGTCGATCTGTTCTTGCCAGCTGGCGCCAATGGCCAATTTTTGCTGCCCGGAGCGCTTGCCCTGGGTCACCCAACCAAGCGTTATGCCGAGGATAATTGCCAGCGTCACAAGAATAACGTCGAAGACGGTTATTTCCGGCATACCTGCCTCATGTTCCCCATAGCGTCAACGGCCATTGGATTTTCAGGACGCGCGACGCAGGTTCTCGAGTTCGCCAAGCACTGCGATTATCTGCGCCACCGCCCAGTCGATTTCAGCTTTGCTGATAATCAGGGGCGGCGCAAGCCGGACGACCGTTTCATGTGTTTCCTTGCTCAGCAATCCACGTTTCATCAGTGCCTCGCAGACTGCGCGCGCACTTCCTTGATCATTGTTGACTTCGATGCCGATGAACAGTCCCCGTCCACGGACTTCGCTGATAAGAGGGCTCTTGATTGCACGCAGTTTTCCAAGCAGGTAGTCACCCATCGCCGCGCTTTTTGCTGCCAGCTGCTCATCTACGAGTATGTTCAGCGCCTCGAGCCCGACAGCAGCCGCCAAAGGATTACCGCCAAAAGTGCTGCCATGATCACCCGGCGTAAAGACGTCCATGACCGCGCTTTTCGCGAGGAACATCGACACAGGCAGGATGCCACCGCCAAGCGCTTTGCCCAAAATCAGGCCATCCGGTACTACTCCTTCGTGTTCACAAGCGAGCATCTTCCCGGTGCGGCCAAGTCCGGTCTGAATTTCGTCAGCGATCAACAGCACATTTCGCTGTTGGCACAACGTTGCCGCTGCCTTGAGATAGCCAGCGGGCGGCAGCACGATTCCCCCTTCGCCTTGAATGGGTTCAAGCAGGAACGCGGCCGTGTTCTCATTGATGGCAGCATCGAGGGCCTCGATGTTGCCATAGTCGACCAGCGTAAATCCGGGTGGGAAGGGGCCGAAGCCCTGCTGATATTGAGGCTCGTCGGACATCGCGACGATCGCAATCGTGCGGCCATGAAAGTTGCCGGTACAGGCAATGATTTCCGCTTTATCCGCGGCTACGCCCTTGACGGTGTAGGCCCACTTGCGTGCCGCCTTGATAGCGGTTTCAACCGCTTCGGCGCCCGTATTCATCGGCAAGGCCTTGTCCTGGCCGGTCAGCTCACAGGCTCTTTTTAGAAAAGGACCGAGTTTGTCTGTGTAAAAAGCACGCGACACGATGTTGAGCGTGCCAACCTGTTCGCGCACCAGTTGCACCAAGCGCGGGTGCGCATGGCCGTGGCTCACTGCCGAGTATGCGCTCATCATATCAAGGTATTTCTTACCTGCTGTGTCCCAGACATAGGCGCCTTCGCCGCGCGTAAGAACCACCGGCAACGGGTGATAGTTGTGCGCGCAATAGCGCGACTCGAGGTCCATGCTGGCATCCATTAACGTGTCTCCTGTAACAGGCCGGCCTTGTGGCGGGGCCTAAAAGCTCTATAAGATCAAAATATTACCGCAATCGACCGCAACTGGGCCAGCAACGCCACATATTCATGCCTAAACCACGACCTGAAGAGATCAAGATTACCGGCCCGGCTGGCGGGCTCGAGGCTATCCACGAACTTCCGGCTGGCACTGCGCCGCGCGGCGCTGCCGTCGTGTTGCATCCGCATCCGCAATACGGCGGTACGATGAACAACAAGGTTGTGCACACGCTGGCCCGCAGCTTTATCGCCAGTGACTTCGCTGCGTTGCGTTTCAATTTCCGCGGCACCGAGGGCAGTGCAGGGACTTATGACGAGGGCATTGGCGAAGTTGACGACGCGCTTGCGGCTATCGGGTGGTTGCGGGCGCAATATCCGAATTTGCCATTGTGGGTTGCGGGATTTTCATTCGGTGCCGCGATGGCGATTCGCGCTGCAGTCCAGGCAGAACCGGACGGACTGATCGCTGTTGCACCGGCGGTTAGTCGTTTTGCGGCCGGCCTCGATCGGCAACCGCGTTGTCCATGGCTGGTAATCCAGGGCGATCAGGACGAGTTGGTGGACATCGATGACACCATCGCTTGGTTTGATACGCTGGATCCCGGCCCTGAATTGCTGGTGCTACCTGGCGTTTCGCATTTCTTCCATGGCAGGCTGATTGAGCTGCGTGAGGCGGCGCTGGAATTCGTCACGGCCAATAGCTGAGCTGGCCGGGAGAATTGCGCAACTCAGGGCAGGTACCACTGCAGCCTGAGGGCAGTGATCCAGGGATTCTCACCATCGAAAGGACTACCCGGGCGTTTCACGTCCAGTACCTTGATCAGGTTTGCCTGCATGCGCAGCCGCGCGTTCAGATACCAGTTCAGGCCCGCTGTGAGATTTCGCTGCCGCCCGCCGACGACGTCCCTGTCGCTGAGGTTCACGGTGCTGGCCCGAATAGCGACTTCCCATGCTCCCCAGTTGCCCTTGCCCACCGGCGCATCGGGTTTGACGGTCAGAAACTCACCGGAGGCCGGGCTGTAATTGCGCGACTCACCGGTTAGAAACCAGCTTGCCAGCACGTAACCTCCAGTGAAATGTACACTCCTTGCGTCATCACGCTCTACTTTGGCTGCCAGCAACTCCGCCTGCCAGGAAAACGGGCCGTCTACCTTGCTTGCTTCAAGGCCGGCTCGGTAGATGCGATCGGCACCGTCAATTGTGCCGGTATCCACGAAATAGTCATCGGTCACGCCGATTTCGGGGAGCGAGCGAAATCGTGTGTCGGGGCCTGAGGCATTGGTGCGGTAGGACAAGGACACACCCGCCCAGATGTCGCGGCCGTCAAAAAATCCACGATCGTGGCTGGAACCCAGCGGCGCGTGTACATAGCGCAGTACCAGTGCCTGGCCTTTTTCCTGCTGGCCCTGGTCGTCCGGACTGTAGAAGTACCAGCCCATGTCTATGATTGCATTCGGCGTCCGTTTCAACAGCGAAATGCCGGCACTGCGACGTTCCGACAATGCAGCGACCGGCAGGGCCCGTTCCATAAACGTCAAACCCGCACGCTTGCTCTGGGTTTCGAGGCTGTACGGTGGTCGAAAGAGTCCCGCGGTGATCTGCAAGGTTTTCCAGCCAGTGTAGACAAAATAGCTGTCACCAATCTCGAACTGTCCGGCACTGTTGTAGTTGGCTGTTGCCTTGCCGAACATATGACTGCCGAAGGCGCGATAGAACGTAAGCCGGGCCTCCCTGAAGGTAGGGTCAGCACCTTCGGGTTCGCCGTTGAGCGGCACATCGAACTGTACCTGGGCGCCCCAGGAAATGCCCACCAGCGGCATTTCCTGTTCAATGAGCAGGGAGCGCAGTGGCCGAGAATCCGGATTTTGCAGATTTTCGAGCAGCGTACGCCGATTCGACTCCGCGACGGGCGTTGCGGGCACTGCCTGCTGCGGCGCTGCCTCGCCCATGCCTGCAACGTTCCCGGCGAACACTGGCGCGGCGACCAGCAGGGTCACGAATACAGGACTGGTCCGCAGTATTGCACGGTAAGCTTGCCGCGGGCTCATTGTTACGCGCTTGTCCATTTGAATTCGTAGCTCAGAATACTGTTTTTCTTGGCACACTCAAAGCGGGGCCCGGTATAGGGTTGCAGACACAAAAAAGCCGGGACTCGCCCGGCTTTCCTGGTGAATGACCCGCTGCGGGTCACACCATATCTTTGAGGCCTTTCAGCACAGTAGCCTTGACAACCTTGGTCGCCGGCTTGGCTTTGAACATCATTTCTTCACCCGTGAACGGGTTGACGCCCTTGCGCGCTTTTCTTGCGGGCTTTTTCACGACGCGCAATTTCAGGAGGCCGGGAATCGAAAACATACCCGCGGCATTGCGACCGCCGAGGTTCTTTTTGATTTGGCCGTTCAGCGATTCGAAAACGGCGGCGACGTCTTTACGCGTCAAACCTGTGTCGTCAACGATCTTCGCATAGATTTCCGATTTGGTCGGTGGCTTCTTCGTATCTGCTGCCATGAAAAACAAACTCCATTAGAAAAAGAAAACGGGCACCTGGTCCGGTCGCTTGACGATTGCGTTGTAGAACTTCACCAAGCGGCCAGTGGCCCGTGTCGAAAGCAGCGCGACGATAGCACAAGTTTTCCGGCGGAAAAACAGAAATACAGCATTTTTACCGGGTTTTTTTGGTGGGCACTCGGTCAGTCGGTATAAAACTCTTGTTTAAACCGTACTTCGGATGCTTTATCAACGTTGTCCGGGCGCACTGAAATATCAAAAATCAGTGTCTCTCGATTGGCAACCGGCGTCACACCAACGTAGTAAATTGCCGGAGGTTCGCCAGGTTCGTCAATGCGCCGCATCGTTACGTTCTTCAGTTGTCCCGTGAGGTTAACTGTTTTTACGCTGACCTGCCCCGCGGCAGGAACACCGTCCTGTTTTCCTATTATCGAGACATTAATCATGGCGCGGTTCCTGCTGCGCACAATGTTGTAGGCGGTCGCAACTTCAGGCGGCAGCTTGTCTGTCAATTGCGCACTGAAATGCACGATGTAGTCGCCGATATCAGCCGATGTGATTCCCGCTGCCTCCGCTTCAGGAACATTGGTACTGTCGCTTGCGCCCCCGCAGCCAGCCACTAACCCGAGTACCGACAAAGCAATTATTATTTTTTTGCTCATGGTCATGCGTCTCCCCAGAATCCGTCGCCTAACTATAAACCATTCGCAGTAAGCTGGCAGCTTGTGGCGGAAGATTTGCGGGTGTTGCGGGCGGGGGCGACTAATAAGGTAGTTGCTTCAGGCCGCTGATCAGGATCGCGGCACCTGACAGCAGGATGATGGCGAACACCGGTGAGATGTCAATGCCGCCCAGCGGCGGAATAAAGCGCCGAAACGGGCGTAATACAGGCTCCGTAATGGCGCCAACGATTGCGACTGCCGGGTTGTAGCCTCCGGCGGCACCGCCTACCCAGCTCAGGATAATGCGGATAATGATAGCGAACACGAACAGGCGCAGCGCCAGAATGACGAGGTCCACGACCGCGGTTATCGCAATAGGCAACAGTGATGGAGCACGACCCAGTATCAATGTAATTACGAATATTGTGAGGTACTGGATTCCGAACGCAACGACCAGGGTCGCTGTGTCGATCTTGCCAATTGCGGGCAACAGGCGCCGGACAGGTATGACGAGCGGTGAGGTTAAACGAAGAATACCTTGCGAGATCGGGTTGTTGAAACTGATGCCGAGCCACGGCAGCAGGAAGCGCAGCAGCAGGACCAGCAGGTAGAGCTGTGCCAGGGAATTGATAATAAATACGATGGCACTGCTCGCACTGTTGCCCATAAATTCGCCCCAATCCGTCTGTCGTAATCAGTTGTTCCTGTGCGCCTCGTCGGCCAGCACTACGGCGCGGTCATGTGCGGCCGCGATCGCCCGGGCAAAGGTATCACGGACGCCGGCTGCATCGAGGCTGTCGAGCGCCGCGGCTGTCGTGCCGCCCGGGGAGCGCACTCGTGCGATCATTTCATCCATGCCGAGACTTTCGCTGGCCGCGAGTTCCGCGGCGCCGCGTGCTGTTTCGATAGCAAGGGTTTCGGCCAGGGCTGGTGCGATGCCGAGCTCCGTTGCGGACTTCGCGAGCATGTCGATAAGCAGGAAAAAATAGGCTGGACCGCTGCCTGACACGGCGGTGACCGTATCGATCAAGGCCTCGTCGTGCAATGTGACGACTTTGCCCACGGCCGACATGATGCGCGTCGCGTAGTCGATGTCCGCAGTGCCCGCGCGCTCGTTTGCATACAGTCCTGATATGCCGCGTCGTATCAGGGCTGGCTGATTTGGCATGACGCGAATGACTCCGAGCCTGGTCCCAAGCCAGGTTTCGATATCAACCGTACGTACGCCGGCCGCAATCGACAGGATTAAAGGCCGCGCTGTTTGCACCGTCGCACCGAGCGCGCGACAGACAGACGGCATTAGCTGCGGTTTGACTGCAAAAACCACACAGTCAGCCGCTGCTGCAGCGCTATTGTTGTCCGCGCAAATCGTGATGCCCGGGAGGCTCGTCGCCAATGCTTTGCGGGCTGCATCGGCGGGCTCCGCGACCGAGATATTGGCGGCCGGGAAGCC
>DDIS01000182.1:48459-48619 GCA_002338615.1 Proteobacteria bacterium UBA1844 | reverse complement strand
CCCGCGCCTGGCCGGTGCCGCCGCCGCCCTTGACCTGATAAGCAGCGGCACGCCGATCGATGCCGCAAAGGCCGCTGCGATTGGCCTGGTCGATGAAGTTGTCGATGGTGACGTGTGCCAGGCTGCAATTGAATACGCGCGGCGCCTGATCGCGGCCGGC
>DDIS01000182.1:48206-48337 GCA_002338615.1 Proteobacteria bacterium UBA1844 | reverse complement strand
TTTGCCGCCGCAGCAGTGAGATTGCGACAGCAAAGCCCGAGCCTGGTTTGTTTGCGGATTACCGCAAACAGATGGAGCGTCGCTTCCGCGGCCAGCTCGCGCCGCAAAAAATTGTGGATTGCGTCGAGGCT
>DDIS01000182.1:4266-48083 GCA_002338615.1 Proteobacteria bacterium UBA1844 | reverse complement strand
TTGACCTGCCGTTTCCCGAGGGCCTTGCGGTGGAGCGCAAGGCGTTCATGGAATGCATGGCAAGCCCACAGTCAGCCGGGCTCCGGCACATGTTTTTTGCCGAGCGAGAGGCGGCGCGGGTGACAGGCCTGGACCGCAGCGTGGCGCCACGTGAAATCAGTTCCGTGGCGGTGATTGGTGCCGGCACGATGGGCACCGGCATTGCCATGAATTTCGCCAATGCCGGCCTCGCGGTGTGGTTGCTTGAGGTCAATCAACAAGCGCTTGAGCGTGGCCTTGGAATGATCGAAAAAAACTACCTGGGCAGTGTCAAGCGCGGCAAACTGACCGAGCAGGAAGCGCAAGCTGCCCGCGACCTGATTACAGGAACCACGCACTACGATGACCTGGGCGATGCAGACCTGACCATTGAAGCCGTCTACGAGGACCTCAGTCTCAAGCAGGACATATTCGAACGCCTGGACGACGTGGCAAAGCCCGGCGCTATCCTGGCTACCAACACGTCCTACCAGGATGTGAACCGCATCGCGGCGGTCACGCGCCGTCCACAGGACGTGCTCGGGTTGCACTTCTTCAGTCCTGCCCATGTCATGAAATTGCTGGAAGTGGTGCGCGCCGACAAGACCGCCGATGATGTGCTCGTTACCTGCCTTGGTCTCGCGAAAAAAATTCGCAAAATTCCGGTCGTTGCGGGCGTCTGTTATGGCTTCATCGGCAATCGGATGCTGCAGCACTATGGTCGCGAAGCGCAGCTCTGCCTGATCGAGGGCGCGACGCCGGACACGATCGATACAGCGATGCAGCAGTGGGGCATGGCAATGGGGCCCATGCGCGTATTTGACCTCGCCGGACTCGATATCGGGTACAAGGCGCGCCAGGGGCTAAAGCCTGCCGAGCGCGGCGACCCCAGGGCGCACAGCATTCCCGATGCGTTGGTCGAAATGGGCCGCCTCGGACAAAAGTCCGGCGCCGGCTTTTACACCTACGATCCGGCAGGCCGCGGCTATACGGTGGACGATACCGTGCGGCAAGTTATTACCGAGCAAGCCAGTGCGCAAGGTATCGTGCGGCGCGATATCGATGCCGGGGAAATCGTCGACCGGCTGATTTACGCGCTGATCAACGAGGGAATGAAAATCGTCGAGGAGGGCATTGCGCAGCGCCCGTCGGACATCGACGTCGTGTATGTTTACGGTTACGGCTTCCCGGCGTATCGAGGTGGTCCCATGTTCTACGCGGACACGGTTGGCCTCGCTGAAGTGTACCGCCGGGTCCTGGAGTTTCGTGATCGCTTCGGCAGCGCCAACTGGACACCAGCGCCATTGCTTGCCGAGCTGGCGAAAAATGGCCGCAGCCTGTCCGAGTGGCGGACCCGTTAGCAGTCACCTCGTACTGCTGCTAAAAAAATCACTGGAAATGAAGGGCTTATAACGTGATCCTGATCACAGGCTTAACTTTTATGCTGAGTTATACCTGTGTTTCCGGGAGCGCATATGGTGCAAGACACACACAATTGGAATGCAGGCCGGGTAGTGCCGGTCGAGAGCCTGAAGGATTACTTCCGTAACTCGATCGAGGAAGCAATCGCGCGCCAACATGTCCAGGTGGACCCCGATACGGCACACTATGTTGTGAACCTGATGACCCTGTTCGCCCGATCCGAGCAGTTGTATGACGGCCAGGGCGACGAGTGCGGCCTGAAGCCTCTGGCTTTGATGCTGGCCGATGCGGTCGACGCAGAGTCGGCCGAGCAGCGCAGCTACCTGCTGCAACGCATCGGTGATGTGTCGCTGTTCATTTCGGGCTTCTTCGCCGACAGCCTGATCGGCAAAGCCGTGGACATCGATTACTACATCCGCATGGGTGGCAGTGCCTACGATACGCTGTCGAATTCGGTACAGCGGACATTCCGCGGCAATGCATTTGCCCCTATTTACCGCGAGCTGGCGGTCAAGTTTCAAGCCATGGTCGATGTACTGCACGAGGTGCGCGACAGCGCTGGTACAGGCAGCGACACAGACCTGCTCAGAACCTACGAGATCTGGTTGAAAACCGGTAGTGAGCGCGCTGCCAGGATCCTCAAGAGTCACAACGTGGTCCCAATTCGCGCCGGGGATGCCGGGCGTTCGCACTAGTGCCTGGTGCGACGAATTCGCAGAGGACACTCGCTATGCTGGAGCGGCTGCAAAACAGGCTCAACCAGATTTATCAAACCGGCTGCGTACATGACGTGCGCGACTACCTGATTACGGATCCTGTTCTTGCGCAGACGATCGCAAGAGATGCCATGTTGAAGGGGACAGAGGAGACTTTGCTGTTAGCAGAGCAGGACGACGGGTTGGGCATCTCGCTGTTCCTGAACCGGGCGTTACTACAGCGACTGGAAAATTCCGATCCATTGCTAAAGCTTACCGTACCGTCACTGGCCGATCTGTGGCTGGCATTCGAAGGGATCAGCCATTTCAACTACGTGGTCTGGAAAGCTGCCCAGGATCGCGAAGTATCGTTGCTTGAACTGGAAATGCAGGCCGAGATTGACAAGTTTGTATGCACGAGCCGGCTCGCCATTGAGCAGGGCGATGAGCAGGTCCTGCGCGGACTGCACGGCTGGCTGTTTGATGAAGTGAAATTTCGTGAAGATCTCAATGCCGAACAACGGGACCGCTATCGTTCCGCGAACGACTATGCTGCCCGCTTTTGTCATCGCCTCGGCAGAAGCCTCAGAGACGATGAGGCTTCTGCAATCTCCGAGCTACGGGCGTTTTACCGTCTGCCGATGACCGACAAGCTCAGCCATATACACGCCTGTGCCTGGGCTTAGGGCCGGGCTGCGCGGAACTGGCCCGACCCCTGCACCCCGCGGAAGCCGCGTTTACTTGGCGGCGCTATTGTCCTTCTTTTTCGCCTCATCCAGCGCATTCACAAGTAGTTGTGCCCACTTTCGCAGTATGCGCTCGGCTTCTGCCTTGTTGGTCACCGAGTTGCTGACCTGAAAATGTCCGGCGTCATTGCCCCCTTGCGCATCAGCCACTTCCCCGATCTTGCTGCTGGTTAATGAATCGTAAAGTTCCATGTAGAGCTCCATCGATCCCGCCGAAGCCGTAAACGTTCGCGAGACGCCCATCGATCTCTGGGTATCAGGAGCCGATACATCAAGATTTATGATCGCAGGACGGAGCAACAATACGCCTTCGCCGGCCTTATCCACCACGGTGTAGCCGCCTTTCTGCAGCACCTTGGTGAACTCGTCTTTGAAAGCCTGGCTCAGTTTGGATTTAATCCGGTCCATGTCGGACTGGTTGATCCGGTTCGACAAGTCGATCGCGTCGCGGTTTTGATCACGCATCCAGTTCTTGCGGAACGCCACCGGCGCTTCAAGAATCATTACCTTGTCGTATTCGGCAAGCGTTGCTCCGTCTTTCCAGTACAGTGCACTGACGGCCTTGCTCGGTACCCGGGTCAGACCATCTGCAGTGGTCTCGGGCAGTGTGTCTTTGGCACATAGCGGGCCGGCCAGCATCAGACCAGCAATTATTGTTGCGAGACTTGCCGTGCTTGCTCGAATTGAAAATTTCATCGGGTTCTCCTTTGTTATTATTGTGTAGGGCAAAAGGGCGATCGGTGGCGGGCTGCCCCGGTCGTCAGTGGAGCATCCTGGTCAGTGGAACAGAGGATCACTTGATATTTTACCGTGGTGTTCGTCGGCGAGCCGACGTTTCTGTAAAATTAAAACATTTCCGACCAAAATCGAATGGTAAAGTTTAATCTGGTAAATGCAAGGCGAGGAGCCAAAATGAATGCAAACAAAATAGCACGCGGGCAGCCGGACCGGTTCCGTCGTTGGGTAATGGACATTGTGATATTCGCGCTGCTCAGCATGGGCTTTGCGCAGACCTCGCAAGCGGGCGTCATGGGAACGCAGCTGGCGCTCGAAGACGGCGTGCGGCAACAGCAGATTACGAAACTTGAAGATTTCATCGGCCGTAAAGATGTGTCGCAGCAGCTACAGGCACTTGGCGTCAGCCCCGAGCTGGTTGCGGCACGTGTGCAGAACATGACCGACCAGGAAGTCGCAGCACTGCATGATCGTATCGACACCGACCCGGCGGGCGGGGACGCACTGGCATTGATCGGTGCGGTATTTCTCATCTTGCTGATCCTCGAAGTGGTTGGTGTGACCGATATATTCAAATCCGTGTAATTGGGCAGGCCGGCCAGCGGCATGAGGAAAAGGGCAGGCACAGGTTTTTGCAGTGGCCTGTTTTCGTTGGCGGCACTATTGGCCGGCGGTTGCGCTTCTACAACCGCTACCGATTTTGGCGCTGATCCGGCCGCGGTTGAGTTAACCAGCACACCGTTTTTTCCGCAGGAGCGTTACCAGTGCGGGCCGGCCGCGCTGATGACGGTGCTGTCGTACAGCGGTGCGACGGTTACGCTCGATGAACTGGTCGCAAACGTGTATCTGCCGGCGCGCGAGGGCAGTCTGCAGACTGAAATAATCGCCGCGTCGCGCCGCGCGGAACGCATTCCGTATCGCATCGACGGCTCGCTCGCGAGCATCAGCGCGGAACTCAATGCCGGCCGACCGGTATTGGTGTTGCAGAACCTGGGTGTCTCCTGGTTTCCGCGTTGGCATTACGCCGTTGTGTATGGGATCGACCCTGACAGAAACCTGGTGCGACTCCGGTCCGGTACCGATGCAAACCGCACGAGCAAGGCGGGCACTTTCCTGCGCACCTGGCGGCGCAGTGACAATTGGGCAATCGTCGTGCTGCGTCCGGACGAGCTACCTGCGAATCCGGATCGCCTGGAATATTTCAGCTCGATCTCGGCGCTGGAGGCGACCGGGCATCTGACTACGGCGAACCAGGCCTGGCGCACAGCACGCGCGCGCTGGCCAAACGACCTCTTGCCACTGTTCGGTCTTGCCAACACCGAACTGAGCCAGGGCAACCTGGTACGCGCCGAACAGCATTACCTTGAATTGCTGGTTCGCGAGCCGACACACGCCATGGCACGCAATAACCTCGCGTATACGCTTGCGGGGATGGGCCGTATTCCTGAAGCGATCCAGCAACTTGAGACAGCTCTGAAACTCCCCGATTTGCGGCCGGCAGTTGCCAACGAGTTGCAAGCCTCACTTGATGAAATTTCATCCATGCGTAGCTTCTCTGTGGATTGACGCAATCCGGCCGGGTACGTACGGTCTTTTATGGGTCACAGGATTTATAGCGATGTTAGAATGGGCTGACCCTCGAGCGTGCCCTGTACTCATTGGGCTATGGTTAATGGATGCATGAAGTGACTGTTGCCAATCAGGTATATCGATTCGGTCTCTGCAAGAAGCGATCGCCGGCTGGTGTGTGGCTGGCCCTGATTGCGAATGCGTTGCTGGTTGCGGGTTGTGGCAACGACTATTCACAGACGGCCGAAGCCATGCCGGAACAAGTTGATCTGACAAGCTCTGTTTGGCAGGTTGAGGATATCGACCTTGGCGGCATTATAGATTCCTCTCATATCACCATCGATATTCCGGAGCCGACGAGAATAGCGGGTTCGGCAGGTTGCAATCAGTATTTCGGGACGCTGGAACTTGGCACCAGTACTTTTCAGGTTTCGGCAGTCGGCAGCACAAAGAAGAGCTGCGCCCCGGCGTTGAATTTACAGGAACAACGGTTCCTGCAGGCATTGCAGTCGGTAACTCGATTTACAGTCGATGACGTATTTCTGCGCCTGTACGATGAGCAGCAGCAGGAACGGATACGTGCCGTGCGGAGCACGAGGGGCACACCGCCTCCCCAGCCTTTGCCCGCTGACGAAGTCGGCCAAAGCAGGAATACGCCAATGGACATTGACGGCGTGACGTAGCATTGCACACGGCACTGAGAAATCTTCCGGTTGCTGGAAACCAGTCCCGGATGCAAAAAAACTGGATAGAATCCAGATAATAAAAAGAGGAAATAAAATGGTGAGCGAAAATGAATTGGGTCAGAAGCTAGCGCAGGGCGTAGGCGCGCTTTGTAGTCGCAACTGGTGGGTATTCTTGATCGGCGGTTTGGCATCCGTCATCTTCGGGATCATGGCGTTCATGAAACCCGGTGTCGCGCTTTTGGTACTGGCGATGTTCTTTTCAGCCTATGTTCTCGTTGATGGAGCCGTCAATATCTGGGGCGCGATCACCCATCGGAACCGGGATGGCTGGTGGGCATTGCTGTTGCTCGGCATCGTTGGGTTTGTCGCCGGTGGCTTTGCGTTGCTTTACCCGCCAGTCAGCATGATTGCGCTGATCTACGTCGTAGCTTTCGTCGCGATGTTCATTGGCGTGATATCGATCTACCTTGGTTGGAAAATCAGCGCAGAAGTTCCGAACGAGTGGCTGTTATACCTGACCGGTACGATGTCGATTATTTTTGCGCTGCTCCTGCTATTCCAGCCCGGTATCGGCGGCTTGTCCGTTGTTTACATGATTGCGTTCTGGGCGATTTTTATCGGCACTCTCAGAATCTGGTTTGCATTCCGTATTCGTAAACTCGGCAAGAATATCGGCGCAACAACAGCCTGAACCCTGATTCAATCCTCCCCTGCCGGCCTCGACTTTCATGAAGCCGGCAGACTGTTTCACCCGCGGCCTGCGTGAAGCTACCCTGCTCGTCGCTACAAGGCAGAAGAATAAAATCATGAAACCAGTTGCCGAAATTCAATCCGCGCTGTGGCGTTTGCAGTTTCTTATCATCGCTTGCGGCTGGGCGTTACCGGCTGCGGCCGTCGACTGGCCACAGGAGGTTGATGCCGAGGAGGGTACGATCGTCGTTTACCAGCCCCAACCGGAAAGTCTGCAAGGTAATGTGCTTAAGGGCAGGGCCGCGATGTCGCTGCAGCTCAAGAATGGCAAAGAGCCGATATTTGGCGCGTTCTGGTTTGCAGCAAAGATTGACACAGACCGGGAAGACGGATCGGCCTTGATTCGTGATGTAAAGGTTACTGACGTACGCTGGCCAGACTCAAAGGATGCCGGCGAGCAACGATTTACTGCGCTTGTCGAGGGGGCGATGCCGGACGCGGGCTTTCCAATATCCATGGAGCGTTTGACCGCAAGTCTCGCAACGGCCGAGATGGAACAAAGAAGCCTCGATAATTTGAAGAATGATCCTCCAAAGATTGTTTTTCGGGAGCAGTTATCGGTGCTGGTTTTGTATGACGGCAAGCCAAGATTCTCGGCAGTGGAAGGCAGCGACTATGAGCGGGTGCTTAACACGCCTGTTGTTGTTGTGCGTAGGAAGAAAACTGACAAATACTATCTCTCGAGTGGCCAGTTCTGGTACCAGGCAACAGATGCGATGGGTCCCTGGATGACGACGAACTCGCCGCCAGCTGATCTCGTTAAAATGCTGCCAAAACCCGACAAGGACCAGGAAGGCGGTACCGGCGCACCGCCCGCCATTGTAACTGCGACAGAACCGACAGAACTGATATCCAGCGACGGCAAACCGGATTGGGAAACGCTGCCGGGTGGTGAACTGATGTACGTCGAAAACACAGAGTCGCCGTGGTTGCGCGAATTATCCACGGGCAATATCTACCTGTTGTTATCCGGACGCTGGTACAGATCGAAATCAAGCGACGGTCCCTGGACCTTTGTGCGGTCCGATGAATTGCCGAAAAGTTTCGCGGCCATACCTCCCGCTTCTGATATCGGCGGATTGCGAAGTTCGGTCGCTGGTACAGAAGAGGCGAAGGAAGCGGTGCTCGATGCGCAGGTTCCGCAAACAGCAGCGATCAAGCGCGACGATGCGAAATTGTCCGTAGATTACGATGGCAAGCCGCAGTTCGAGAAAATTCCGGGTACCAGCGTTTCCTATGCGGTAAATACGGGCGCGCAGGTTTTGCAGGTTGGCGGCAAGTATTACGCAGTTGACAACGGAGTGTGGTTTACATCGGGCGCCGCCAGCGGCCCCTGGGTAGTCGCGGATGATATCCCGAAAGAGGAGATCGACAAGATTCCCCCGAGTTCGCCGGTTTACAACACAACGTTTGTGAGCGTCTACGAGTCCACGCCCGAGATCGTGTATGTGGGCTATACACCGGGCTACATGTGGTCGTATCCCTATTATGGTGTCCCTGTGTATGGCACGGGCTGGGCCTATCCGCCCTATTACGGGCACTACTACTATCCGCGTCCGCCGACCTGGGGTTTCAACGTGGGCTATAACCCATGGACCGGCTGGAATTTTGGATTGAGCTGGAGTAACGGATTCTTCAGTTTCGGGATGGGCTGGGGCGGTGGTTATCCGGGTTCTTATCGGCCCTGGGGTTGTTGCAACGGCTGGTATGGTGGCGGGCATCGTGGGCCCGTTATCATCAATACCGGTAACATCAATATTGGCAACAATGTGAACATTGGCAATCGGACTAGTATTGATAACCGCATCAACCGCAATTCGAAACTAAATATCAACAGTGCGACCACCAACATCTACAATCGTGGCGACAACCGCATGCGCAATGCTGATAAGACCGCAGCGCTCAAAGGTCTGACAGAAGCACGCCCGACCAGCAATAAAGCGAACAATGTGTTTGCCGATAAAAATGGAAATATTGCTCGCAATGTGAATGACCATTGGGAGTCGCGCGAGAACGGTCAATGGAAGCCGGACAATGTCTCAGCCGAGACACGCGACCGGGCGCAGTCGGCGGTGCAGCACAAAACGACGCCGGAACAACGCCAGCAGACGCAGCAGAGCATGCCACAGCACCAACAAACGTCGACGCGGCCCGCGACGCGACCATCGATGCCTGATTACTCCGGCCTGGATCGAGCCAACCAGGCGCGGCAGCGTGGTACGACTATGCAGCAATCCCGGCCGCACACCATGCGGCACGCGCCGGCGCGCCGACGTTAGTTGAAGAGGGGCAACTCAGCAAATTGGAGCGGTAACTGCAATAGGACTCGTTTTCCCTGTTGATCAATCGTCGACGTGCTCGACGTTTAGTTGCCCTGTGAGTCGCCTGGAAATATGTGACCAGGAGACGCCGATGGCGAGGATGACGGCGATGCATACGAGGGCAATCCAGGTTATCGCGGTGGTGGACTCCGTGCTGATCACGCCCAGGTCGACAAGTAGCCACACGATAGCCCCCAGCACGAGCCCGGACAGCACTACGCCGAGCGTGTCCAGTGCCCGCCAGGTGGCCATCCCGAAGACGGCCCAACCTGCGAGCAACACCGCGATCGCCAGCAGGTTCAAGGGACCGAAACCGCTTTCACGAACGGCGTCTATGGTCCAGTGATACGCTGAGTAGCCTGTCGGATTAAAGGTCAGCAGCACCAGCAACAGCGCGGCGAGCAAGCGCCAAACGAAACTGAGGGCCGTGAATCCGGAGGTCGATGCATCGGTATTTTTGCTCATTACGATCCTTAACGCTTGCCGCCCAGACTGCCAAGCAAGCCACCGATCATGCCGTCGAGGCCGCCTGCATCGGGCAGCTTGCCGTCCGGGCTGAGCTTGTCGATGATTCCGGGCAGCATGCCCGCAAGCAAGGTGCTGGCTTCGCTACCGCTGATACCCGCCTGCCTGGCGAAAGACGAAATTTTGTCAGACCCCAGTGCTTTCTCCAACTTTGCGGGGTCCACCGCCTGGTTGTCGCCAACGCCAAGCCAGGATGATACCGCATCGCCGAGCCCACCTGATTTGAGTGAACTGACGAGGTCACCAAGGCCCCCGCCAGCGCCACTAGTCGAGCTGAACATCTCCATCGCCGCTTTGGCGATCTGCGGATTCTCGGACGCAAACTTTGCGACATCCCCAAGCATTTCCGGATTCTTCAATAGTGCATCCAACATGCCCATTTCCTGTTCTCCTGTGCCGTTTATCGTGGATTGAACTGTAGGTTTCTTGTCAAAAGGTCCACACAACGCCTAGCGAAACCATGTCGAGATCACTGGAATCGACATCGTCGAGGTCAATTTCAAAGCGTTCGTATTCGGCGCGGAACTCCAGTGAAAACAGGCTGAAGCGAGCGCCAACGCCATAGGCTGGGTCAGTGCCGTCCTGTTCGGCAGACCCGACACCACCTATCGTTGAGTCGATCGTCCAGCCGACTAGGCCCGCTTTGGCGAAAACGCCGACCGGTCCGAGTTCAACGCCTGCCAGGGCAAACGCACTCCAGCCACTGATGTCCAGATCCAGGTCAAAATCGCCAGTAATGTCGGTAACGCGCCCGGATGGTGAGCCGAAATCGACATAACCGCCTTCCACCGCAAGATCAACAATCAGGATATCGAAATTGTAGCCGGCAAATGCTTTCCATGCGGCGTCGTCTTCGTTGAAATCGAAACTCTCTTCGTCGAGTTCCACGCCAGCGGAGCCGACGCTGCCACCGACGTACAAGCCCGAATCGGCAAAGGCAAATTGCACGGGCGCAAGTGTCAGGATGCCAAGGAGTGTCAGGTAACAGGCAGGTTTGCGCTGGAGAATCAGGTTCATGGCGTGGTCCTTGGGTTGGAACTGCGGTGGGGCAGAGGCCTGTCGGTCGCCAGCGTACGAGCCGATGGTGTCGAGCCGCGCGAGGATCCCGGATGCGTAGCGTCTGATTCTGGTGCTTAAAGGGCGCACATGCAAGATTGGCGTGATACCTGAATTGTTGCCACAATTCGCTGCCAGTCAACCTGTCACCAGGCCCATTTTGCCGTAGGCCGGTCTGCGATTTATCGTTACAACAGGACACCCAATGTCACTCAATCGATTGCTCCGCGAGCCCCTGCTGCACTTTTTCCTGTTAGGTGCGTTGTTGTTCGTGCTCTTCAGCTACCTGCACAAGGGTGTGTCCGCTGCACCTGACGAAATACTCGTTGACGCCGCACGGATAAGTGCGCTCAGCACACAATACGAGCGGATCTGGCAGCGACCACCCAGCGCACCAGAGCTCAAAGGCCTGATAGCTGACTGGGTTCGTGACGAAATCATGTATCGCGAAGGCGTGGCGCTCGGCCTGGATCGGGACGACCCGGTCATACGGCGACGCGTCGCGCAAAAAGTTGCTTTCATGAGCGACGCGCTGGTCGATGACAGGCCCGGCGAAGCTGAGCTGGAACGCTGGCTTGCCGAGCACCGCGAAACCTATCGGATTGAACCCGTGGTGAGCATGCGGCAAGTGTATTTCGACCCGCAGCGTCACAAGACTGACCTCACATCGCTTATAGAAACGGCTCGATCAGATTTGGCCGCAGGCGTCAGCGAAGCCGAGGCCATCCACGGCGATACGACCTTGCTGCCGGCAAAGCTGCAAGGCGGTTCCCGCTCCGACATCGCGCGCATTTTCGGCGCGGGTTTTGCGGACGAAGTTGTCGAGTTGCCGGTTGGGGTGTGGTCGGGGCCCGTTCGCTCCGGATACGGGTTGCACCTCGTTCGGCTGGATGATTTGCAGGCAGGCCGTGACGCCACTCTCGATGAAGTGCGCATGGCGGTCACGCGCGACCTCGTGGCGGCGCGTAAAGCGGAGGCCGACGAAGCCTTCTACGACGCTCTGCGCCAGCAGTACGAGGTCGTTATCGCGGGAGAAGAGGCGACGAACGCGCCGGGCACGCCAGGTTCGTGATGAGGTCCCTTAAATTCACGGCACTGCTGTTACTTGCGTGCATCGCATCGGCCGCTGCTAACGCAGACGTGTTTCAGCCCGCGTATCTTGAACTACGGGAACTTGGCCGCGACAACTACGCAGTACTGTGGAAAGTGCCGGCCCAGGGCGAGAGCATGCGGCTGTCCGCGTACGTGCGTTTTCCGCCGGCGACGGAAACCATTGGAGAGGTGCGAACGACGTACGGCGCCGGCGCCTGGAGCGAGCGCTGGAAAATTCACTACCCCGGTGGCCTGATCGGACAAACGATCGAAATTGAAGGCAACGCGGTCGGGGTAACGGACGTCATTGCGCGCGTCGAACGGCTCGACGGCAGCAGCCAGGTGGAACGTCTGCCATTTGAGAAGCCGGCGTTCACCGTGCAAGCGTCTGCAGGCAAGGGCGCGGTTGCGTGGTCCTATCTCGTCCTCGGGGTCGAGCACATCCTGGCTGGTATCGATCATTTGCTGTTCGTGCTGGCCTTGCTGCTGGTGGTGCATGGCACGCGCCGCATCGTTTTGACGATTACAGCATTTACGTTGGCCCATAGCCTCACGCTCGTCGCGGCAACTCTGGGCTGGGTGCATGTTCCCGGCCCGCCAGTGGAGGCGATTATTGCGCTGAGTATCGTGTTCGTTGCCTCGGAAGTTATCCACGGCCTGCAGGGCAGGCCAGGGCTAACGGCCCGGGCGCCCTGGGTGGTGGCGTTCAGCTTCGGTCTCTTGCACGGACTTGGATTTGCAGGCGCACTGGCCGAAGTGGGCCTGCCGCAGGTGGCGATACCGATTGCCTTGCTCACCTTCAATATCGGCGTAGAGTTGGGCCAGCTGATATTCGTGGTTGCGGTGTTGCTGCTGCGCACAATTTTTGCGCGGATATTGAGTGGGCGTGAAAACAGCATGCAATGGCTGGCGGCCTACGCAATCGGCTCTGTCGCCGCATTCTGGACGATCGAGCGCGTGGCAAGTTTCCTTTAATTAAAAGAATAATATCAATTGTTTAATAGCGTAATCTATAAATTACGTCACTATTTGGCCGTACTCTGCGCCGTCTTGCTGAGCTACGCGATCTTTGGCTTCCTCGTGTTGCCGTGGCTCGTCAACCGGTACGCCGTGGAGATGGTTCGCAATGACTACGGCGCCGAGTTGCGTTTGGCTGGCGTTGCTTGTAATCCGTTCGTGTTGAGCGTCACGGTCGATGGATTTGAGCTCCACAATCCCGCGGGGGACCTCGTCGCACAAGCCGACACGATATTCGTGAATTTCCAGGCAAGTTCGCTTTTTCGCTGGGCCTTCACGTTCGCGGAAATCAGGCTTGACGCGCCGGAACTGTTTGTCGCGCGGGACCAGCGCGGCGCATTGAATATTGCCTATTTGATGCAGGGTAGTGACGCTGCGGCGGACGCAGACCTTGCATCGCCCGGCTTGCCGCGAGTACTTGTCCTTGACTTTGCAATCAATGATCTGGCGATAAAGTGGAACGACCAGCTGCCCGCCGAGCCGGTGGCAAGCCATCTCGGGCCTGTGAACGTACGCATCGCTGAGCTGAATACCCTGCCGCAGCGATCCGGTGACCAGGCCGTCGTCATCACGACCGAGGGCGGCGGCACGCTGGCGTGGACCGGCAAACTGCAGTTGAACCCATTGCAGTCAAGTGGTCACGCAACACTGGGCGGCGCGCTGTTTGCATTGCCAGCAGCCTATATCAAACAGCAGTCAGGTTTCGACATCGTACGAGGACAGGCAGACGTCAGCCTGGACTACAACATAGAGGTCGACGCGACTGGCGAGTTACGTGCCCGGATCGACAACGCCGACGTCAAATTCAACGATATGCAGGTGAATAAGGCAGCGCGGGTCTTTACAGGCCAGCCGTCGCCGGACCGGGAATTGCTGATATTGCCGGCGTTCCACCTCGCGGGCGGCACCATACTCTGGCCACAGCGCAGTGCAGCGTTCAAATCGCTGGCGATTGACGATGCAAGTCTGAATATCTACCGCGATGGCGACGGGCGCATAAACCTGTTGCCCGATACGGCGAGCTTGCCGGATTCCGACGCGGCAGCACTCGTTGACAACGAGGCCGCCACCACTGCCACGGACGATGCGTGGGATTTGTCACTCGAGCGGCTGGAGCTGAATCGCATGATTCTTGGACTCGACGATCACAGCGTCGAGCCGCCGGCAGACATAGGCTTAAAGACCCTCGACCTGGTCATAAGCAATATTTCGAATCGGCCGGGTGCAAGCTTTCCGAGCCGCGCGGTAATGGAAACGCGCAGTGGCGGCACCGTGACGATCGAGGGGCCGGCCGTCGTCCTGCCCGAGCCGAACGTGAGCATGCACATTGTTGCAAAAGACCTGTCGCTGGCACTGTTGCATCCCTATCTGCAACCGCTGGCCAATGTCAGCCTGGACACCGGCACGCTGTCTTTCGACGCCGGGTTTCGTACGGACGCGGACGAAGAGTTTTCATTTGCAGGCGACGCCGCAATAGACAATTTCCTCATTACGGAAACCGCGGAGGGATCGAGACTTGGCAGTTGGGACCGGGTGGAAATTCGCAAACTCGATTTCAGCCTTGCAAAAAGAATGCTCAATATTTCGGAAATTGAACTGCACAACGCCTACGCAGATATTTTCGTGGCCGCGGATGGCAGTGTGAACCTCGGACGGGTCGAGAAAGGGGCCGCGGCCGGAGACGGCGACAAAGGCACCGCGGCGAGCGTAACGGAGGGTCCGGAGCGCCGCAACGATGCGGAAATGCAGGTGCTGATCGGACGCGTAATCTTCGCGGACGCCGGCGCGGACTATGCAGACGAGTCCCTGCCACTGCCTTTTGCCGCTCGTGTCGCAGAACTGAAAGGCGAGATCTCAACCATTGCCACGGCGAGCAACGAGCCGTCCAAAGTGGCACTGGAAGGCAAGGTGGACGAGCATGGTTTCGTGCAAGTCTCGGGCACCGTGACGCCTTTGGATCCGGCGTGGAATACGGACATGAAAGTTGCCTTTCGCAACGTCGAGATTCCCAAGTTTTCGGCCTACACAATTGAATTTGCCGGCCGCAAGCTTGCCAGCGGCAAGCTCGACCTCGATCTGGGCTACCAGGTCAAAAAGCAAAAGCTGGTTGGCGAGAACAAGATCGTGTTGCGGGATTTTGAGCTCGGCGACAAGGTAGACCATCCCGGTGCGATGAGCTTGCCTCTTGGGCTGGCAGTCGCACTTTTGAAAGATTCGAGCGGCAAAATTGACATCGACTTGCCGGTACGCGGCGATCTGAACGACCCCGAGTTCCGCTACGGTGGCATCATCTGGAAGGCGCTGAGCAGCCTGATTATCAAGATTGTCGCATCGCCGTTTGCCTTGCTCGGCAACCTGATTGGCGTTTCGCCAGACGAATTGGCCCACATCAACTTTCTGGACGGTCGTGCCGATCTGACGCCGCCGGAACTGGAACGGGCCGGCAATCTCGTCGAGGCTTTATCGCTGAGGCCGCAGCTGGTGCTCGAAATACCCGGCGTGGTGGACTCGGCAGTCGATGGCCATGCGCTCAAGGTGGCGCGCGTTGCTGAGCTTGTCGAGCAAAGAATCGGCGCTGCGGCGACAAGCAATGAGAATTCGACCTATGCGGAACAGCAACAAGAGGCACTCGAGGCTTTGTACCAGGAATCGAGCGCCGGTGTGGATGCTGGCGCTACCCTCGAAGCGATGCGGCAATCGTTCACCACGGCCCCGCTGGACGACAAGGGCAAGCCAGGCAAGGAACAATTCGACGCACCCGCCTATGCCGCTGAGCTGGAGCGGGTTTTGGTTGAGCGACAGACGGTCAGTGAACAGGATCTTCGGGAACTTGCAAACCAGCGGGCGACAAATCTGCGCGATGCAATCACATTGCTGAACCCGGGTCTCGCCAATCGGCTTGTCATCGCACAGCCAAAAGAGATCAGTAAGGGCAATGACGACGCGATCGAAATGAAGGTTACGCTCTCGGCAGACAGGGCTGTCTTGGGCACAGATGCGGTACCGGGCGCCGGGGCCGACGCCAAACAGCAGGTCCAGTTCGTAAATGAATGATGAAGACTAAAATCGTACCGGCCGGGTGCACCAGGCCCTAATACCAGCGACTGCTCCCGACGCTCATATAGCCGTGGCTGCCGATGGGCACACCAACACTGAGACCGATGCCAACGTTGCCAGAGCACGACGCCAGCAAGAGGCTCGCCGCCAACAGACCAGTCAATAACAACTTTTTGCCAAGTATTTTCATAGGAAATCCTTAAAGGGCATCTAATACACCAGCTTTTGCAGCACCAGTACGGCGCCGCTTGGGTCTGTAACGATCGCCATCGTGCCATTTCGCAGTTCGTCGGACACAGGCAACAGGACTCTTCCACCCAGTTTTTCGGCACGTGCCGCCGCAGCTGCCGGGTCGGCCACACCGAAGAAGGTCAGCCACTCAGAATTCCAGTTGGTCCCGGGTTTGGTCAGGATGCCTGCGCGATCCTCGCCACCCGCCTTGAGTAAAGTGTAGGGGCCGCCGCGTCGGGTGGTTGCAACTGCGTTGTAAGCAAACACACGTTCATAAAATTCAGCGGACGCCTGGCTGTCATTGGCCAACAATTCGTTCCAGATAACTGCACCGGCCATGGGCGCGGTCGTTATGTTATCGGGGTCGCCGAACTTGCTGCGGGCAAGTCCGATGACGGCGCCATCAGGGTCGGCAATAGCGGCAACCCGCCCAAAGCCCAACTCACGAGGCGCAACGATGATTTTGCCACCTGACGCTTTGGTCGCTGCCGCGGCCACGTCCACATCGGCTACAGAAACATAGGGCAGCCAGCGCGAAATCTTCTGACCGTCGGTGCGCGGCGCAACGCTCAGCAAGCCCGCGACATAGCGGTTGCCCTGACGGGCAAGCAAATATTGCCTGCCGTCGATCGTTTTCGATGGTTCAAGGGTCCAGCCAAACAGACCGCCGTAAAAGGACTTTGCCGCGCCGATATCCTCGGTGATCAGATCGTGCCAGACTGCCTTGCCGAGTAGCGGTTCAGCAGAAAATGACATGCCCGAGAGGTCCGGGTCCTCAATGACTGCGCAGGAGCCGAGCAGGGCAATAACTACCAGTGTGATCGTCAGGCGTTTGCGTTGCATGAGCATTCCCGTCTTTATGTTTATTATGTGCGCGGGGAATTATACGCAGCGGAGGCGACTTTTTCGCAAATCCTATTGATTCGCGCCACCTTGATCCTGCAGGCAGCCCACTTGCGCTGAAAGTTACGACAGCGCCGTGTACACTGCCCATGGACAGCAAGCTTGTCTTCCAAACGATACTGCCAACAACGAGCAGCGGAGCAATTCAGATGCAAGCCAACTGTCGAATTTTCGCACTTGCACTTGCCGTTCTTGTTTTGCAGGCTTGCGCCGGTATGCGGCCGGGATATGAAACTCCCTCCGTCACCGTCAATGCTTTTCGTGTCTTGCCATCCGCAGGCACCCTGCCAAATTTTGAAATCGGGCTGGAGGTCGTCAATCCCAATCGGGAAGCGCTCAAGCTGAAGGGCATCGCATACACGGTCAGTCTCGAGGGGCAGGAAGTTATCAAGGGTGTTGGTAACGATTTACCCGTGATCGAGCCTTATGGTACCGGCCAGGTAACCGTGACGGCAGCCGCGAACCTGTTTGCGGGCATCCGGCTGTTTCGTGAAATGATGGCCAGCCAGAAGGGCCATTTTGACTACGAATTTGAAGCAAAACTCGACCTCGGCGGATTTTACCCACCGATACGGGTCAAGGAGTCGGGGTCACTAGCATCGCTGAATGCCGCTCCGGAGTAGCCGGGCAGCGTCAAAATTGCAAGAATCGCAAGCTGGGCCTATTGATTCTCATGATCCCAACCCGAAATTGCTCATATATTGCTTATCGTATGCTGCGGCAAAACAACCAGAACCTGCCGTCGTTCGAATAGTCAAATGGGCGCAGACTGCGTATTCTGGGTGCGCATGGCCAGACGCTCATTGCGGCGCGCACAGGTTTTTTACCGGAGGATTTGCCAGCCATATGCACAACACTTCTGCCAATAACAGGCTCGCTCGATTGCGACGAATGTCACTGTGGCTTGTCCTGACTGCTTTTGTTGGCCTCAGCGCCTGCGTATCGACTGGCAACGGGACAGTTGATCCGATCAGTCATCCTCTGGTACCTGTCGTATCGGATGTTGATGCCTGCCGCAGCCTGATCGATGCGACCCGTGCGGTGCCTGCCGGCGAGCTTGATACCAGTAATATCCGCCTGGTGAGCTGGAATATGCAGAAAAAGAGCATCCCGAACTGGCGGGCAGACTATGGTCGGCTGACGGCGGCCAAAGACCTGATCCTGTTGCAGGAGGCGTCGTTGCGAGTGGATACGATCGAGGACTTGCCAACGGTGCCCTACTGGTCATTTTCGCCGGGCTACCGAACCGGGGATTCGGTGACCGGCGTTCTGACTCTGTCCAGTGTCATGCCACTATCCCGTTGCAGCTTTACGAATACCGAACCATTGCTGCGCACACCGAAGGCCACCAGCATCACGCAATTTGCGCTGCGCGGTACCGATGAAACATTGCTGGTGGTCAACGTACACGCGGTCAATTTTTCCCTGGGTCTTGGTACCTACAAACGGCAGTTCCAGCAAATCGAGGACGTGCTTATCGGTCATGCCGGTCCAATCATACTCTCCGGTGACCTGAATACCTGGCGTGCCGGTCGGGTAGCTACGATAGAGTCGCTGGCTGCCGACCTCGAACTGACAGAGCTGTCATTTGGAGCCGACCACCGCACCCGGGTCTTTGGCCTGCCCATCGATCACATATACTTGCGCGGCTTTGCCACGGCGACGGCTGTGTCGTCGATAGTCACCTCGTCAGACCACAATCCCATCGCGGTTACTTTGGCGATGTAATGTCTATTTACAGCCGGTTGCCACAAAGTCTGACAACTAACGTGCTCGAGCGGGACCTGATCAGGAACGCAGCTCGAGCCGCCATAACCCTGTTCATTGCGTGCCTGTTTTTCACAGCATCGGCTGTACAGGCGGCCAGCGCATCGGGTGACAGTTCGTCTATGGATACGGAGATCGACTTCCTGATTCAATCGGTGGCAAACAGCCAGTGCACGTTCGTGCGCAACGGTAAAGAGTACAGCGGCGCCGATGCACGCGATCATTTACAACTGAAACGCAGGAACGGCAAACGCTACTACAAGAGTACCGAGCAGTTCATCGATCGAATCGCGAGCAAGAGTTCCTGGACCGGCAAGGACTATCTCATCAATTGCGATGGGAAGGGCACGGTCACCGCGCACGACTGGTTCACCCGCGCACTTGCTGAATTTCGTGCAACAACGGCCGCCAATTGACGAATTGAGACGTCGCCTGGGTGTAATCCCCCGGGCACCGTCATAGAATAGCCGTGTTTCGTCAAACTTCAGGCCAGCAATTGCTGCGATTAGTCATTGTGCTCGTCTTGCTTGGATCGGCCATACCTGCCGAGGCATGGTGGGATTGTAGCTGGAAGCAGCGCTTCGCCGCGGATATCACGGCGTCGCCAGGGCCGGCGCTGCCTGATTACGTAGTACGCCTCAATCTCAATAACGCGAATGTGCCCGCGAGCTTCGACTGGAACCTGAATGGCACGGACCTGAGGCTCGTCGATACGAACGACGTGACACCGCTCGATTTCCTGGTCGAACAATGGGATGCCGGTGCCCGGGTCGGGGTCGTGTGGGTAAGGTTGCCATCGTTATCAGGAACTCACCGTGTGTACCTGTATTTTGACGGGCCGGCGGGCACGTTGAGCGGATCCACGCTTGCGACCATGCCTGCACCTGGCATGCAATTTTACACCCGGCGCTCGGCGGTTAATCCTGTCAATCGGGCGACCGCCGAAGCGGCGTTCAACCTGGCTCCATCCGGCACTCCGGGATACGGCTGCGCAAGCATTAGCTCGTACGTAAATATCAACAATACCGGGCAGTTCGCACCGCCGAATCGGCAGGACAATATTGCGCTCTCGGCCGAAGTCTTCTTTGATGTCGGGCCGGGCGATGCTGGTACCTGGCACTTTCGCTACGGTGCCGATTTTGGGTTCGGCGGTGGTCTTTACGTTGATGACATCGCGCTGCAGGAAAAATGGAACTCGAATCTCTGGTGGAACAATAACTGGAATAATACGAGCCAGATTCTGGAGGGTTCGATCAATCTTGCCGAAGGCACGCACAGTTTGAGAATTCTCGGTTTTGAGGATTGTTGCGACGGTGGCCTGACGGCTCAATTCCGGCGGCCAGGCGGCGCGTGGCAGAATCTTGCCCTCGCCAATATTCCCTTGCGTAGCAGGGCGTGTTCGGCGCGAGCCGCGCCGTCGGTAATTTTCCAGGTCGGCGAAACAGGTGACTGTGCGACGCTGACGTTAACGCGTTCATCGCAGTCGTTCTCGAACCCTGTTGAGGGCAACAGTAATCCGAAGGCGATTCCGGGCGCGATAATTCTGAATGTCACTGCAATTGAAAATTCGGCCACAGGTGCGGTGGACGCGGGCAGCCTGGTACTTACCGAGAATATCGATCCGGACACCGCGCTCGTTGTTGATAATTTTGACAGCTCTACAGCCGGGCCCGTCCGATTTGTAAATGGAAGTCCGTCGAGCGGCGTCAGCTATAGCTTTGGGTCGCTATCCGATCCTGCTGACGACCTTTATTTTTCCAGCGATGGCGGCGTTAGCTATAGCTATTCGCCGGTACCGGATGGCAACGGCGTTGACCCTGCTGTCACCAACATCCAGATTCGCCTCACCTCCGGGTTCGCAGGTGCGTCGGGTTCCGGCAACCCGTCGGCCGAGTTCCAGTTCAAAACGCGAATCAGGTAACACGCTAAACCTTACTCGGGACCGGAAGTGATGCGCACGGCCTGCAGCGGGTTTGATGCAACCTGCATGCCGCAGCCGGCAAACGGCGAAATAGAGTGCACGAACTGTTCCGCCGTCGCCAGGCTGGCGTGCTAGTTTTTCATGTCTTCAACTTCGTCTTCCACGGCATCCGCCGCATCGCTTGCTGCGTCTTTCGTTGCGTCTGCGGCATCTCTCACGGCGTCGCCGGTTGCATCGGCGGCGTCTTTGACCATGTCGCCGGCTTTATCGGCACCGCGCTTCATCGCATCGCCCGTATCCGACATGGCGTCTTTTGCGCTGTCAGCCATCTCACCAGCTTTGTCTTTCGTCTTGTCGGCCATATCCTTGGTGCTCTGTGCCATGTCGTCGACTGTCTGACTGGCCTCTTCCTTGCTACAGCCCCAAAGTGCAAGGCTGGCCGATAGCAATAAGATCGCAAATGTTCGAATCATAGTTGTTCCCCTGTAGCGTTGTAGGTCGTGGTGGAGTCTTGCCTGTCGCCATTTGCATGGCGCCGTAATTTTCGGCGTTATTGTAACGCAGCTTGCGGCTCCTTGTGCGCAAAGGACAATACCGGACCCGCGACCAGGTGCTGGTCCGGCATACTCCGTTTTATGAACCAGAGAGCAGGCGGAGGCTCTCCGCGATGGCCAGGATGCCGTGCGGCGATGATAATCATGATTTCGGGCCGGCAGACAAACGGGGCATTACTACGTATGCTTCCGCCTTCCAGCCGCAATTAGCCCGGACTATTAACCAGACTATGCTTCTCGCGACCCGCGCCGGCCATCGAAGACTTTTTTGGTATGTCGTGTTCCTGTTAGTCGTGCCGGGCTCGCTCATGGCTGCCAGCGAAGGACTGGAAGGGCTGTCCCGGGAGGCGCCCGACGACACCCAGCCACTGCCTGTTCCACCTGTTACGGAACTGTTTTCCGAGCGTGAAGATTTGCAGGCTTTCCTGCTCTCGATCGAGTCACCCGATCCTGGTGTCGTGCCGGACAGTCGGCGTGCGGAGCTGGAATCACTCAGAGCCCGCCTGCAGGACTTGCGAGGTGTCGTCAAAACAGATGCGCTTGCGAGCCTCGGTTTTGAGTTGCTGATCGATATGCAGGCCGCGGTCAAAACGGAAATACGTAGCCTGGCCGCAATGTCCGGCCGGCTGAGTTCCAGGGCGGCAGCGCGCGATGGCCAACTCGATGAGCTGGCGGCGCGCAGTAAAACCTGGGACAGCCTGATCGCTGTAGCCGTCAGCCGGGATGCACCGCAGTCCGTAATCGATATGGCCACAGCGATGCGCCAGGAAATTGATTCGGCCAAAACCGCTCTGAAGGCAGAACGGGATACATCACTCGAGGTTTTGAGTACGATCGCCGGTTTGCAGCAGCTTGCTTCAAGCCTCGATGCGGAACTGCGTGACCGTCGCGTCAATCTCGAGACGGTGTCGCAAAAAGCGGCAGACACACCACTATGGGGCAAGGATGCGTGGGCGGGGCCTATTGGGTTCAGTGGCACCGTCCGGGCCTGGCATCGTTACTGGCTGGCGGTTGCCAAACACCTGGTCACCTATAAAGTTACCGTCGTACTGCTGGTGCTGGGCATCTGGCTCGGTGCGCATTGGTTGTTGAAGTTCACGGGCACGCAGGTTCACGAAGCGCTACAGAATGACGCGACCAGCTTGCGCGCAGCAGCGGTATTTAGTCGACCGAATTCGGCAGCGTTGCTGGCAGCCCTGCTTGGCGTGGCGTGGCTGGGCCCTCCCGCGCCTTCCGCGTTCACCAACCTGATCTGGGCGCTTATGCCTTTCCCGGCTGCGGCACTTGCGGTGACCGTCTATGCAAAGCCGATTCGCCTGAGCGTTTATACGATCGCTGTTGTTCTGGCAATGATGTCGCTAAAGCCCTTTTTCGACTCGATGCCGCTCGTTAGTCGTTTTGGTTTATTGCTGGAATCGTTTCTGACAATGGCGGCGCTCTGGAGCGACTATCGCAATGGCAACTTTCGAAGGGCATTTCCCGCAGTAAGAACATCCGTAGTGCGCTGGATCATCAGGGCCGTACTCGCCGCGTTGCTGGCGGCGGTAATTGCAGAAATAATTGGCTACGTCGGCGCTGCCATGACCATTCGAACGTTCGTGCTCGGTGCACTGGGAATTGGCATGATATTCACGTCAATTACCTATGTATTGACCGGGCTGGTGCTGGCCCTGGTGCATATACCACCCATTTCTCAGCTGCCGGTTGTCAGGAATCAGCGCTGGACGATCATAAGTACGTCCAGAACGCTTACTCGCTATGTAATGGCAGCGTTATGGCTTGCAGCGACGCTCAAGTTTGCGGGGCTGTTAACCGGGCTACTTGAAAAAGCAAGAGTCCTGTTCAATGCGGAGCTCGCCTTCGGTGCAATAAAGTTTCAGGTCTCCGCAATCACTGTTGGCGTCAGTATCCTGCTGGCAACCTGGGTACTTGGCCGGCTCGTCAAGTTCACACTGGGCGGCAAGTCGATGGCCGGCGTAAACCTGGCGGCCGGTGTAACGTTTGCTGTATCGAAATTACTGCGCTATGCAATTGCAGTAGTCGGCTTCCTGTTCGCCGTTGTTGCCATGGGATTCGATGTTACCAAGTTAACCATTCTGGCCGGCGCACTGGGTGTCGGTATCGGCTTTGGCATGCAGAATATTGTGAATAATTTTTTCTCTGGCCTGATCCTGTTGTTCGAGAGACCGATCAACATCAACGATGTAGCGAGCGTCGATAATCTCACCGGCACTGTCAGGCAACTGGGAGTGCGGTCCACGGTTATCGAAACTTTTGATGGCGCTGAGGTTATCGTTCCAAATGCGGACCTGATCTCGAAAACGGTTACTAACTGGACCAAGTCAAATCGCCGTCGCCGGGCGGAGATTGATGTGGGGGTTGCCTACGGCACCAACACCCAGGCCGTGCTGGACATACTTGAACGTGTGGCCCGCGCGCACAGTGTAGTGATGGAGGATCCTGAGCCGTTTGCGGTATTCACCGGATTCGGTGACAGCTCGTTGAATTTTCGCCTGTATGTCTGGCTTTCGGATCTTTCCGAAGTTGTTCGAATCCCGGGCCGAATTCGACAACAGATTCTCGATGAACTGAACGCGGCAAATATCGAGATACCATTCCCGCAGCGTGACGTTCGGGTAACCATGTCAGCTGCCGCATCATTGCCTGACCCGGATAAAGCGGCTAAAGAATAGAGCGATTGCGACGACATGGTCGGCGAGCTTTCATGCGTTGCTGGCAGTACTCAACTGGCAAAAAGCCGAGCATGGCGACTCACACTATTGGTTTGCCACGTGCCGCGCTCAATACGACGCTCGCAATCACCAGCACCAGAAATACCATGAAAAGTATTTTCGCGATTGCCGCGGCACCACCGGCAATTCCGGAGAAGCCGAGTACACCGGCGATAATTGCTAAAACTAGAAATGTCAGGGCCCAGGAAAGCATGTTGTTACCTCTGCAGTAAAAGTAAGGTCGTATACGGCCATGCACTCTCCGTGCCAACTTCGTCATATCGTTGAAAGTCGCCTCCTTTACCTGAATTCGAAGCGCAATTGATGGCCTGCACCGGCCGTACGAGCGCTGCAGCAATGAAAAATTTACGAGTGCACGTAAGTTTTTCCCGGGCGCACTGACTGTTTCCTAGCCGACGGCCGCTGACTACAGGCGATTGGCACGTTGGCATGCAAGTTGCAGTTACCCACTTACAGTCGTTACCGGCGTGCGAATTCTGACTTCTAGCCGGTGGCGAAAATCCCCAACAGGTAATGGAGGAATTAATGATGAACAAAAAGCAAATGATCCCAGCTGCGATTGCAGCAGGTGTGATGAGTTTTACCGCAGGCTTGCCAACCGCACATGCGGAGTCTGCGCCCGATACAACGGTGCAGCAGCGATCAGCTGATGCGCAGTCGAGTGTTAAAGATGCATGGCTTGACGGAAAACTGGAAACCGCATTGCTGTTCAATGAATATCTGAATTCCTTTGCGATTGATACCGACGTCAAGAACGGTGTTGCCTATTTGAGCGGATCTGTGGAATCAGATATTGACCGGGACCTGGCTGGGCAAATTGCCGAATCGATAGAAGGGGTCAGCGATGTCAAGAATGACCTCGTCGTCGACACTGCGAAAGTGAAGGCCGCTTCCAGCCAGGACGGCCAGTCGGCAAAGCAGGGCTTCAAAGCGAGTGTTCTGAACGCCACTCTGACCGCGCGTGTGAAAAGCGAGCTGCTGGTCAATTCGAATACATCGGGCCTTGCTATTAACGTCGACTCGAACCATGGCGTGGTAACGCTCACAGGTGAAGTGGCGTCTGCCGAAGAGAAGGATCTGGCGGAAAAAATTGCCGCCAATGCGGACGGCGCAGACAAGGTCCGGAACATGCTGACGGTAGATGATACGGAAGAAGCCGAATAGTTTAGCGGGGCATTCTCAGTACGAGAGAAATACTTACATCGTGCAAATTTCATTAAACAAAAGGAATCAGGTTATGAACGAATATCAGATAAAGGGTAACTGGAACACGATCAAGGGCAAGGTAAAAGAGCAGTGGGGTGAGCTCACAGATGATGAACTGGACCAAATTGATGGCAAGTCTGATCAATTGATTGGCGCGATCCAGAAGCGTTACGGCAAATCTGTTGAAGAGGCCAGGAAAGAGGTAAAGGAGTGGCGCAGTAGCAGGGGCTATTGAGATTCGCAACGCCTGAGCTCGGAAGTGGAGCCGGTGGCGACATCAGGTCGTCACCGGCATTGGCAAGCGTGCGTTGCAGAGGACAATCGGGGGAGGCGCGGACAAAAATTAATCAGGCTACTGCCGAATGGGAGTACATGAATGATGCGTACCTTACTGATAGACAGCGATCATCACAGCCGACGTGAGTTGGAACGGGCGCTTCACGAGATTGATCCGCGCGTCGTCCTTGCCTCGGCGCCGAGTCTCGCAGCAGCAGAATCCTTGTTGGCAAGCGGAGACACATACGATGTGGCACTGGTCGATCTTGACCTGCGTGATGCGTGTGGTACCGATGTAACAGACAGGTTGCTGGCGATATGCCCGAACCTGGTCATCGTCGCATTGGTGACGGAGGATTCCGACAATATCATTGTCGACCTGATCCGGCTTGGACTGCCGGGATACCTGCTAAAGTCCGAGGTGACGGCAGCAGGGCTTCGTCGGGCGGTGCAGTTTGCGAGGGAACGGTTTGCGCGCGAAAGGGCGCTGTTACAAGCAGCAAATATTGATGTCGTGACGGGCTTGTTGAATCGGCGCGGTCTTGGCGAAGCGCTTGCGGCGCAGATCGTTCTCGCAGAGAAAACCCGGATGAGTGCGGCGATGATAACCATCGATGTCGACGATTTTAAGCATCTGAACGATAGCTACGGGCACCCCTTCGGCGACTCGGTGCTACAACAATTCGGGCACCGGTTACGAACTACGGTGCGCGCACACGACATAGTTGGCAGGGCCGGGGGTGATGAGTTCTGGGTAGTCTGCGGAGGCATTCGAGATACCAGGTGCGTCCCCGATATAGCTGGCAAGTTGCGCAGTCGGTTCCGCCGTCCATTTCGGATCGGCGCAGCAATAGTACCTATTCGTTTCACCATGGGAATAGCGCTGATTCCGGAACATGCCGCAACGATGGAAGACTGTTTGCGAAAATCGGACCAGGCTTTGTATCAAGCAAAGCGATTAGGGGGCGATCGCTATGCCATGTATTCAAAGCGGCTTGCGCCTGGGCGTGCGACGCATACCCCGAACGACGACGTCCGGCCACCGATCTCGTGCAGCCCGTCAGAGCTTGTACAGGGAAATAGTGTATAGAGACATAATCTCTGACATGCGCCGGCACCGATGGTAGGTAGACGGGCAAAACAATTGACGGCGGTGTCGCTCAAGCAGTTCCAGGCTGGCGTGGCACCAGATGGATGGACTCCAGTATTTTTACCAGTACGCTCAGTGAAATAGGCTTGCGCAGGTACCGCGCGACTTTCAGATCCTGGGTCGTGCGCCGCAGGTCGTGCAGCGGGTGGGCCGTAACAAAAATAATACACGAGCCATACTTTTTCTGTAATTCTCTCGCCAGCTGGGCACCGTCCCGCTCTCCGCCGAGACGCCAGTCGCATATGGCTACATCGGGACGATAGCCTGCAGCGACCAACTCTGCTTCAATTACCGATGCTGCGGCACGAACTTCATAGCCGATATGGTCCAGGTAACGCATGCTTGCGTCGCGAGCCGAGTTGTCATCTTCTACGATCAATACTTTCATGGGAAGTCTGCGGCGTACGTGTGTTTCGCTACTACCTCCGATTGTTTGCAGGTGAACCGGCCGTTTCGACGGCCTATATTCGCATAGTGCCAACAGCGTCTATCGTTGACTGTGTCACTGTGCACGTTTGGCAGAATCCAGTTTTTCATATTCGTTCAGGCGGTTGTACAGGGTTTTCAGGCTGATGCCGAGGCTGGCGGCGGCCGCTTTCTTGTCATTATTCAGATGCTCGAGTGTTGCGAAAATGAGATCCTTTTCGACATCGGCTATGGACCGGCCGACACGAAGGCCTTCAATATCGCCTGGAAGGTCTTCGTCAAAGCGATCGGGAATCGTAACGCGCTCCTCGCTCGCCATGATATAGGCCCGGTGCACGGTATGTTTCAGCTCGCGGACGTTGCCGGGCCAGGTATGGGCCTCCAGTTTATTGACAGCTCCCACTTCGAATTGTTTCGAGGTTCCTTTGGTCTCGTTGAGTTCCCGCAAGAAGTGTTGCGCCAGCAGCCTCACGTCGCCGCGTCTTTCACGCAGGGGTGGTAACTGGATTGGAAACACCCGCAACCGGAAGTACAGGTCCTCGCGCAACTTTTTTTCTTTGACCGCCGTCACAGGTTCCCTGTTCGTGGCGACTATGAGACGTGTCTGGACCGCAATTTCCTCCTCGGCACCGACACGCAAAATACTGCCGGTCTCCAGTACTCTCAACAGGTGAGTCTGCATCTGGATAGGCATTTCAGTGATTTCATCCAGGAACAGCGTTCCTTTGTCAGCTCGTTCAAAGAATCCGACATGGCGGCTGTTCGCGCCTGTAAAGCTGCCTTTCTCGTGACCGAACAATTGACTCGAGAGCAGGTCCTTGGTGAGGCTGCCGCAATTTACGGGAACAAATTTGCCCTTTACGGCACTGAGACGATGAATGGCATCAGCAACGAGCTCTTTACCCGTGCCGCTTTCACCTTGTATGAATACTGTACTATCGGTCTCTGCGACCTGGCGAATGGTTTTGTAAACCAACTGCATTGCATCGCTCGCGCCGATCATCAAGCCGAACTGGTCCGTGGTTGGCTCAACTGGCGCCTTGATCGAAGCACGAACGTCGTCGTCACCAATCAACTGGAGTAGTTCGCGCGTTTCAACAGGCTTTGTCATGTAGGTGACACCGTCACCGACCATGCCACCAATCAGTGATTTGACACCACTGTGTCCTGTTATAATGACGACTTTTGATGGACGATGCTCTTTCACTTCATCAAGAAGCTCAAGGCCACTGCCATCTGGCAACATCAGGTCTAACAACAGGACATCTGGCTTTTGAGTTCCAAAGACACTACGTGCAGCGGACAAGGTGTTGGTCGAGACTACCGAATGTCCCTTGAGTTCGAGCAGCTCAACCAAGCCTCTGCAAAAATCCGCTTCATCGTCGACTATGAGTATTCTCGCCATAATTATCTAATTATTCCCAGAGGGTGGTTCGGCAGATACCGAGGATTGGAAGCTATGTACGGTACCATTTGCGCCCTTGCTTGAGTAGCTGATTGTGGCCGGCTGCCGGGCATTCACAGCCAGTACTCGAGGGGCCAGCTCGCCCATTCCAGTAAACGATCCACAAAACCGCGCGCTCTCCATTCGTTTAGCTCAATGGGCTGACTTTCTCGCAGGTCCTCGCGAAACTGCTGCTCCAATTGCCGGCCGAACGCTGTGCCGAAGATTACGGCATTCACTTCGTCATTGTGCAGCGAGCTTCTGTAATCCAGATTGCTTGACCCGACAGTGGACCAGACACCATCGATAACGGCCGTTTTTGCGTGCAGCAGGGATGCGTTTCTTTCGTATATTCGGATGTTAGCGGCAAGTAGTTTCTCATAACGTGATCGCGATGCGTTCAATACAAGTTTCGAGTCCGAAACGCCGGGCACAATGATTCGTACGTCGACGCCACGCGCCGCCGCTGCAACCAGGGTATCGAGAAAGTTCTCGTCGGGAGCGAAATAGGCCTGCGTTATCCATATGCTCTTCCGCGCTTTTTCTATCGCGTCCATGTAGGCATGAAAAATAGCAGAACCTTCGTCATCACCGCCAACAGATCCCAGCACCGCAACAATATCGCCACCGGCTGATACCTGGCTCTCGGCTGCCGATACGAGCTCGAAGGACGCGCCTCCGTGCTTCAGCCAGTTGCTGCGGAATAGTGCCTCGAAACCAGCCACGGCAGGACCGCGAATCGCCACATGTGTATCTCGCCAGCCGTCATTGAGAAGATCCTGATTCTTGCGCGAGCTCGAACTGCTGGAGTATGTACTCGAGAGATTGATGCCTCCCGTGAATGCGACCTCACTATCCACGATTAAAAGCTTACGGTGGTCGCGAACATTGATGTTCAGTGGATTGCCGCCCGATAATGGGTTGATATCATGAAATTCGACAATTTCGATCCCGGAGTCACGCATCTTTGCAAAAAAGTCGTCATCACTTTTCAAGCTGCCGAAGCTGTCATATATAAGTCGCACATGCAGCCCTTCGCGTGCCTTCTGCATCAACTGTCTTGCAAATTTCCGCCCTACCTTGTCATCGGCAAAAATATAGGTTTCGAGGTAGATTCGGGATTTCGCAGCCGCGATCGCAGTGAGCATTGCATTGTATGTTGCGGGGCCGTCGATCAGGAGGTCTACCTGATTATCGAGATACAGAGGGGCATCACTGAGCGATGCCGTGACACGCATGAGATCTTCAAAAAGTTCCGGATCAGCCATGCCCTTTGCTGACGCTTCAAGTACTACGTCGGCGGCCGTTTGCGTCATCCTGCCGTTTGCGCCAGATATCTGCGTCATGGCGGGGCTTGTCCTCTCGGGTGATTGCGTCGCACAGGCCCCCAGAAACAGGGCGACGCATAGCGATATAGCGCGTGTTCCGATTTCAGGGTATGGAATCATCAGGGAGTCGTCCACAACCAGACCGCTGCAGGTATCGTGCCAACACAGTTAATGCTGGGATTTCACCGGTCTGAAGTAGTCAGGGTTCGCGGTACGGAAAAGATTCAGCTCTCCTTACAAGCACATTGTAAATTCTGCCAGGGCCATGCAAGGAGAATTATGATTGCGAACCGAACAAGCTGATGGAAATACGAGCCTGTGCCCGCTACAGTGCATAGTGCCTGGCACTTGGCACATAATTCCTGGGGGCGGGGGCGCTGGAGAAAACAAGAGACCAGAATGACAGACACTAATACCGCAGCGCGGCGGATCAGTCGGCGCAACGTTCTGTTAAGACTCCTGTTTGCGGCTGCGACCGCTCTCGTCGTCGCTATCGGAACCATTGCATTGTGGCATTCGTTGCACGACAGGAACGACGTGCAGATAACCCGGATCGTACTCGCCGAATCCTATGGGGCACGTAGCCAACTGATTCGCAAGGTCGAAACCATGTTTGCCGCGTTGCACAATGTGCGCGTCTTCTGGTCGGCCTACGGTCATCTGCCACGTGACCAATGGGAGCTGGATGCAGGTATTGAGCTCAACCATTTCGGTGGCATCGACGTGCTGCTCTGGGATGACCCCGTACGTAACGTGCGCTTCGTACGGTCGCCCGAAAAGCCCGCTTACGATTATCGGCCGCCGGATGAGGAGTGGGCGACCTATGCAGCTCTGCTCAAGAATGCGAAGAATGCGAGCACGAATTCAGTTGGCGGTCCTTTCGTCAGATCGGATGGTAGCCAGTACTTCGAGGTTTACTTCGTCGATTGGCGAGGACAGGATCAGGGCGTTCTCGCCGCGGTGATCGATATTGATGAAATGCTTGCAGGCATGCTCGAGGACGTATCTCCTGGATTCGCAATCAGCGTGTTCGATGGCGATACTCTTTTGTACCAGCGCGGTGAGCCGGCGCAAACTGTTCCTGCCAAATGGACTATGGATGGAATGATAAAATCGTCGCTTGGTACTCTGTGGAAAGTCAAGCATGAGCCCACCGCCGCGTGGGTTGATTCCATTACAAGTCCTGCGATTGATCTTATTCTATTGCTGGGCTTATTGATTTCGGCTCTTGTCGGTACCCTGACCTTTGAGAATGGCCGCGCTCGTGCGCGCGCCATCGATGCGGAAATGGCTGAGTTGGAGGTGGCCGAGCTAAATCGTACTCTTGAGCAGCAGGTCGCCGAGCGTACGAATCAACTCAATGAACGCACCGCCGACCTGCAGACTCTGACGGATTCCGTCGCACATGACCTGCGCAATCCTCTCAATACAATTTCCGTCAACGTCCAGTTGCTGGAGGAACATGCCGGGACGGAACTTAGTGACGATGCCAGACGCGTTCTGCAACGTTTGCCCCCTTCCGTCCACCAGATGGCTAACATACTGGATCGTTTGCTGGGAATGTCTGAAGTATCGCATGCGACCTTCGAGCGCGAACAAGTGAATATGCGCCAGGTCGTCGAGGAGATCATCGAAGACCTGACGATCAACGAGCCGGACCCGCCGATTGAGTTCAAAATAGCAGACCTGCCGGATGCCAATGCGGATCACAACCTGCTGCAGGTACTGTTGTTGAACCTGGTCGACAACGCCATCAAGTACACACAAAGCAAATCACTTCGTGTAATAACGATAGGTTTTGATTCGACGGCCGCCGAAACCGTTTACTTCATCAAGGACAACGGCATCGGTTTTGATCAGGAATACGCAGACCGCTTGTTCGGCGCCTTCAATCGTCTTGGCGATGCCAGCGCAGCCGACGGCGTGGGCCTTGGGCTTACCATAGCGGCTCGCGCTGTGGAGCGGCACGGTGGCGGAATCTGGGCCAAGGGTAAGAAAGACCGCGGCGCTACATTCTATTTTACGCTTGGCGATTCTGTTTGACCGCTTACTGATGCAAAGATCCGGACTCATTCGGGGAATTCTGGAGTGGATAGGCCTACACGAAAGGCGATTTTTGCTGGCATCGGTGTTAGCCGCTTGTTCATTGTGGGCGTTCGTTGAGCTTGCCGACGAAGTAATGGAGGGTGACACGGCTTCGTTCGACGAAAGCCTGTTGCTGGCTATGCGCTCGCCAGATGATTTGTCAGATCCGATCGGTCCCACATGGGTTGAGGAGATGGCGCGCGATGTTACGGGTCTTGGCGGAGTTGGCCTCCTGACGTTCCTGACGTTCGCGGCCACTGGATTTCTGCTATTGCAAGGCAAGCGACGCGTAGCATTGTACTTGCTACTCGCAATCACTAGCGGCGTCGCAATGAGCTCCGCTTTAAAGGCCGGTTTCGATCGACCTCGTCCTGAGCTCGTGCCACACGGAACCCACGTGTATACGAGCAGCTTCCCGAGTGGGCATTCCATGATGGCCACGCTGGTATTCCTGACCGTGGGTGCGGTCGTTGCGGGAAGTCAGCCAAGCAATAGCCTGAAAGCGTACCTGATGCTTCTTGCGCTGGTTCTGGCCCTGAGTGTTGGTGTAAGCCGAATCTACCTGGGCGTTCATTGGCCGAGTGACGTGTTGGGCGGTTGGGCGATGGGAGCTGCCTGGGCCTTGCTTTGCTGGGCGATTGCGGGCTGGTTGCGCTCGCATGGAGAGCTTGAACGAAACGTCGACTAGGCGACAAAATCTGGTGTGCGAGATTCGATACCTGCGAGCGACGTACCAATTATCGCGTTGCGTGTATGTAAAGGAAAAAAATGAAAAAGCTAACTGTTTTTATTGTTCTGGTCCTGGTGGCCGCAATTGCATGGTGGGCGTGGCTCTGGTCACCGGCAGGCTGGGCATTGCTGGTAGCTGTACCACTCGCACTCCTGCTGATCTACGACGTCACACAGCAACGCCACACTATCCTGAGAAATTATCCGATTTTCGGTCACCTGCGCTATGTTCTGGAGGATTTCCGGACGCACATACGGCAGTATTTTATTCAGGGTGACGACGAAGGAGTACCGTTCTACCGCGAACAGCGGTCAATTGTCTACCAGCGGGCCAAGCGTGAGATAGACAGTCATCCGTTTGGGTCTATCCAGAACATGTATGCCGTGGGCTACGAGTGGATGAACCACAGTATCAATGCCCTGGACTTACCGCCGCAGGAACCACGCATTGTTGTCGGCGGCGATCAATGTACGCAACCCTACTCGGCGTCGCGCTTCAATATTTCGGCGATGAGTTTCGGCTCTTTATCAGCAGCCGCTATCGAGGCCCTGAATCGGGGCGCACACACAGGAAATTTTTTCCACAATACGGGAGAGGGCGGCATTAGCAAGTATCATCTCAAGCACGGCGGCGACCTGGTTTGGGAAATAGGGACCGGATATTTTGGATGCCGCACGGCCTCCGGTAAATTCGATGTACACATGTTCAGGGACAACGCGCGGCGCGATGTCGTCAAGATGATTGAGCTAAAACTATCGCAAGGAGCAAAACCAGGAGGCGGTGGTCTATTGCCCGGCGTCAAGGTGAGCGCCGAAATTGCCGCCGCCCGTGGTGTTCCGATTGGCAGGGATGTACATTCACCCGCCTCTTTCGATGAGTTCCATACTCCCACAGGCTTGTTGGAATTCGTGCAGCGCTTGCGGGAGGCATCAGGCGGCAAGCCCACGGGCTTCAAGTTGTGTATCGGCCGTCCCGTCGAGTTCCTGGCTGTTGTCAAGGCCATGCTGGAAACCGGTATCGTGCCGGACTTCATCACGATAGATGGATCGGAAGGCGGCACCGGGGCGGCGCAGCAGGAGTTGTCCGACTCGATCGGTATGCCCCTCCGGGAAGGGCTGATGTTCGCTAACAATGCGCTGGTAGGGGCTGGCCTGCGCGATCGATTGCGGCTCATTGCAAGCGGCAAGGTAATTACCGGCTTTGATATCGCGGCGAAGCTCGCAATGGGTGCCGAGCTTTGCAATTCTGCGCGCGGCTTCATGTTTGCCCTGGGCTGTATTCAGGCCCGGGTGTGCAACAAGAACATTTGCCCAACAGGAATTACGACAATGAATAAATGGCGCACCCATGGTCTCGCTGTTGAGGACAAATACAAACGTGTCGCGGCCTATCATGAGCAGACGATCAGGAGTTTTATCAATATACTTGGCGCTTGTGGTATAGCGGATCCGGCCGCGTTAGACCCTGGTATGTTGAACCGCCGGGTCTCGCAAAACGAGATCCGGACCTATCGCGACCTTTATCCGAGCTTGCAAAACGGCGAGCTTCTCACGGGCCACGGTCCCGAGCTTTATGCTGGCATGTGGCAGAATGCGAGCTCGAGTCACTTTTGAAAATGCACGACTCATGACGCGTGTTTGACCTTGTACGCTCCGCAATCAACCTTGTTGCGGAGGGGCCCTCCCACCGCATGAGCAGAGGATCTGCAAATGATTTCAATTCCAAGACCGGTAATCTGCTGCGCAGTTTTGGGTATATCAGCCTGTGCCCCGAGTTCCTGGCAAGTGCCCGAAGGGGCACCTGCAGAAATTGTCAGGAGTTGCAAAGCAGAAGCTGAGCAGTCCCAGTCACTGAGCAGCGATAACCTGCAGCGGCAACAACAGCAACGAGACAACGTACCCGGCTCGGCCGATGACCTGATACAGGAAGTCAAAGAGGCCAAGCAATCCGCCAAGTCCGGGCAGCCACCCGGCGATGTGCTTTTCTATGAGTGCCTGGAAAGCAATGGCGTGGAACTCGAGCCGGCACAGCGTGCAGTAATCGACGAATGGAGTGCGAGATGATTTCCGGACTGCGCGTGCTTGCACCAGATTTCGCAAATTCCGCAACCTGTGTGCGCGAAAAAAATGGTTTTGCATTGTCACGGTAACGTTGATACGCCGCACGGCGGAATTTGTGCAGCGGCTCACAGGGCAGTCGGCCCGGCTGTGCTAATATCAGCACGGCTATCGATCCGAAATGTTTTCCAGTGCGCTCCGAACTGGCGCGCGGTACGGTTCTCGACCAGATGAGACGCTTCCCCGACTCCATACGAACAACCGCAACAGTGCGGTACCGCAGGCTTGCGCTGCTCGCTGCCCTGTGGGTGAGTCTCGGATTCCAGCCTTGTGCGATGGCTGCAGCGGGCGATGCAGACTGTTCGCACTGCCCGACCGGAGAGATGGAGCCGATGTCCGAGGCGCATCATGCCTCGGATACGCAGTCTGATATGCCGAGCTGCGACACCGGGGCCGAGGAATGTTGCGGCGCCGGCCTTGTGCCACCACTCGCACGTGGTGGTCACGTCGATTTCAAGCCGGGCGGTGATGTCGTGTTCCTGCCAGGCCCCGCGGCTACACTTCTCATCGCGGCCGCGTACGTGGCCGCTACATCGCTCGATCCTCCCGAAATCGATATCGGGCCGGCCATACCACTTAGAAAACTTTTCTGCGTTTACCGGGATTAGCTGGCTCCTCACTGTAGACCGCCCGTTCCGGTTTCCACGCAGGAGTCTTCCAGATGTATTTGCAACCTGGGCATTTGCCCGGCTATTTCGTATCGAGACACGTCTCGCCAATCTCACTTTTACCCGTGCTTGCGCTGCTGGCAGTGTCAATTTCCGTGCACGCGCAGCAGGATGTGCCACTCACACTTGCTGTTGCAGAGGACCTCGCCTTTGCGGCGGAGCCAGGCATTGCTGCCTTGCAGGCGCGCGCGGCCGCAATGAGCGAACGAGCAGAACTGGCAGGTGAACTGCCAGAACCCAGTCTGCGCTTTGGCCTGAATAACTACCCTTATGAGTCCGGAAATTTCACTACTGAGGGCATGACGAGCGTCGGTATTGCCTTTCATCAGGCGTTTCCCGGCGGAGATACCCGAGAGATCGGGTCACAACGATATGCATCAATGGCCAGGGGCATAGCGCTCGACGCCGAGACTCGAATGCGCAATGTGCGGATGGCTGTGCAGTATGCCTGGCTCGATCGATTTTACTGGGAGCGGGCATATGCATTGGTTATCGAATCGCGACCATTTTTCGAAGATTTGGCCACCATCTCACGCTCGCTGTATTCCGTGGGACGCAAATCTCAGCAGGATGTGTTGCGCTCGGTGCTGCAACTGCGCCGTCTCGAAGACCGCCTGATCGACATTGATCGCCAACGTGCCCAGGCTATAGCCGGGCTGGCGGAATGGATCGGTATCGACGCGGAGAGACCCTTGCCGGAATCTTTGCCATCGTGGCACTCACTGCCGCCACTCGAGGACATGCAGGCACGGCTTGAATCTCATCCGTCGCTGGCTGCCGCGGATGCAGAAATCGATGCGCAGAATGCGAGCGTCGATCTCGCCGACGAGCGATCCAGACCGGGCTGGGCGCTCGACGTGGCCTACAATTACCGCGACGGTTATCTTGCTCCCGGTGAGCCACGGTCCGATCTTGTCAGCTTGAACGTGACGGTGGGGTTGCCTGTATTGCGCAAACGCGCCCTCGACAGCGAACTGTCCCTGGCGCTGTCGGAGCGCAGTGCCGCGCGCTTTGAGCGCGAACGATTGCTCCGGTCACTTGCCAGCCAGCTGCGCTCCGAGTATGCGCGAAGGCAGGAATTGATGCGTCGGATATCGCTTTACGATGAGTCGATCATCCCGTTGTCCAAAGATCATGCGCAGGCAGCACTGCTGGCCTACCAAAGCGAGCGTGGCGATTTTGCGGACGTCATGCGCGCTTACATCGACGATCTGGATACCCGTATCGAATTCGTACATTTGCAGGTTGAGCAAGCCCGGAGTAATGCGGCGCTGGCAAACCTCGGAGGGCTAGCGCGATGAAAAAGTACTTGCTTATCCTGGCCGCGCTGATTGCGGTCGCGACCGGTTTCTGGCTTGGCCGAACCTTGCAACCCGCCACGCCCATGGCAGGTAGCGAGCAGTCGCACGCAGAGCGCGACGTCCTGTACTGGGTCGCGCCGATGGATCCCGACTATCGCCGTGACCAACCAGGTAAGTCGCCGATGGGCATGGATCTCATACCGGTGTATGCCGGAGCCCGTGAAAACCAGCCAGGTGTCGTGTCCATCGACCCACGCATAGTCAATAATCTTGCCGTCCGAACCGTCGTCGCTGAATACGGAGCGTTGTCACGGCGGATTAAAACGGTTGGATACGTCGCTTATGACGAAGACACCGTGCAGCACGTACATACCCGGGTGGAGGGCTGGATCGAGCATTTGGCAACCAGGGCGAGCGGCGATCCTGTGACCAGGGGTCAACTCCTGTTTGAGCTTTATTCGCCGACTCTTGTCAATGCACAGGAGGAATATCTCACAGCGCTGCGCAGCAACAATGCGGTGTTGTCGAAGGCATCCAGGGGGCGACTTGCCGCCCTCGGCGTAACGCCATCCGAGATCGACGCGCTCGCGAAGGAACGCACGGTGCTGCGACAGGTCCGGGTTACAGCCAGTACGGATGGCGTGGTCGCCAAACTTGGTGTTCGCGAAGGAATGTATGTAACGCCGGCGACGGAAATCATGTCGGTTGCATCACTCGACAAGGTCTGGGTAATCGCGGAAGTATTCGCGCGCCAGGCAGGCTGGGTACACGAAGGGCAACGCGCGATCGTGACGCTTGAGTCCGCGCCGTCGACGCGCCTCGAAGCACGGGTTGACTACGTTTATCCCGAACTTGATCCAACCACTCGCACCCTGAAGGTTCGCATGCGCTTTGACAACAAGTCCGAAACCCTGCGGCCCAATATGTTCACGCGCGTCGAGATCGAGGCCGAAGGCGTTGGGGACGTAGTACATGTACCACGCAATGCATTAATTCGTGGCGGTGCTGCCGATCGTGTGGTGGTCGCGCTTGGCGACGGAAAGTTTCGTTCCCAGCCTGTCACAGCAGGCATAGAATCGGGTGAGCGGATCGAAATCAGGGAAGGTCTGGCACGCGGTGATCGAGTTGTTACGTCGGCTCAGTTCCTGATTGACTCGGAATCGAATATCGCGACGGCGCTGCAGCGTATGGACGGCGGTAGTGAGGCACCTTCCGCTGACGGTGCGCGCAAACCGGAAGCCTTGCCATGATCGCCGGCATTATTCGCTGGTCGATTGCCAACCGCGTCCTGGTGCTGATCATGAGCCTGTCCCTGGCGGCCTGGGGCCTGTACTCGGTCAGCCAGACAGCGGTGGACGCATTGCCGGACCTGTCGGATGTCCAGGTCATCATCAAGACCAGTTTTCCGGGGCAGGCGCCGCAGGTCGTCGAAGACCAGGTTACCTATCCCCTGACGACGGCCATGTTGTCGGTACCCCAGGCGACTACGGTTCGTGGTTACTCTTTTTTTGGGGACTCTTACGTCTACGTCATTTTTGAGGATGGTACCGATCTGTACTGGGCGCGCTCCCGCGTCCTCGAATATTTGAGCCAGGTTTCGGGTCAGCTGCCGGATGACGCAAAGCCTGCGCTGGGGCCGGATGCGACGGGAGTGGGCTGGGTTTATGAGTATGCGCTGGTGGATCGCAGCGGGCGGAACGATCTGACCGAGTTGCGTCGCCTGCAGGACTGGTTCCTGAAATTCGAACTGCAAACGGTTCCGGGCGTAGCGGAGGTGGCGACCATCGGCGGCATGGTGCGCCAGTACCAGGTTGTTGTCGATCCTGACAAATTGCGCGCGTTCGGTATCCCACTCAAGAAACTGACTACCGCGATTCGAAATGGTAACCAGGAAACCGGTGGCTCGGTTATCGAGATGGCTGAAGCCGAGTACATGGTGCGCGCCAGCGGCTACCTGCAGAGTATCGCGGACATTGAGGCCATACCTCTTGGCGTCAAGGCCGACGGGACTCCGTTGTCGCTATCCGATGTTGCCGACATACGGATCGGGCCACAAATGCGACGAGGTGTAGCCGAACTCGACGGTGAGGGTGAAGTGGTCGGCGGCATCGTCGTAATGCGCTGGGGCGAAAACGCATTGCAGACGATTAACGCGGTAAAAGAGCGGCTCACTACTCTTCAACGAAGCTTGCCTGACGGCGTCGAGATCGTCACCACCTACGATCGATCCGGGCTGATTAGTCGCGCGGTCGATACACTGCAATCAAGATTAGTGGAAGAGTTTCTGGTCGTAGCCCTGGTCTGTGCCGTATTCCTGTTTCACCTGCGCTCATCGGCGGTCGTACTGCTGAGTCTGCCGGTCGGTATCCTGGTTGCATTTATCATCATGCAATTACAGGGCATCAACGCAAATATCATGTCGCTCGGTGGCATCGCGATCGCTATTGGCGCGATGGTGGATGCCACGATCGTCATGCTTGAGAACATGCACAGGCGCATCGAGACAGAGCCACTTGATGATGTAAATCGTTGGCGCGTCGTAGCCGATGCGGCCGCGGAAGTTGGCCCTCCGCTGTTTTTTTCATTGCTTATTATTACCTTGAGTTTCCTGCCGGTGTTCACGCTGGAGGGGCAGGAAGGGCGAATGTTTACGCCGCTGGCGTACACCAAAACCTATGCGATGGCCGCCGCTGCCGGTCTGTCCGTCACACTTGTCCCGGTATTGATGGGCTACTTCGTGCGCGGCAGAGTGGTAGCAGGGCACAACAATCCGATCAGTCGCGTGTTGACTGCGATCTATCAACCGATTATTCATGCGGTCATCCGGTATCCGAAGGGCACACTCGTTCTGGCCGCTGTGATTCTACTCATCGGCCTGTATCCCCTGAACCGGCTTGGCTCGGAATTCATGCCGCCACTCGACGAGGGGGACCTGATGTACATGCCCTCAACCTACCCCGGTGTTTCGATCGACAAAGCACGGGAACTGTTACAAAACACCGATAAGTTGCTTATGAGTGTGCCAGAAGTGAAACGGGTGTTTGGCAAGATCGGTCGCGCCGAGACCGCCACCGATCCGGCCCCGTTGACGATGATCGAAACCATAATCCAGTTCAAGCCGAAGAACGAATGGCGGCCGGGGATGACGGCAGAACGCTTGCGTGAAGAATTGAAAAGTGCAGTGCAATACACGGGGCTGAAAAATGCATGGGTGATGCCTATCAAAACCCGTATTGACATGTTAGCGACCGGCATCAAGACGCCCCTTGGTATCAAGGTCGCGGGCCCGGACCTGGCCGTGATAGAGCGTATCGGCCAGGACCTCGAACGGGTGCTTGCCGGGCTTGTGGGAACAGCGTCCGTATACTCGGAACGAGTGACAGGCGGGCGTTACATGGACATCCAGATTGACCGTCATCGAGCCGCGCGCTTTGGCCTCAATATCAGCGACATACACGACGTTGTGCGCTCGGCTGTTGGCGGCATCAACGTTACTCAAACTGTCGAGGGCTTGGAGCGTTACCCGGTGAATGTACGATATCCGCAGCGCGTGCGAGATTCTGTTGAACAGCTGAACCTGTTGCCGATCGTAACGCCGTCGGGCGCCCACATCGCACTGGCGGATGTCGCCGATGTTGCCGTAATCGACGGGCCACCAATGATCAGGAGTGAGAACGCACGGCTGAACGGCTGGACCTACGTCGACATCGCGGACCGGGACCTGGGTTCCTATGTTGCCGAGGCGGAGCAGATTGTGGCTGACCAGGTGGACCTGCCCACCGGCTATTCGCTTGCATGGTCCGGTCAGTATGAATACATGGTACGTGCCATGAAGCGCCTTGCGCTGGTCGGGCCCGTGACGCTCGCGATCATAGTGTTGCTGCTGTACCTGAACTTCCGACGCTTCGCGGAAGTAGCGATCATCATGGGTACTCTGCCGCTCGCGCTGGTTGGAGGGTTCTGGTTACTCTATTTGCTCGACTATGAATTATCTGTGGCCGTTGGCGTCGGATTCATCGCGCTGGCCGGGGTAGCGGTCGAGATTGGAGTGATCATGCTGGTGTACCTCAACAGCGCATTGCGCCGGCGCCATGCAATTGCCGCCGCAGAAGGGCGAGTGCCCGGGGTACAGGACCTGGAGCAAGCGGTCATCGACGGCGCCGTACTGCGCGTTCGGCCAATTGTAATGACGGTTGCCGCGATCATCGCCGGACTTCTGCCGATCATGCTGGGCGGCGGTACCGGTTCCGAGGTGATGCGGCGCATCGCAGCACCGATGGTTGGTGGCATGGTCAGCGCTACACTGTTGACCCTGGTCGTCATTCCCGCGCTGTTCCTGTACTGGCGGGGGCGAGGGCTCGGACGCGCTGGAGGTGGCATCGAGGCGCAACAATAGGGGCGCTACAGCAATACACGCAAGCGAGAAGCACTGCTACAAATGCGGCCTCGTGTTAGTCCGTGCACAAATCCTGTTCTGCATCGTGCAGCCAGATATTCGAAGCGGGCACGCGGCGACGCTCAGCTTCGATACCGGATTTATTTCGGCACATTGAACGATCTGCTATCCACATAAGGTCGGTGAAGCTTTGCGCATCCTGGGGGTAGACCGCCATGCCGTTGTTTACGGCGAGCCGAATAGCATAACGATCGATGACGAAGGGTGGGCCCAGTGCAGTACGGATCTTTTGCAAGGCTCTTACGGCATTCTCGCGATGCGCAATCTCAGTCAGGAGGACGACGAACTCATCTCCTCCATAACGGCACGCTGTGTCGGACCCGCGGATGGCGTTCGTCAGGCGTATAGCCACTTGCCTCAGCAACCTGTCCCCGGCATCGCGTCCCAGTTTTTCATTGACACTTTTGAAATCGTTCAAATCGAAGAAAGTTAATGCCACTCCCTGGTCGTACCGATTGGCAAGGGACGACGCCTGGTTGAATCGATCGAGCAGCAATCTGCGATTTGGCAATCCGGTGAGTTCATCGTAATGCGCAAACTCATTCGCTTTCGCCAGCGCGCGTTCAAGCGAAGCCACCTGTTCTGTGAGTAAGGACCGGGTGTGGAGAAGCTCTTCGTTCTGTCGCAACAGTTCCTTGAGCTGCCGTCGACTTGTATCCAGCGCCAGGGCCAGCTCCTCGGCGTCCGCAGATTCGTGCAGAGGTGCGCGACCTGGTTTCCTGGCGACCCTGGTACGCGCTTGCACCGGGTTGTGCGTTAGGACAGACATGAGCTGCTCCCGGAGAATAATCCGATCCTGATGCCGGGCAGGAGGATTGTCTGTACGGAAGCGCACAGAAGACGCTGACGCCGAGTCGTTGCCTGTCCAAGCACTCTCTCATAGACCGCTTTTAAAGCCTGGTAGCAAGCGCAGGATACTTTTTCAAGGCCCGCACGATCGACAATCGTGATTTCACCCCGGCGATAGCCCAGGAGTTTTCGCTGCTGCAACTGCCCGGCAGCTTTGGTAACACCCACACGCCGAACTGTTCCTGCACTACAATTTCAGCGATGAAACCAGCCTGGACGATTCAAGACCGGTCCGGGCTAGAGATTTGAACTGGAGCCTGTCTCCGGCGGTATTTCTGAAAGCAGCCGATCAAACTCTTTCTTGACCACGGCGTAACACTCGCAGACTTGCTGCTCGAGTCGAGCCCGGTCCAGCACCCTGATATGCCCGCGGTTGTAGTCGATGATCCCGGCGTCGCGTAATTTTCCGGCCGCCTCCGTAACTCCTTCGCGTCGAACGCCAAGCATATTGGCGATCAACTCCTGCGTCATTTTCAGTTCATTGGAGGTCAGGCGATCGAGGCTCAGCAGCAACCAGCGGCACAACTGCTGATCAATGGAATGATGTCGATTGCACACAGCCGTTTGCGACATCTGCGTGATAAGCGCCTGGGTGTAGCGCAGGAGCAAGGACGTCATTGGCCCAGTGCGATTGAACTCCTGCTTCAGGTGTTGCGCCGCCAGGCGAAAAGCACCACCTTCGCTTTGCACGACGGCACGACTCGGTGTCGTATCCCCGCCCATAAACAGGGAAATGCCCAGGATTCCCTCATTGCCGACCACGGCCATTTTCCGCCGAGGCGCCATTTTCCATGACGTACAGCAGGGACACGATGGAGTTGGTTGGAAAGTAGACGTGTTTCAGCTGCCCGCCGGACTCGTAGAGAACTTCCCCAAGCTGCAAGGTGACCAATTGCAGGTGGGGGGCAACGCGATCAAACTCGCTTGCAGGAAGTGCTGCAAGTAGGTAGTTTTGCCTCGGGTCGTGCGTGGCGGTCATGAGCGCGCAACAGGTTTGAGAAACATCTGCTGTCTGCCGGGTCGGGTTCAACGGACTGGCCGGCGACTATTATACTCATTTATTGCCGACAGTGTGCGGTAGCGCACACAAGGGCAGGTTACAGGATGGTCGAGTGAGAACTCTGGCGTCGTGTACCTTCCGACCGGTTGGCGATGCAACTTCCAACGCTCGGATAAGAAGATGTGGTTGTGCCAGGAATTGATACAGCGACTTACATGTACTTTGTCGCCGCGTGCATCGTGCGCCGCTTTGAGGACCTTGGGTTTGATCGCTGTGGACAGCGGCCGATAAACAGAACCGTCTTATGAGCGAACCCGCAAGCGACGATCCGAGTTTCGCCCGAGGCGTTTCGCCTTCCACGCTTGCACCGTTCAGGCATGCGATTTTTCGTAACGTCTGGATCGCAAACCTGGGCTCACAGTTTGGAGGGTTGATCCAGGGCGTTGGCGCGTCCTGGATGATGCTGTCGATCACGGCATCGGCGGAAATGGTGGCCCTGGTACAAGCGTCAACAACACTGCCGATTGTTATATTCGCGCTTATAGCGGGGGCATTTGCGGACGGCTTCGATCGGCGCGTGATCATGATCGCGGCGCAGGCTTTCATGTTCGTTGTCTCTGTGGCGCTTGCAGCATGTGCCTACCTCGGACTGGTCACGCCCTGGCTGTTGTTGCTGTTTACGTTTCTGATCGGCTGCGGTGCGGCCTTTAACGGCCCTGCGTGGCAAGCCTCGGTCGCGGATATGGTGCCGCGCGCGGACCTCCCGTCAGCTATAGCGCTGAACAGCATGGGTTTTAATGCGGCCCGGAGCGTGGGGCCGGCAGTCGGTGGCCTGATCGTTGCGGCGACCGGTGCCGCGGCAGCATTCGCGGTGAACGCGGTCACTTATCTCGGCATTATTACGGTGCTCGCTCGCTGGCGTCTCCCGGTGGAGAAACGAGTCCTGCCACGAGAGCGGCTCCG
>DDIS01000182.1:0-4177 GCA_002338615.1 Proteobacteria bacterium UBA1844 | reverse complement strand
ACACGACTGCCACGAGAGCGGCTCGGGATGGCCGTGCTGGCCGGTGTTCGTTATGTTGCAATGTCACCGAACATCAAGTCCACCCTGTTGCGCGGATTCGTTTTCGGTGCCGGTGCGAGTGCACTCATTGCGCTAATGCCGCTCATTGCCAAGGATCTCCTCGGCGGCGATTCGATCACGTACGGGTTGTTGCTGGGCGCGTTCGGCGCCGGTGCTGTGGGTGGCGCGTTCTTTGTAACCCGGCTACGACGAACGATGTCCAACGAATCGATCGTGCGCGTTGCACTTCTCGCTTTTATCGTGGCCACTGCGGTCACAGCGTTCAGTTCCTGGGTACTGGTAACCATGGCGGCGCAGCTTCTGTGTGGTGCTGGCTGGGTGCTCGCGCTGGCAACGTTCAATGTCACCGTACAGACGTCAGCACCTCGCTGGGTGGTTGGGCGCGCACTGTCACTGTATCAGATGACGATCTTTGCCGGCCTGGCCGGAGGAAGCTGGCTTTGGGGCTGGCTCACCGGACAATTGGGAATCATGCCTGCGTTGCTGAGTTCGACACTTGTGCTGCTACTTTGTGTTGCATTGGGATGGCCGTTCAGCCTGCCCCAGACCGAGCAACTGAGGCTCGATCCTTTGCTGCGCTGGAAAGTGCCCGAGATCTCACTCACGATCGAGCCGCGCAGCGGTCCCGTCGTTGTCACAATCGAGTACCTGATTCATGACAATGACGTGCTCGAGTTTCTCGCAGCGATGAGTGATCTAAAGCGCATCCGGCGTCGGGACGGAGCTCGGCATTGGTCCCTGCTTCGCGACCTGTCGGAACCGGAATTGTGGATCGAGCGTTACCATAGCCCGACATGGCTCGACTACGTCCGGCAAAATCAGCGCACTACCGAGGGCGACGCCGTCGTCTGGGAACGCGTCCACATTCTTCATCGTGGTCCCGGTAAGCCCGTGGTTCGGCGCATGATCGAGCGGCAGACCAGCGTTTTGCCAGCGAGCGCAATTCCACGCATGACAGAGTTGGCCGAGCCGTTGACCGACCCCTCACGCCAGGCATGAAAAGCAAACTCACGAGCAATAACCGCACCATTCGTTCACAGCTGCATCGCGTCGCGCATCGACATACGTGTTACCGGCATGCTCAGGCCTGGAGTGCGCGCAGTACGGCTTCCGGGCGAATGGGCAGATGGCGCATGCGAACGCCGACGGCGCTGAATATGGCGTTCGCGATGGCAGGTCCAACAATGGTGGTAGCTGGCTCGCCGAGGCCGGTCGGTACTTCGGAACTCTCGATGAACTCGATCTCGAACTCGGGCATGTCCCGCATACGCAGCGGCGTGTAACTATTCAGATTGGTGTCCCGGACATTGCCTGATTCGAGCTCCGTACCCTCATGCAGCGCCATGCTGGCACCCCACAACGCGGCTCCTTCGACCTGGGCAACGGCACCGTCGGGATGAATAATCGTGCCGGCATCTGTCACCAGGAACAGCTTTTCCAGCCGCACGATGCCGTTCGAGCGATCCACGCGCACCCGTGCCACACAGGCGGTCCAGGTGGGCGAAGCGCGCTCCTGACCGAAACTGGTCGCCACTCCCAGGCCGGCGTCCGTCGCTTGCGGCTCACCCCAGCCGGACATTTCGCGCACCCGGCGCAGCACATTGGCTTGCCGAGCGGCGCCACCAACCGAATTGGGTGATGAACCGCTGTTCCTGCCTTTGGCCGTCAACAGGCCCAGCCGAAACTCGATGGGGTCGATGCCAGACCGGTGCGCAGCCTCGTCCATGAAACTCTCGAGAGCCCAGTTGACCCAACCCGAGCCCACGGAACGGAGCCAGCCCGGCCGGAAGGTTTCGTTGGCAAGATCGTTCGATATGCCGCGCAGCCGGTGCGCTCCGACGCTGTACCAGTGGTCGGCGCCATGGATGGAAAACGGGTCGAATTCCTTGCCATTTGTTCCTTCGCCCATGAAAGCCGGCGCCATGACCTGGGTCGGCCAGCCAGCGGTCGCATGATGTTCCATTGCCGTAACGCCACCCTCGGAATCGAAGGCCATGCGCACCAACTGATTCGACGGTGAGCGGATGGAATCGAACAGGGAATCATCTTCCCGTGTCAGGACCATTTTGACCGGGCGGCCTAGAGCCTGGGCGGCGAGGGCGGCGGGCACCGCATAGTCACCATTCAGTCGACGTCCGAAGCCACCACCGATCATGTAGGTGCGCAACACGACCTTGTCCTCGGTCACCCCGAGCGCTTTGGCCAATACCGGGATAATCAGCGATTGCCACTGATTACCCGTATGGATCTCCCATACGCCGTCCGTTTGGAAGGCAAGTGCATTGACCGGCTCGAGCTGGAAATGCAGCACGCAGGCGGTGGTATAGCTCTGCTCGAAAATGGCATCCGCTGCCGCAAAAGCGTCGTCAACCCCCGGCTCATCGACGACCAGGCCACCGATTCCGGCGTCGCCGATCAGGCGACGTCCGTGTTCCAGCACGTCTGCCTCCGAGACATTGGCCGTCTTGCCGGGCGTCCAGTCCACGTTGACCAGGCCGGCCGCCGTGTTCGCGGCATGAAACGACTCTGCGATGACCATGCCCCATCCGGGCACTGTGCCGCTCGGATCATCCAGTACCAGTGTGCGCAGGTAGCCTGGCACCGATTTGGCCGCGGCATCGTCCACGGAATTGATGCGGGAGCCGTTACGCGTGGGCGGTATCAGCGGTCGCGCGTAAACCATGCCGTCCACCCGGGCATCGATGCCATAGCGGGTTTGTCCATTCGTTTTCGCGGGAATATCCAGCGCACGCGAGGGTTTGCCGATCAGGCGTCGCTCGCTCGCCGGTTTGAGCGGCATGGCTGCGAGCTCGTCGGCGCTGAAGCTGCGGCTGATCTCGCCCCGTCTGACGATCTCTGCGTAACTGATCGAGCGATTTCCCGACGTCACGCGGCTGTTGCGCGCCTGTGACCCGGCGGCCGAGACGCCCATCAGGCGCGCACCCTCGTCGATTAGCACCTTGCGACCGGCCGCTGCGGCCTGGCTCAGCGGCAAAAAGTTCGACCACACCGACCAGCTGCCACCCGTTAACATCAGGCCCCACTTGGGATCGCTGTCAACATGCCGCAATTTGACCTGCGCCCAGTCGGCCTCCAGTTCGTCGGCGACAATGCGTGCAAGCGCTGTGCCGACATGTTGTCCCATTTCCGCTTCCGCGATATTGACGACGATACGGCCGTCAGAGCCGATTTCGTACCAGATAGTCGGCTCGAAGACGCGGGTCTCAATGGCCTGCGCCGGATTGATGAGGCTCAGCCCGGACCGTGCAAATGCCAGCGTCAGAAGACCGCCTGTGGACCCGATGAGCAGGCCTCGGCGGGAAATGTTCGCTTGACTTGCTGTCTGCCAAGATCGTTTGCCCTTGAGGGTCCCGATACTATTCATCGTCGGCCTCGCTGCGCATTGCTCTTGCAGCTAACTTTATCGCGTTGCGGATCCGGCTGTAGGTCATGCACCGGCACAGGTTGCCATGCATGACCGCGTCAATTTGCGTGTCACTCGGATTCGGAAAATCGACCAGCATGGCTGCCGCTTGCATGATCTGGCCCGGTTGGCAATATCCGCACTGCGGCACCTGCAGTTCGACCCAGGCCTGCTGCAGCGGGTGCGAGTCGTTCGGATCAAGCCCCTCGATGGTCGTAACGCGAGTACCCTCGACGGCACCGAGGGAAGTGATGCAGGAGCGTGTCGCACGACCGTTGACATGGACCGTACACGCGCCGCACATGCCGATACCACATCCGAACTTGGTCCCCGTCAGTCCGGCCTCGTCACGTATGGCCCACAGCAGGGGCGTTTCAGGTGGCACATCAAGCGCTATCTGTCGGCCGTTCAACACAAAATCAGTCATGATTCCAGGCTGCTCCAGTCATTGGCGAAGTGCGGACACGCGCTGTTGCAGATCCGGCCAAGCCGGCTCTGTGGTTTGCGTTGCGCGCAAATAGGCTGCCAGCGCGGCGATGTCCTCGTCACTCAGGGCTGCGGCGAATCCTGGCATCAGCACATTCGGCAAACCGTCGTCAGTCGAGATCCCGTGCAGCGTCACCTGGATGAGATTCAGAGGCTCCGTCGCCCATATCGCGCTGTTCAGACTCAGTTCCGGTCGCCGAACGTTCG
>DDIS01000178.1:30162-35606 GCA_002338615.1 Proteobacteria bacterium UBA1844 | reverse complement strand
GGCGGCGGCCGGGCCACCCGGTGCCTGCCAACACGCTTTGTACATCGCAAGGTCTGGCGCCGGCCACCTGGAGTGAACTGCCCGCTTTCTCGGCTGTGCCGGACCGATGGCGCATCGTTTCATCGCTCGGCTATGACGAGCAATGGTTGAATCCATACCAGGGCAACAACCTGTTGAAAGCAGACCGCCCGGCCTTTGGCGCAGACTGGTTTGTATCCGTCAGCCTGATATCGGACTCGACCTTCGAGCAACGCAGCCGCCCAACGCCCGTGGCCGTTGCCACTGCGCCGCAGAATGGGGCACTGGACACGCTGGGCGAGCCCGGCCAGTCCGTGTTCACGGAAAACCTGATTTCAGAGTTTGTAGTGTACAAAGGCGATACCGTCTTTCGGCCACCCGATATTGAATTTCGGTTTATGCCCGTGCTCAATCTGACACGTGCGAGAGTTGACGAAGCCGGCGTATTGAAAGCCAACAGTACGTCGGGCACCACGCGCAGCGAAGCTTTTCTCGGCATCCAGGGCTTGTTTATCGACAAGCATCTGCGCAATGTCAGTGAACACTACGATTTCGACAGCCTGCGGGTAGGCATACAACCGATCACGGCCGATTTTCGCGGCTTCCTGTTTCAGGACAGCCCGCTCGGCATACGCCTGTTTGGCACGCGCGATAACAATCGCTGGCAATACAATCTCGGCTGGTTCCGCCGCATCGAAAAAGACACGAACAGCGGCTTGAACGACATTACTGAAAACAGCCTTTCCGATGCGCTGCGCGATGACGACGTATTGCTGTTCAATTTGTACCGACAGGACTTTCCCGTTACGGGCTTTTCGTCACAGTTCGTCCTCGCGTACAATCGCAACCGCGAAGACGGGGAGCCGTTCATTGACGACAACGGTTTTCGCGTGCGCCCCGCTGCGCTTGGCATGGAAACAAGCCGACAATACGATGTAACCTACCTTGGGCTAAACGGCGACGGCCATATCGGTCGCTGGAATCTCAGTGCATCCGGCTACTTCGTCGCGGGTTCCGAATCGGCGTCGACCTTCGTGGACGCACGCAGCGATATTCGAGCTGCATTTTTTGCTGCGGAGCTGTCACGCGACTTCGACTGGATTCGTGCTCGCGTGACTGTGCTGTATGGTAGCGGCGATGATGACCCCTACGATGATCGCGCGACAGGCTACGATGCGATCTTCGAGAACCCACTGATCGCCGGTGCGGATACCAGCTTCTGGATACGCCAGGCCGTACCATTGATCGGCGGCGGTCGTGTCACTCTGTCCGGCGACAACGGCGTGCTGAACTCGATGCGTTCGTCGAAGTTCCAGGGACAAACGAATTTTACGAACCCTGGCTTGTTACTGGTTGGCGCGGGAGGCGACTTCGATATCACGCCGAAGTGGCGCGCCTCGGTGAACCTGAATCAACTATGGTTTGACCAAACTGCCGCTCTCGAAAGCGCACGCAATCAGGGCAATGTGCATAAGGATATTGGTCAGGATCTGTCGTTCGCAGTGCTGTATCGACCGTTCACATCGCAGAACATCATTATTCGCATGGCGGCATCGGCACTGCTGCCCGGGCGCGGTTACCGGGATTTGTACGGCAACGATGTCCCGTTCTCGTTGTTGGCCAACCTGGTCCTGGCCTACTGAATGCGCATGTCAGACGCCAAAATAATATTCCTGAGCGTTCTCGCAGTGCTGTTGTCTGCCGACGCGCTGGCGTCTGATGCACCGCACGCGCAGAAGATCGATTACGCCGTGACGCCAGCCGCGCCGCCGTTGCAGGCACAGGTTGATGCGGACGCCAAGAGTTCCGGCTGCCGCAGTTGCCACTCGGCATCGGACTCAGCCACCATGCACCTTAACCCCGCAGTTGTTCTGGGTTGCACCGATTGCCACGGCGGCGATGCGGCGCAGAGCGCGAGCGGTATTGCACCGACGAGCGATGTCTATCGTCAAGTAGTTGCGCGTGCACATGTGCAACCGTTGTACCCGGATGACTGGCGCTTCCCGTCCAGCGCCAATCCGGAGCGTTCGTACACCTTGCTAAATCGCGAGAGCCCCGAATTTGTTCGCTTCGTTAACCCGTCCGACTATCGCGTTGCAGAACAAGCCTGTGGCGCCTGCCACCAGGAAATCATCGACGCGAATGTACGCAGCCTCATGGCAACGGGTGCAATGTTTCTCGGCGGCGCGTCGTACAACAACGGCATATTGCCGTACAAGAACTACATCCTCGGCGAGGCATACACGACCGACGGCCTGGCCGCGCGAATCACGGGCTCGAAACTGCCACCCGAAATTGCAGAACGGCACGGCGTATTGCCGAGTCTCGTGCCCGTGCCACCCTGGGAATCGGTACCACCGGCGGATATTTTTCGCGTGTTCGAAAAGGGTGGGCGCAACATCCCGAACCTGTTTCCGGAAACCGGCCTGCCGAATGTTGCAGGTACGATTCAGCGCCTGGAGGAACCGGGCCGACCCGACAATCGCCAGTCGAATCGCGGTGCCGGTACGGGCGGGCGCATCGCCATTCCCCTCCTGAACCTGCAGAAAACCCGCCTCAATGACCCCTTGACCTGGTTTCTCGGCACCAACGATCAGCCCGGCGACTATCGCTCCTCGGGTTGCGCGTCCTGCCACGTGATCTATGCCAACGACCGGGATCCCCGGCATTCCGGGCCGTATGCCGCGAACGGCCGTGACGGAATGACCGTCAGTGTCGATCCGACGGTGCCGAAGCAGGAATCCGGCCACCCGCTGACCCATGCGTTTACGCGCAGTATTCCGACCAGCCAATGCATGGTTTGTCACATGCATCAACCCAACATGTTTATGAATTCGTACCTTGGATACACGATGTGGGACTACGAATCCGATGCACCATCCATGTGGCCAGAGCAACAACAGGAGCTCAGTGCCGCCGAGGAACGGGCGTTGCTCGATCGTAATCCGGAAGGCGCAGTCGTACGCGGCAAGTGGGCCGATCTCGATTTCCTGCGCAACGTGACCGACCTCAATCCGACACTGAAAGATACACAGTTCGCCGACTACCACGGTCACGGCTGGAACTTCCGCGCGGTACAAAAACGCAATCTTGAGGGGCAACTCCTCGATGCCAGTGACAACATCGTGGCAAACGACGACCCCGACAAATTCGACAAAGCGGTGCATATGTCGTCGGTACATCTTGACGCCGGCATGCATTGTGTCGATTGCCACTTCTCCCAGGACAATCATGGCAACGGGCATCTGTATGGCGAGGTTGCGAGCGCAATAGAGATCGAATGCCAGGACTGTCACGGTACGGCAAAGGCGTATCCCGACTTGCGCACGTCCGGGCCGGCTGCACCGCCGGGTGGCACCGACATGCGCTTGTTTCGCAATGCCGACGGCCAGCGTCGCTTCGAGTGGCAAGGGGATCGACTGATGCAGCGCTCCGTGCTGGACCCGGAGCTTGAATGGGCCCTGTCGCTGGTTAAGGACAGCGTGGATCCGGAATCCGGCGACTACAATCCGAAAGCGGCGCGCGCAAAACTGATGAGCACGGATGTCACGACGCAGAAATGGGGTACCGACGTGCCGGCCGCAAGTCTCGCGCACGACGATGCAGAGATGGAGTGCTATGCCTGCCATACGTCGTGGACACCGAGTTGCGCCGGCTGTCACCTGCCGATCGAAGCCAATCAAAAAACGGAAAAGCATCACTACGAAGGCGGCGAATCCCGGAATTTTGCAACCTACAATCCGCAGGTTGCACGTGACCAGACATTCATGCTGGGGCGACGCGGCCCCGTAAATGACGGCAAGATTGCACCGATACGTTCATCATCGGCTCTCGTGTTGTCGTCGACGAATGCGAATCGCGAACATATCTACTCGCAACAAGCTCCGATATCTGCGAGCGGCTACAGTTCGCAAGCTATGAACCCGCATTTCCCACACACGGTGCGCAAGACCGAGACCAAAACCTGCAGCAGCTGTCACTTGAGCGAGAACGGTGGCAATAATGCATGGATGGCACAGCTACTGGCACAAGGCACGAACTTTCTCAATTTCATTGGCCTGAATGCCTGGGCAGGCATGGACGACGGCGTGCTCGCCACGGAAGTGACCGAATGGGATGAACCGCAGGCAGTGATTGGCAGCTACCTGCAACGTTATGCGTATCCCGACAACTACCAGCAACACCTCGACCACGATCGTGTATTGCAAACGGCACACAGCCACTCCGGCAACCCGGTGCATTGTCTGCAATTGCGTGGTGAGTACCTGTATGCCGCCGAAAGCGGGCGCGGGCTGCGAGTCTATGATGTCGCGAATATTGCCAACAAGGGATTCAGCCAGCGCATCGTCGATGCGCCGTTTAGCAAGCTCGGACAGGATTCTCTGTTGAAAACAAGCGATGCAAGTTGTGTTGCGTTGCCGACCAATCAACCGATCGACCCATCGCGCAACAAAGGTGAGCTGATGCGCGTCGACAATCTCGAGCAGCCGTTTCATCCGATCTACAACTACGCACTGATCAGCGATCGGAAAGAAGGACTGATTCTAACGGATGTAAATACCTTTGCTGATGGCGACGTCAACAATAATTTTCTGCAACGTGCCGTCACCTGGAATCCCGATGGCGTTCTGAACGGTGCCCGGCATATCGTGATTGGCGGCTATTTTGCCTACGTCATTGCCGACCGGGGACTGATCGTTGTCAACCTCGACAAGCCATTGGCACCGGTACTCGCCGGCGTTGTGCCACTCAATGATGCGCGAGCATCGGCATTGCAGTTCCGCTACCTGTTCGTTACGGACAAGCAAGGATTGCGCGTAGTCGACGTGACGGATCCGAATGGCCCGAAGTTGCTTCCGAATGCGCTGGTGCCACTGCAGGATGCGCAACGTATTTATGTTGCGCGCAGCTATGCGTACGTTGCGGCGGGCGCCGAGGGACTGGCCATAGTCGATGTCTGGCATGCCGAGCAACCGAAATTACTGCAGATGTTCTCAGCCGACGGCGCGTTATCGGACACTCGTGACGTTGTAGTCGGCTCGACCAATGCGTCGCTGTTCGCCTACGTTGCCGATGGACGTAACGGCATTAAAGTCATCCAGTTGACCTCACCGGATTCGCAGCCGAATTTTTATGGCTTCAGCCCGCAACCGGTGCCCGAACTCATCGCCAGTTACGCGACGAGCCGCGATGCATTGGCCCTGTCGAAAGGCCTCGATCGCGATCGCGGCGTCGACGAGACTGGCGGCCAGATTGCCGTGTTCGGCCGCAAAGGCTCGCGCCCTTTAACGCTCGATGAAATGCAGAAATTGTATCTCGATGCTGATGGAAGACCCTGGTATGTCACCGACAAATAATCGCCGGCTGAAAACGCAATTACTCGCTGGCCTTGTGCTCGCGTGTTCGCAACTGGCGGTATCGGCCAG
>DDIS01000178.1:0-30043 GCA_002338615.1 Proteobacteria bacterium UBA1844 | reverse complement strand
TGGAGCCGCTGCCGCAGCAATCGACGGCCAAACATATGGGCGTCGCTACCTGCGCCAGCTCACAGTGTCACGGCTCGACGTTTCCGCGCGACGGTGTGACGGTGCAACAGAACGAATACGTGGTATGGACACAAAGCGACCCGCATTCTCGTTCCTTTGACACGCTGCGTAGCGACGCCTCGAAGGCGATGGCGGCCCGCCTGGCTCTCGGTTCGCCGGTCAAGGCGTCAATGTGTCTTGACTGCCATGCGGATAACGTACCGGCGGAACAGCATGGCGAAAAATTCCAGGTATCCGATGGCGTCGGTTGTGAAGCCTGCCACGGCGGTGCAGAGCAGTGGCTGGCGACGCACTACAACGGCACCGATCGCAGCGCCCATATGTATCCGACGGCAAAAATCGAGCAGCGTGCGACCTTGTGCCTGTCTTGCCATCTCGGCACAAATGACAAGTTCGCGACCCATCGCCTGATGGCGGCCGGCCACCCGCGACTGTCGTTCGAACTCGATACTTTTTCAGAGCTGTGGAATAAGGCCGGACGCCAGCCTCACTATCTTGTCGATGCCGACTATGTCGGGCGCAAGGGCGAGGAACGTCATATCGACACATGGGCTACCGGGCTGCTCGAGGAAGGTCGGCAACGCATGTTGCTCGTAATGGGCCGCACGCTGGACGCGAATCGCCTGTTTCCGGAACTGGGCCTGTACGATTGCCACGCTTGTCACCGCAGCATGCAAAAAATCGACTGGCGCGCATTGCCGCGACACGGTGGTGCAGGTCCAGGCGTTCCGTTCCTGAACGATGGCGCGCTCGTGATGATTCTGGCTATCGCGCGTGCGGCGCTCCCGGACGATGCGAACGATTACGAAGCGGCGCTGGAACGCCTGCATGCCGCCGGAGGCCTGGGCGCCGAAGAAACCGTCGCCGCCGCGAGATCTATCGAGTCGCTGCTGACCCAGATGCAGGAGCGGGTGCAATCTCAAGGCATCGACAGGAAGGCCGAATCGATTCTTCAGGAGCTGCTGAGCCTTGGTGCCGATGGCGAGTTTCTCGACTACATCAGCGCCGAACATGCGTTCCTTGCCGTGCAGATGCTGGCCTACGAATTGCGCGACACCGCACTGATCGATCGACTGGATAGGCTCGCCGCATCACTCGACAACGACGAGCGCTACCAGGCCAGGCTATTCGCAGACTTACTCGCCAGGCAATGATGGGGGTCGGACCTCGGCTTCTCTTTGATTTACAACAAGAAACGTCCAACTTCATGCCGTATTTCACGACTAAACGAGCAACCTCAAGGTCAAAAACAGCATATAGTGTTGGCAAAAAAGGGCTCGCCATTGGTTCCCGTCAGGTCGCGATTTTGCATGCAAAATGCCGAGATAGGGACGATCTTGTTGCGCTCGAGCTAAACAATTTTAAAGAATTCAATTACTTTCCAAGGTCCGACCCGTATCTAGCGCTGACTAATGGTGATGCCGTGACATGATGGAATATCTCCTCCAGATCATCCTGCTCCTGGTCACGGCAATCGCTATCGTCGTAATTTTTCAGCGCCTGCATATTCCGACCAGCCTGGGGTATTTACTGGTAGGAATTGTGCTGGGGCCGCACACGATCGGGCCGGTTGTTTCGATGCCGGGGCTGGAAGCGCTGGCCGAGTTCGGTATCGTTTTCCTGCTATTCACCATTGGTCTGAATTTCTCTTTGCCGCAAATGCAGGCACTGCGACATCGGGTTCTGGGACTGGGTACCGGGCAGGTCGCGTTTACCACTTTGCTGGTCGGGTTCGTGATGTGGCTGGCAGGGCTTCCGCTTACGGTCGCATTCGTATTCGGCGCGGTGTACGCGCAATCGTCGACAACAATCATCAGCAGCCTGCTCTCCGAGCAGGGCGAGGAAAACACTCAGCATGGCCGGCTCGGACTGGCGATGTCCGTGTTTCAGGACGTCACGGCCGTTCCTTTTCTGGTGGTGATCCCCGTACTGGGCATGTCGGTTTCCATGGATGCGCTGGCCGTAACCCTGGGTTTGGCCCTCGCGAAAGCCGTGCTTGCATTCGCACTTGTCTTCTTTGTCGGTCGCTGGCTGCTGCGCCCGCTGTTTCATTTAATATCCGAGCGCAGATCGGTTGAAGTCTTCAGCCTGGCCGTATTGCTCGTTGCGTTGCTCGCCGCCTGGACTACCAATAGCCTGGGTTTGTCACTGGCATTCGGTGGGTTTATTGCCGGTATGGTATTGGGTGAAACGGAGTTTCGCCACCAGGTAGAGTCAAGTATCAGCCCGTTTCGGGACGTCCTGCTGGGCCTGTTTTTTATCGGCATCGGCATGCGCTTCAACCCGGCGGCACTACCTCCAATCTGGTACTGGGCCGTGTTGGGCGCACTCCTGATAATTACGAGCAAGACACTGATAGTCGCGGGCATGATTCGAATCACAGGGATCGACACCCGCATGGCCTGGCGAACCGGACTGATGTTGAGCGTGGGTGGTGAATTTGGACTCGCCCTCATCGCAATTGCGCTCGATGCCGGCGTGCTTGCCATGCAGCTGGGGCAGATCGCCATCAGCTCCGTGCTCCTGTCCATGGTCGGCGGCGCTCTGTTGATCCGCTTCAATGACGCTATCGGGACCTGGTTGACCAGGACGCCTCCCGCAACAACGCCTGACGCGCCAGCATTGCATGAGGCGCCCGAACGACAAGTGGTGGTCGGTGGTTATGGACGCATGGGCCATACCATCGCCGTACTGTTGCACTCCTGTGGCATTCCTTTTGTAGCTTTTGATACCGATCCAGCCCGAGTGGCTCAGGGGCAGGCGGAGGGGCATACGGTCTGGTTCGGCGACATTGCCAATCCTGGCTTGCTATCCTCGATCCATGTAGAAAGGGCGTCCCTGGTGGTGATTGCCGTCGACAACGCCAGCACGGCGTTTGGTGCGATCTCGTATATCAAGAGAGCCTGCCCGCAAGTACCGACGATCGTGCGGGCACGAGATGTCGATACGAGCAAGCGCCTGATTGCTGCCGGTGCGATCGAAGCTTATCCGGAAACAATTGAGTCGAGTTTGCAGATCGGCGCTATTGCATTACAAATGCTCAATGTATCGAAAGATCAAATCGACGAAACAATTCAAGGCGTAAGAAGCTGGAGCTATCAGCCGGTGCTGGAAAGGAAGTTGGGCAAGCCACAAAAAATTTAGTCGGCGACCACTGCTGGCCAATACGACTCCGGTAGATTAAAACAGACAAGGTAAATCAGGATGAAATTATTTAAAAACATTCTCTATTTGTCCGAAGGTACCGTGGCTGAAGACGCCTCGATCAAGCGGGCCATTTCGCTGGCGGAAAGCAACCAGGCGGACCTTACGGTCATCGATGTGGTCCCGGTCATTACGGCGGGCACCGGTGCGGCACGCAGCGGTTCGATGGACAAAAGGCTGCAGGCAAGTATTGTAGACGAGCGCCGCGCAAAGCTCGAAGCGCTGATCGAGCCTCACAAGCAGGGTCTGCGGATCCGTTTGAACGTACTGGTTGGCAAGAAGTATCTGGAGGCTATTCGTGTCATATTGCGCGACGGTCATGACCTGTTGATCAAACCAGCGGAAAACCCGGGTTTCATCGAAAGACTGTTCGGTAGCGACGACATGCAGTTGCTGCGCAACTGTCCGTGTCCTGTTTGGTTAACACGCTCCGGGGAAAAATCGAAATACGAGCACATACTCGCAGCCGTTGATTTCGATCTGTCGACGCCTGACACAACGGAACAGAACTTCAACGAAGAGATACTCGGTCTGTCCAGTTCCCTTGCACTTTCTGACTTCGCTGCGCTGCATGTGATTCATGTCTGGGATGCCCCGGCAGAGGCGATGTTGCGCAGATGGGCGGAAGGTCCGCAGAAAGCAAGTTTTACCTATGTTGAAGATGTGCGTTCAAGTCACGAAAGCACTTTTGATCTCTTACGACAACAGCTGATCGAGCGTATTGGCGAAGATGTCGGGGACTATATTTCTCCGCAATTCCATCTGCAACGGGGGGTAGCCGCCACGGCCATACCCGAGAAAGCAAGAGAGTTGGGCGCTGATTTGGTGGTCATGGGTACGGTCGGCAGGACTGGTATCGCGGGTTGGCTCATAGGGAATACCGCAGAAGCGATTCTTGAGCAATTGCAATGTTCCGTGCTTGCCGTCAAACCGCCGGGTTTTGTCTCGCCAGTGAAGCTACCGAAGTAGCGGGCGCGAATCGCTTCCGCCAACATCGCGAGCCAGGGTCGCGGTTACCGCAGCTACGACGACGTTTTTCTTGCGCTGCTTTTGGCTGTCTTGGATGGGGTCGGAATCAATTGGACTCGACCCTTTTTGCCCGCGTGCCGTTCGTTCAACTGGGCAACAATCTCCTCCACCGCGCGAGTCACAACAGACATGCTGCCTGGCCTGCATCCCTCGATCCTGTCATCGCCATTAAACGAGATGACATAGCGGTGCCAGTTGGAACCTTCCATGCCTTGCGGAGGCTCTGCTGACCGAATCGAAACGATCTCGTAGGATTGACCGCGAGTCGCGGTTACATTGTTCATGTGTGCCTGCCAGTGTATCAGTCAATCGTCGGTAAAAGGTGCCAGGTTGATTCAAACGCGAGAAACGAGCAGCGCCGGCTCTGACGCTGCCTGACTTATTCGCCCATGCGACCGCTTTGGTTTTTCTTCGCTTTCTTCGCTGCCTTCCTCTCTTTTGGCGTCATGCTCGGCAATTTCTTGGTCTCTCTGTTGCTCTTTTGTTCTTTGCTCATGATTTTTACCTCTGTGTCAAATTTGCTCGTAGCACTTGCCTTGCTGTCCAAATGACTTACCGCGAATACGTCCTTGTTCACGGCTGGATATGACTTCATATAACTATTTTAGTTCATTGTGTCTAAAGGCCGCTTACACCATTAACTATGATTAGTAAATTTACTTGATTAGTCAAGTATCATCTGAGAATATTTCCACAGTTAACTCTTTTTATAAATCGAGGGGGACGATTAATGGACCTTTGTTTGGCAATCAAAACACGCCTACAGGAGCTGGGCCTCGAGCAGAAGGACCTGGCCGCCGCCGCCGAAGTGACCGAATCCTATATATCCCAGCTGCTTACGCGGAAGAAATTGCCACCATCCCCGGATCGAACCGACATCTACGAGAAGATGAGCGACTTTCTGAAACTCTCGAACGGAGAGCTTGCGAAGCTGGCCCGCGCGCAGAGACTGGACGAATACCGGCGCGTTTACGTGGAACCACAGGGCGCCCTGCTTACGAAAACGCGCGAATTGATTTTGCAGAAATGCGTACCCGCCCGACATAAGCAGATTCAGTCGATATTCGAGAGGCAGCCGTTCGGTGAACTCGAGCGGCTCGTCACGCAGAAACTTCTCGATGTCGTAAGCCGTGTCGCACGATTGGAGCTGGACAATCCTACCTGGCTCCACGAGCTTGCCCGACTCAGCGGCAAAAGCTACGAACAGATGCGAGTCATCATCCTGGATTTTCTCGATACCGATATCTTCAATGTGTCAAACGAAGACTGCATTTCCTTTCTGGAGCCGCTGATTGCGCGCTGGGATATTGACCTCTCGACCTTTGATATGGAGATAGTACTCAATAGCCGGCTCGTCCCGGGGCACCCGAAAAAATTCTCATTTGTTGAAAAAGACTTTGACGATTCTGGCGACGAGGAGCCGGGGCTCACCGAATTCCTGCAGGACGCGGTACTAAGCAGAGACATAAGCGTTGAGGAAGTCGAATTTTTAAAAAGAATCCGGTTCACGACCAGGCGACCTAACCGTCTCTTTTACTACCGGTCTTTGCAGAACCTCCGTGACCCGCTGCATTTTCGGGCAGAAGAAGCCTGAGCGAGTTCTGCCACCTTGAATGTCGGTCGCCCCGTCAGCTCCCAGCTGCCGCGCAAATGTCCGCATTTGTTCTTAATGATTTGTTTATTAAAGCATTATTTTAGTTGACGGAGACGGCGGCCGGCGTATTATCGAGGCCGTTCGCAGCCTGTGCTGGTGCTCCGAATGGATGCTCATAGTGCGCGCCGGAACCCGATGCAAATCGGACATCTGACCGAAATAGTGCCTGAACCTGTTTAACGAAGCGTAGCGAAGCGTCGATCCCGACGCAGTAGCCTGGAATTATTTTTTTGAGCAAGCGGGGGGGAATTGCGATGACGAGGATTGGAATCTGCACAGTGCTGGCCGTGCTCGTAAGTCTTGCAGGTGGTGCCGCACTGCACTCGGCCCGAGCCGCAGACACAAACTCCGGCTCCATTGACAAAGGCCGCTACCTGGTCACCATCAGCGGTTGCAACGATTGCCATACGGCCAGCTGGCCGGAGAGTAATGGCACGACTCCCGAAGCCGAATGGCTCACGGGTGTGCCGATAGGCTGGCGCGGTCCGTGGGGGACCTCTTACGCGTCCAACCTCCGTCTGCTTGCACAGGACCTTGACGAAGACGCCTGGGTCGTCATGCTACGCGAGCGCCAGGGCAAACCGCCGATGCCGTGGATGAATCTTAACCGGATGCACGATGACGATGCCCGTGCCATCTATCGATTCATACGATCGCTCGGAGCGAGGGGTGAGCGCATGCCGATGGCTGTGGCCCCGGGTATCGAGCCTGCGACGCCTTACTTCGTGCTGGAACCACAACACATGGAACGACTGACGCCATCGGTTGCCGATAGCAACTGAGCGAGATCGTTGGACGAGGGGGCCGGAGTATATTACCGGCCCGGTTATCCCAACTGATCCAAGGCGGCCTGTGCAATCGCTTTCTCGATTGCCAGCACGCGCTCCTTGCTATCTGACCCGATTGACATCCACACGCGTATTGCAATCTGCTTGTCCTTGTACGCGACGACGTGCTGGGTCCCGCCTATTTCAAACGTATAGGCTAAGTCACCAAGGTCGCTTATGCTTTGCGCCGCCTCGATCGCCTCGGCAAACTGTATCCCGTAACCGGTGCCATCATCTTCTGCACGTGCCTCGTCCGCGTCCGCCTGTTGCGACACGCCGAGCGGCTTGGCTGACCTGCGAATTTGCACCGTCACGCGCCGCTGGCCACCGTCCAGCGTGTGCGTACACTGGGAGAACGAGTCGCTGCTGGTGTTCCGCTCCAAATCCACGTTCGATGCAATAAGCGCCCCTGCGGCGATTCGGCTGACCTCCGCACCCGGCACAATATCGCAGGCATGCACTTCCTCAACTGCGTTCGCCACACCCTCGCTACCGGATCCGCAAGCGGCAAGAAACACGGACGCCAGGAAGAACACGGAAATTGATTTTGAAACCGCCGGGCTGCACATGCCATGTACCTCTTGTAAATTGTATCCATACCCACTAAACGGAAAACGATCCGCCGTGGGGCCAGCGGGTTTGCAGTGCATCAATAACTGGCGCTGAAACTCCCCGCGCAGATGCTTACCCTCGTTCGAGCTACGCTTCAACTGTCTGTGCATAGATAAACGCGCGCGCAAGCCGCCAGTTCCGCTTGACGGTGCGCTCCGATATCGACATTGCCTGCGCCGATTCGGCAACCGACAGGCCGGCGAAAAAGCGCAGCTCGACGAGGCGTGCAAGGCGCGCGTCTCTTTCTTCGAGCGCGTCAAGCGCGGTGTCGAGTGACAGGAGTGCCTCTGCTGCATCCGGCAACGAGAATTCTGCAATATCCATATCCATCCGTGCGGCCTTTCCGCCGCGGCGAGCGGCATTGCGGGCCCGCGCATGGTCAATCACGATATGACGCATTGCCCTGGCTGCAACACCGTAGAAATGTGCGCGATCGTTCCACTCCGGCGAATCGCCCGCGGTCAGTTTGATATAGACCTCATGCACCAGCGCCGTTGCACCCAGTGTCTGCGGCATCGATCCCGCGAGCTGGGCGCGAGCCTTGGCCCGCAACTCGTCGTAGACAATCTGAAACAAGCTGGCGAGCGCGCCATCATCACCCGATGAGACCGCTTTCAAAAGTTGCGTAATGTCGCCACTCACGTTGCGTGCTCAACCAGAGTTTCCCGACGCACGGGATGATATTCAGGTAGCTGCTCACTAATTGTCGTCTTTGCTGACAAGCGCAGGTTCGCCGCCTCATCCTGCTTGCCCTGGAGCTTGAGTGCGGCCGCCAACCAGTAGTCCACGCGTGCCACCTTCCAGGACGATTCCCCAAATTGTGCGGCCATTGCAGAACGCGCCGCCAGGAACTGCAACACCGCGTCGTCTGCCGCGCCGGCAACGGTGAGTGTGCGGGCAAACTCGAAGTGCGCCTGCGCGCGCTCCAGGTTTTCCGGCGGCAGGATTGCCGCAAAATTTGCCAACGCATTTCGTTGCAGAGTCAGAGCGGCCTCCGTATGACCTTCAGCAAGCGCGATTTGCCCGAGCAAAATATCGCTGCTCGATATCGCCGGGTGCGCAGCGGGTAGTTTGCTACGCTGCATCTCTATCGCACGCTCGGTCAGGCTGCGCGCAGATTCAAGATCGTTACGAAGCAGCGCAATCATTCCCTGGTCGCGGATCAGTTCTCCCGAATCAGGATGATCGGGACCCAGGGCTTTGTCGCGTATTGCCAGCGTGCGCGCAAGCAATTCTCCGGCCTCATCAATTCGACCAAGTTCCAGGTAACACCGTGCCTGGTGATGTAGCGTTGCCGCGACGAACGGATGTTCTGCGCCCAGTATCGACACAAGCTTTTTCTCCAGATCCTGGTATTCCGCAAGAGCCCATTCGATGTCGCCCGCCGCACGTCGCACCGTTGCGATATTGATGCGCGTAATCAACGCGTTCGGATGCTCGGATTTATCCTGCGCGACCCAGTAGTCATAAACTTCCGTCAGTGTTTCACGTGCTTCCCCAAGTTTTCCGAGGCGCAATTGCATGATGCCGAAATTGTTCAGCGCAGCGATCGTGTCCTGGTGAGCGGATCCGTTGACCTGGCGATTGAGAGCGAGCGATTCGGAGAAATACTCTGCGGCGTGGGCGAAATTACCTTCGCCGTACTCAAGCGCACCGAGATTATTGAGCGACAGTCCCGTCTTGGGATGCAGTTCTGGCAGAACCCGACGACGAATATCCAGGGCTTTTTCATGGTATTGCCTGGACTCGGCATAGTTGCCTTTGGTTCGCATCACCACGCCAAGATTGTTGTATGACATCGCCACCTCTTCGTGATCTTCGCCCAGCTGCGCGAGGCGCAGCGCGAGCGCCTGCTCGGCAAGGTTCAGCGATGCGTCTATATCACCCTGGCGATTGGCCACGATCGATTTGAGGTCGAGTGCCTCGGCCTGGTCCAGCTCAGCACCGTGGGCACGAAGTATCGGCAGTGCAAGATCGAGCGACTCAGTGCCATCAACGTCGTCACTTTTTCCGATGAGAATGCGGCCTTGCACCAGCAGCGCTTTCGCGTACTCCATGCTGTCCTTCGTGGTTATCGATAGCAGCGCTTCGTTGACGAGTTCGATCGCACGATCGTCCTGATCCATCTTGTCGTACATATCCGCCAGGAATGTCAGGATCTCGGCCCGAACGCCGGGCTCATCAGCAAGCTCTGTCTGGATTCGATCAGCTCCGCCGTCCACCAGTTGCCGGGCGGTCAGCTCCTCGCCGAGCGCCTCTGCCGGGTCGGCGCCCCCGAACAGACTCAGCACGAACTCTTTCACCGCCTCTGCTTTGTGGGCCTGCGTCTGTGCTTCACGCGCCTGCCAGGCTGTCGTGGCGATACCGACGCCAATTGCGATGACCATAGCGGTCATCGCAGCGACACCCGCCTGGTGTCGACGTACGAATTTTGCGGCGCGGTAAGCGAGGCTCTCCGGTCGCGCGAGGACCGGCTCATGTGCAAGGTAGCGACGAATATCTTCTGCGAAGTCGCTGACACTTCCATAGCGCCTCGCAGGATCCGGCGCGGTGGCTTTTTGCACGATCGCATCCAAGTCACCCTGCAACTGTCGCCGCCAGGCGCTCGGCAATTCCCGGTGCGAACTTGGCGGCGCTATTGCACGTTCCATCATCTGTAACATCGCCACCGGCGAAGCCGCAGCCTTGCCGCGCGGCGGTTGGTCACTTAACAACTCGCACAGCACCGCACCGAGCGAAAAAATATCGGTTGCGGTGGTAATGACGTTGTCGCTCATTTGCTCAGGCGCGGCGTACTGCGGCGTCAAGGGGACATAAGCACCGCGCGTCAGCATCATGTCATCATCGTCCGGGCCGGCCATTAACCGGGCGACACCAAAATCAAGCAGGCGTACTGCGCCGTCCCCGGCGACGAGAATATTGCCGGGCTTCAGGTCACGATGCACAACCAAATTGCGATGCGCGTGCTGCAGCGCATCGCAGACCTGCAAGATCAGCTGCAAGCGCTCTTTGATGTTGAGATTGTTGCTCGTTGACCAGGTCGTGACCGGCACACCGCGCACCAGTTCCATCACCAGGAACGGTGCCCCTCCAGCTGACGTGCCTGCATCAATAAGCCGCGCGATATTAGGGTGCTGCAGACGCCCCAGAATGCGTCGCTCACGGTCGAACCGTGGTCCCATATCGACGCCGAGTACACCGCCAATAATTACCTTGAGTGCGACCTGCTGTTCGTAAGTGCCATCAGCGCGTTCGGCGAGATATACAACGCCCATGCCGCCGCGACCGAGCTCCGACAAAATTCGCCATGGGCCGACCTGCTCGCCACTCGCAAGAAATAGCGGTGGCGATTCGTTCGTATACTCGTCGATTGGCAGCGGATGATCGAGTACGCCATCGGCATCGGCATCCGCCGTCAGCATGGCCTCGAGTTCCTGGCGCAGTGCGGGATTCTCGTGACAGGCCTCATCCAGAAACGCTGCACGCTCGTGGGGCCGCTTCTCCAGTGCCGCATGAAAAAGTCGCTCAACCTGTTCCCAGTGTAGCCCTCTGCCCTTTTCAGCCATCGCACTGATCCGTGCTTACCCCGCCATGATTGTCGACCTGTCCACCGCTCCCGGCAAGCGGTTTGCTGGTAAAGCAGTCGCTGATATCGGCGTACTCGATGACGATGCCCTTTGCCCAGAATTTTCCTGTCCCCTCGGCCTGTATTTCTCGTTTCTCCTATTGACAGCGATTGATTCAACAAAGAATTCCAGGTCAATTGGAGCACCCCGATGAATACTTCACCGCACGCGATCAAGAACGGACTATTGATGCTCGCGATTCTTGGCATGCTGAACCTGACGACGGGTCAACCAAGCGCCCAGGCGACCGGTAACGTCGAGCATCCGCATAGGCTTTCTCGCTTCGCCCCGGTCTTTGGGACCGTCGAACTGAACGGCTGCCACATCCGTCCCCAGCAACTTCAGATTGAAGCCAGCCCGTTTTCGATCAGCCTTGGCGATCCGGTACCGGCTGACGGTCGCCCTGATCGCCCATTACGTGCCCTGGTCTGGCGCACTTCGGACCGCCACGTTTTTCGTTTTCTGTTGCCGGCGCTTGAGCGATCGAAGCTGCATCAATTGCGCATTGCCGCGCCACCCAACCCCTGCGGCTACGTTTTCTGGCGCGGGCCCTTCGAGGGCTTTGTATCCCCGGGGGATCTCAATGTTCGTATCGAGGGCGTTGCGGCAACCAGCGAGATAGAGGTTTTCGATCCGGTTGCCGACGAATGGACCGGCGCCGCGACCTTCTCGCTGGCGGACGCGAGCACAGGTGGTGCCACCAGGAGCCTGCGCTGGCGCAGCGGCCTTTCCAATGTGACCTCCGGTGAGCTGCAACTTGCCACGTCGGCTTTTCCCACCGAGGGCCATTTTGGCGCCTGCGATGAACCGGCTTCCGGGATTGTCCTGCGGGCCGATGTTCCGCTTGACCCGGATGGGTGGACCGACCTTGGCGAATTCAATTTCTCAACGCTTTTCGGCCAGATCTTCGATCCGCCGGATGGCGATGCCCTTCCGCTGGCGCCGACTGGCGCAGCCGCAGTGAACGAGGCCAGCAGTGGCGACGGCAATACAACGCCAATCAATGCAGCGGATCGCCTGCTGCTTACCATGGGCGCGCCTCTGTATCTGCGGATCATCCCGAAAAGGGTGGATGGAATGGCCTGCAACCTGCGTGCAGATGGGGTCGCAGGCTGGGCGATGCTTGCGAACGATGTTGGTCTGCAGCAAGTCAACATACCCCCGGTGCCCCCGCCGCAAGCTGTGTTACAGGCGGGCAACGAGCATTCCTACCGTCCGCCGTTTAAGCAACAGGATACCAACGGCAAGCTGATACCAGGCTACACGCAGCGGGCGTACATCGTGACAAAAGCGCATAAGTTGCCGCCGTTTGATTGCAGGCTCGGCTGGTCCGGTATTGTTGCGAGGCAAATGGATCCGCTCGGTTGCGCCTTGCTGGACCAGGGCAACGCACCGGGACTGGAGCTGCAGCGCAAGCAGGCCTTCGTGATCTATCCGCCATCGGGTGGCGGTGGTGGCAGCTTCAACCCTCTATCAGCATTTACCAACACGTTCGGGAACCTGGTAACCGGTATTTACACCGCGGTTTCGTACGGTGTCGATGCCCTGGCGAACCTGTATGACGACATCAAGAAGGCGGTCGTCAATCTGGCACTTAAGGGCCTCACAATCCCTCCGTTTAATGCAGCCTGTGCCGCACTTGAAACCGAGGGCCCGGTCACCTGTGGAGCAATTATCAAGACCGGCATTGAGGTCGGGCTTGCTTCGATGGGCATGCCCCCGTCGCTGCCGAACTTCGAGGATCTGAAAGATCAGGGCGTTGAGTACCTTGCGGCACAGATCCAGTCGCAGACTGGGATACCCACAGTCATCGCCGAGCAAGCACTACAGATTGCGAAAGACGCGATCGAGGATATGGCAACCAAAAGCGGCGGATCGGACGCGCGTTACAACTGGGTCACTCCGTACCTCGGTATCGTACCCGCCTACGCGGAAATCGTCTTGACGAAGAATGGGTCGGATCCGATTCCTGATAACCTGTTGCTGCTGCGCAAGTCGACCGATCTTTACGAGGGTGCACCCGTCAATATTCCGTCCGTATTCCCGCCAAGCGGTGAACTGCGGATTCCAATGCTGCTGAGGCCGAACGCGGCAGGCATCACGAATCCCGTCTGCACGATGGGCCCCTTCGACATCAGTTGCGCACCCAACCTGTTTGCAAGCAAACCAATCTGTCGCCTGGGCGGACTAGATTCAAGCGGGCAAATTATCTATACAGAGCGGGACTGTAAAACCCAGGGCCCGTTTGCCGCTCCTAATATTTATTTTCGTGACGAGTGGCTTCGGCAGCGCTACGAGCCCGCCGCGTGCACGTCTTTATCGATGGTCAGCAAGCAGTCGTCGGGCCTCGGCCCATTACCGCCACCCCCTGGCTTCTCATTCTTGCTTGCAGCCGGCTTCGATCCAAAACAGCCGCGCAACTGGAACGGCGCGTTCAGCTTCAGCTGCTTCAGTCCATAGCTCCGCCAAAAGAAAGAGCCGGCCGACCGAATGTTTCTATCGGTCGGCCGGTATTCGATAACGACCTCGCCGGCCAAGCTGCCCGCCTCGCCATGTTCGCCTGAGTCCGACAGATTGCTGGAATTCAGGCCTGGCGCATGCTGTAACCACGCAGCTGCATCGCGAACTCGCGCAGCGCTCCGATGCCCGTAGCCTCGGCATTGGCGCACCATTCCTGTAGCCGGGCGACGCGCGCGTTCTTGCCGATAGTCGGCTGCATCAGTGCCTTGAGCTGTTCCTTGAAGTCGACCACGGCACGGAGCACCTGGTTCGCCGACAGCACCTCATCGACGGCCTCGCGTTCTGCGACGTCGAGGTCCAGGTCTTCGCGAACGAGCCAGTTGCGCAGTCGGCGCAGGTGCTTCCTCGGTTGCGTGTCACGCAGTTCCTTGCGCAGCACCGGGCCGATGACATTCGCACCGTAGAGCTTCAACACGTGGTAGCGATTGCGAAGCACCGCTTTCACGGTCGCGACGTCGACGATGTCTTTGGCGACAAAACACGTGCGCGGCGCTGTACGCATAACCGTGGCAAGGCACAGCCGTTCGAGCAGGCTGATGTAGAGCCAGCCGATGTCCAGTTCCCACCACTTGCTCGAGAATCGCGCCGACTGCCGGTAAGCGTGATGATTATTGTGCAGCTCCTCGCCACCCATGATGACGCCGATCGGCAGGATGTTGCGCGATGCGTCGGCGGTCTCGAAGCTCCGGTAGCCCCAGTAGTGACCGACGCCGTTGATAACACCTGCCGCCCAGAACGGGATCCACACGATTTGCACCGCATAGATGATCAGCCCGACCCAGCCAAATAGCAGCACGTCGATCAGCGCCATCAGTATTAGGCCTACGTTGCGGAAGCGGGTGTACAGGTTGTTTTCGATCCAGTCGCAAGGCGTGCCTTTGCCGAACTCTTCCTGCGTCTCTGCCTTGCGGGCTTCCTTTACATACAGGCGAGCACCCTGGAACACAACCGTCGAAATGCCTTTGACCTGCGGGCTGTGAGGATCGTCCGCGCTCTCAACATAGGCGTGGTGTTTTCTGTGTACGGCCACCCATTCGCGCGTGACGGTGCCGGTTGTCAGCCACAGCCAGAATCTAAAGAAATGGCTCACCGCGGGATGCAGTTCGATCGCCCGGTGCGCCTGGTGGCGATGCAGGAAAATCGTCACAGACGCGACCGTCACGTGCGTTAACACGAGTGCTATTACGACGTAGGTCCAGGGGGACAAATTTGAAAAACTCGGAAAAATCATGGGTTATTGCCTTACACGCTACCAAGCGCCGGGAGTTTGGCAACGTACTGGTTCACGAATCCGTGTATGAACGCACCGGCGAACGGCGACAGGATCTGGATGCGGACAGTATGGCCGGTTCTGAACGGCCTGGTGTTTGAATTCGCGCCATTCTGGCGCCAGGGAACAGTTCAAACCGGATGCAGTAGAACAACAATCGAGACCCCATCGGACACGCTCCAATCGCCAACATCGGGATCTTCGGCAACAAGCAGATCACCCGATGACAACCGACGGCTGCCATGGTTTGGTGCGTCAATCACAACATCGCATTCCACCGCGTAGATCGTGACAAATTTTGTATCTGGCACAACCTGGAATCTGTCGCCATTGTTAACGATTAAAAGCGTCGGTTTGAACTGAGATCGATCCGCAATAACGTTAAAGTCTCGAACGGGTCCGTCGTGAACAGTGGCAAAGGTCGTGATATCACCTGGAAATTCAACGAAATCGTAGCGTCCCTGTAACTCACATTGACTGCCATCCTCGCAGGCAAGGCTAAGCCCACGACCGTCTATCAGCACTAAAATTCTGTCGTAGCCTGCGAAAAGAGAGAAAGGGCCAGCCGCCGTTACATCCGCCATACTGATACGCCAAAGGAAACGACTGGAACCTGGCGCTACATGCGCATACAGCTCTGTTGTTTCCCCTCCGCCGTTGACCCAGGGCATACGTTGAAACCCGGCCTTTGCGTATGTAGTGATATGCATCAGACTCTGTATACCCTGCTCTGACAATTTACGCACCTTGAACGACGCTTTCGATCATATGTGAACTTAACAAATTGTTTATACTCGTCAGCTCCACCGAAACTATGGCCACGGACAAGGTCTGTCATCCTCGGCCTTTACCGGAACATTAACCGACAACTTCGCAGGGTCTATTGCATTCTTTGGGAGGATAGATTTGCCGGCCAATATCTATTTGATTATCGGCGCAGCAGTCATTCTGCTTGTCACGCTCGTCTGGCTTTTTGTCCAGAAGAAACGTGGTCCAACTGTACCTGACGCTCTGCGGCCCGGTCGGCGCTTGCCGGATTTCGCTGCGCTCGACGATCAGGGCAACCCGGTCAGATCGTCACAGCTGGTCGGCTCTCCGACCGCCATGCTTTTTGTCCGCGGCAACTGGTGTCCGTTTTGTACCAGGCAGGTTCAAGAACTGACGCAATACTACAAGGACATTATTGAACTCGGAGCCAAGCTCATTTTCGTCACACCAAACCCTATCGAGACCACTCGACGCGTCGCTGAGTTTTTTGAGGTCGAATTCGATTTCTGGATGGACGATCAGCTCAGTGCGGCAAAGCAGTTGGGCCTGGTCAGACTCGCCGGCGTGCCCGACGACCACCGCAAGGAATACGGTACGGATACGGTCTGGCCAACAGCACTGATTATTGATGCGGACGGCATCATACGGTATGCAAAACTCTCGCGATTCATCATGGATCGGCCGAATCCAAAGCTGCTGCTAAACGAATTGAGAAAATTGCAAGCTTGATCAAAGGCCGGCCTATTCTCAGGCGTGGCAAAATTGACAGCGAAACTCATTCGTTCCCGGGTAGCAAAGCAATTGCAGTCGCAGCGATCAATGCGCCAGCCCCCATCATGATGGCAACAACGAGCAGGCTTTGTCCCGAGGCGAACAAAAGTCCTGCAATGACTGGTCCAAGCGCAGCTCCGCCGCGCCCCATGCCGATTACGAAACCGGTGCCGCCGGCGCGAACCTCGGTAGGAAATGCCTCGACAAAAAGCGCATAGAACCCAACCACGGCCGCGTTTGTAAAGAATCCCGCGACAGCGGCAATCAATGCCAGGCTGCCGAGGTCCGCGGGCACGGCGCCAAAGATCGATACCAGGACGAAAGCGAGAACAAGCGATGTGATGACCAGCGTTCTTACGCCAAAGCGCCGAGCCAATAACCCCAGTAACACAGCACCACACATCCCGCCCACATTGGCCCACACGAGCACACCGCCGGCTTTCGACGGCTCAAAACCCATGTCGACGACAATCTTCGGAATCCATTTCAGCATGAAGTAAAACGTCATGATGTGCGCAAAGTACGCCAGCGTTAACAGGGCTGTCGTGCGACGCAGTCGCGGGGAAAAGAGCTGCACGACACTGGCCCGGCTTGCACCGGGCACCTCTTTTTCCGGCAGCGCCGCGACAGTGCGGTGACCCATGCGCCGGAGCGTGGCATTGACCCGCATTAATGCGCCGCCAGGTTGTTGCTTGATGAGAAAGCCGATGGATTCAGGGAGCCATATCCAGACGACGGGGATAAATATCGCCGTTACGCAGGCGCCAAAAACGAAAATTGCACGCCAATCGAAGTGAATGAGGAGCTCGGAAGATATCGACCCACCGATGATGACTCCGAGCGGGTATCCCGCCGCCATCAGTGTGACAGCAAGACTCCGGTGCCTGGCATTGGCGCATTCTGCAACCATTGCGTTCGTCGATGCGAGCATTCCTCCAATACCGATTCCAGTGAAAAATCGAAACAGGGACAGTGCGACGATCGAGTTTGCCGTCGACGCGCCAATCATCCCCGTCGCCATGATGGTCAGGCAGATAAATATTATCGGACGTCGCCCGAAGGAATCAGCCACGGATCCGAGCACAATCGAACCGGCCGACATGCCAATGAGTTCCATTGACAGCACAATTCCCAGGGTCGCACGGCTGATATTCCACTCGTCAGCGATGCCGGGCGCCGCGAAACTGATCGACAGCACATCAAAACCGTCCAGCGCGGTCAGCAATACGCACACCCCCACGACAATCACTTGCAAGCGACCCATGGCTTCGGTGTCCAGGATAGTCCTCGGATCTTGATTCACGTTGCTCGCTCCAGGCGGGGCAGGTTCGATTCGGGTTGTTACGATATCGCTAACCGGACTAATCTACATAATTGACGTCAGTCAAAGCGAGGAGCAAAACATGGCTGTCCTGATTGCGGGAGGCGGTATCGCCGGGCTGACCCTGGGTCTGACACTGCACCAGATCGGTGTGCCTTTTCGCATTTACGAGAAAACCGGACGTTACAGTCCACTCGGTGTCGGCATTAATTTGCAGCCGAACGCCGTACGCGAATTGTATGACCTGGGACTGAAGCCGATGCTCGATAAGGTCGGCATCCGCACGCAGGAATACGGATTCTTCTCGAAATCCGGCCGTGAAATCTGGGTGGAGCAACGGGGCAAATGGGCCGGATATCGCTGGCCGCAATATTCCATTCACCGCGGAAAACTGCAGATGGCGCTGCTCGAAGCACTGATCGAGAGGGCCGGACCTGAGTGTGTCGTAACGGGGCACAAGGCGCTTGGCTTCAGTAACTGCGGCTCTGCCGGGGAACTCGCGCTTGAATGCGAGGAAGGGGTCAAAAGCGTTGTCGGTGATCTTGTCATCGGCGCGGACGGCATCCACTCGGCGATCCGCGCGCAAATGTACCCCGACGAAGGCGCACCGATCTGGAATGGCGCAATACTTTGGCGCGGCACGACAATGGCCAGGCCGTTTCGGACGGGCGCGTCAATGGCGCTTGCGGGTCACGACAACCAACGCATTGTCCTCTATCCGATCAGCACACCGAATTCAGAAACCGGCCTGGCAATGATCAATTGGATTGCCGAACTCCGGGTAGACCCGGCTCAAGCCTTGCGTAAAGAAGACTGGAATCGCCCAGCCGACCTGGCGGAATTTCTACCAGCATTCGAGCATTGGCAGTTTGACTGGCTCGATGTGCCTGCACTCATTCGAGGCGCTGATAAAGTGTATGAATACCCGATGGTCGATCGCGACCCGGTGGACCGCTGGACCGACGGTCACGTAACCCTGATGGGCGATGCCGCACACCCGACCTATCCCGTCGGTTCTAACGGAGCGAGCCAGGGCATTGTTGACGCTCGCGTGATCGGCGCCGGGTTGCTCGCCCACGGCGTCAGCCCCGACGCACTGCACGCCTACGAAGAGAAGATCAGGCCACTCACAAGGAATATCCAGTTGGCCAACCGGGGAAGCGGCCCGGACAAGATCATGCAAATCGTGGAAGATCGCTGCGGCGGTGTCTTCGATAGTATCGGCGACGTAATTTCGAATGACGAATTATCCGCGCATGCGGCGTCGTACAAATCCTTGGCAGGCTTCGGTATTGACGCGCTCAACGCGAGCCCGCCGACTATCGATACCAGGCTGCTCTACTAAAGGTTCCTTGAGTCGTAAGCCCACTGCAACAGTGCCTGTGGTTGTTTCGGGCGGCAGTCAAGCTCGTATTTCTCGCAGTTTTTTCTAACTTGTGCCACGTGCCTGTTCATCGCGCGCCAACGCTTGATCTGCCGTTCGTCATCGTTGCACCGTCGGCCCAGGTAGTATCGGCAATACCACTGGAACCAGCCGCGCGGATCTTCTTCCCGGATCCATCCTTTTTTTCGCCACACAGACAGCGGCTGCGATGCGCTGACACCGAAGCAATTGACATCTGGATCAGCTCGCCCGGGACTCAGCTTCGCATTTCGAAACCAATCAGCAGGAAACTCATCCTGGCAGTCGGTCATGTATTTTCCACCGAAGACACCAAGCTCAAGCATTTCCTTCGGTGTGAGCTCAGGCTTGAAATCCGGATGGAAATTCTTCCCCGAAGACTCTGACAGCGTATACATATACCCCGTCTGCATCAGATCGTTGACCACTATTTGCTTGTTTTTGATGTCAGTCAGCCTTGCGTCATACGCGTTAGTGGCCAAGGTAATCCAGGTTTTCAATACTGAATGAAGTCAATTCTCTGCCGGTAAGTGCTTGCAGAATTTCTGGGTCAGCGACGTTACCCTCCTCCAGCATGGTCAGTTGTTCGCGGGTCACTGGGAAAAATGGCAACCAGTCGAAGAGCGTTGCACCAATACGCATCAACGCGATCGGCATTGGCAGAAACCACTTGCGCCGGCCTGTTGCCGCGGCAATTCGCGAGACCATTTCCTTCCATGTCAAGACTTCCGGCCCTCCTAGTGCATAGGTTTTCCCAACACAATCATTGTTCTCAAGTGCTGCAAGAAACGCGCTTGCCACATCGTAGATATGGACGGGCGACATGACAACCATGCCTTTCTTCGGACTCCTACCTGAAAAAAAACTCATAGCCGGAATTGGCGGACGAACCATTCCTCTAAACAATTGCGTTGCAAACTCCATTGCTCCGTGCGGATCGCCGAATATTACGGACGGACGAAATACGGTGACATCCAGCCCACTATTCAGAGCGTACTCTTCGGCGCGTCGCTTGGTCTCCTGGTAGCCTGTCCCCGGCATCTTGACGCCATTGGCGCTCATCAGGAGAAGGCGCTGCACGCCGACCACGAGCGCCGCGTCAACCGTATTGACCAGGCCCTCAAACTGCGTCGACTCAAAAGTGATTCCTTTTCGCGGCGCTTCACGCAAAATCCCGACGTTGTAAATCGCCGCATCGCACCCGTTAAGAAGACGACGAATCGACGCGCTATCGGCAATATCGCCATTCACAGCTACGACTTGCCCAGGGCGCCGCAGCTTGCTCTCGCTGCCTTGTCGCACCAGCAGCGAAACTGAGTGCCCGGCATCCAACAGAGCGTCGGTCAAACAGGTACCTACAAACCCAGTTCCCCCGATGATCGCTACTCGCATTAATCCCGGCTCCTGTGATTGCTACCAGACACGTCAATCTGCAGGTACGTCGTGCGAAACGTAAATCAGTTCATCCACCGGAAACTCGAGGTCTCGCGCTTTCTCGACAAGTGATCGCACAATCCTGTCAGGCAGGTCCGGGGAACGTGCCAGGATCCAGAGGTAGGAGCGATTCGGACCCGCGACCAGGGCGTATTGGTAATTTTCGGCATCCAGTTCGAGAATGTTGTACCCGCCGTAAAACGGTCCGAAAAAAGAGACTTTAAGCTGGCCACGGTCGGGCGGTCCGACCGGGTAGGCCTTGCCGATTGCCTCGTCCCATTCGGCCGTCTTCGTGTTGAATCCTCGATTCACTACCTTTACGCCACCATCATCTCGCAGCGAATAATCTGCTGTCACGTTTGCGAGGCCGCGTTCGAAGCGATGGTCGAGACGAGCTATTTCGTACCAGGTGCCGAGGTAGCGATCGAGTTCGAAATCGGAAACAACGCGGGTTCCATCTGGCGAGCCAGTACACCCCGCAAAAAGAGCTGAAACGAGGGTCAAAAAGGGAGCAATTGTCTTCTTGCCAAGCATGCGCTGAATATCCTGATTGATCGGCTGTCATTATTCGTGTTTTCGGATCCGCGGCGCCATGCCCGCACCGTCACGACCGTCAGCAGCAGACGCCGTCCGGCGTTGCGAAGACGGTGGCCAGTCCGCCACCTTCTGTTCTTAAATTGGTCGTCTGGCCTTGATAGAGCCTGGCCGACAGCTGCTGGATATCACCATTGTAGCTTACGCAACGAATGTCGAGTTTTAAGGATTGTTTCTGACCGTTGATTATGAGGTGCCGTTCACTCGGTGGCACAACGGCTTGGGCGACATAGTCGGAATGCACAATGCGCTCCCAAACCTTGCGTGTGAGCTTGGCGCCACGGTACGCGCCGCGACTGCCATAGCCCGTCACCGGCTTGAAAAAAAGTTCCTTACGGTCTTCCCAGAGCTGTCCGGCGTTTTCTTGCGTTACCATGACCGTGGCTGGCATTTGCTGGCCGAGCGTCTCGATGGTCTCATCGTCGACACCAAATGCTTTGAGCCTGTCGCGGTCTGAAAGAATTGGCAGATTTCGCTTGTCTGCAAACAGGGCGTACGCGTAAGGAGAAGGTGTGAACACCGCAATGCCTTCCTTGTACGCTGCCAGTAAACTCGCGGATTCCGGCATTTGGAAATAGAAATCAGTGAGTCGGTTGTAAACGAGGTCAATCCTTTGGTTCCCTGCCCATAGCGCGCGCTCGCGTACGCTGAGTTCTTTTGGGTCGGCGATGACAACCGCGATTCCATGTCGTTCAAAGAGTGACTGGAACAACAAGAATTCGGGGTACAGGAATTGTGAACGGGGCTCGGTGTCAACGATGGCGATAGTTCCGAGCGGCAGATCCCCACGCTGCAATCGCCATTCTTCTTTGAACATGTCGATCAGTTCGTTCTCGGCGTCCGTTACGTTGACATTGCCACCGAACAAACGGACCACCTCGGTACAACAAGCCTGTTGCGCCGCCGCCAGGTATAGGTTGAGCAACACACCACCGGCGTTGGTGTTGATTTCAATCAGCTGCGGACCGTCTTCGCCAAGGTGAAAATCGAAACCAAAGAAAACACCGTGGCTGCCATGGTCCTCGCGAGCACTCGCCGGCGCCGCCGCCAGTACGGCTTCACGATAGGCTACATTGCTGGCGACCGTCTGAACGGCACGAATCAGCCGCGCCATCCTGTCGATGTGTCCCTGCCACAGGAAAACCGGCGTGTCCGCAAATAGATGACGATGCACATCCAGGAGTTCTCCGGGCAGACCGGCATCTTTCAGATTGGCCTCCAGGCTGGCGCGGAGAATCTCCTTGTTGACGGAAATGCAGTGACAATCCCGGTTCAGGGCGTCGGTGTGTCGGCTTCCTGCTTCTATTTTCATCGACATAGTGTAGCCCTTGCCGGGCAGCACGAACCTGTATTTCGGCTACATGCCGGATACCTCGATCTTGATGTCGTTCGGGAACGGCCGACCTTCTCCGTGTTCCACGTAGTCACGCAGGCTCAGCAGAAACGTTGCCCACTTGGTTGAACAGTGATGGAAGAAGTTATTTTCGCTGCCCCACCCGGCGTGGCGAAACAGCACCTGGTTGTGCGTGCCTTTCGCGTCGATATCAAACTCGATCCGGGTGCCGAGCCAGTCATCGGGGCCATTGACACATTCCCAGTGCACCTGCTGCCCGTTGCTTCTGATGACACGCATGTCGAAGCCACCCTGGTCGCCGAAGGTAAATGTCAGCGTTCCACCTTCCGCAGGGTCACCGGCGGTTTGACTCGTCCACCAGGCGGCGAGTCCGTCGAGGGTTGTAAGTGCGTCCAGGATTTTGCACAGGTCGGTCCTGGTACCAAAGGTCAAACAGATGTTAGGCACAGCGTATCTCCTTGTGTTGCGGCTTAGCCGGTAGCTATCTGTTGCCTAATGGTAGCGATAGATGATGTAATTGGAATACATTTTTGGAAAATGTTAATATTTTCTATCGCATTGATTATTCTCGAGTATTTTTACTATTTCAAAATATTTTTATACATAGTTGCTGTAAGTGGAAACTGATAAGAACCTGGATGCCGTGTTTTTTGCTCTGTCGGATAGCCGGCGTCGCTGGCTATTGGCAGAGCTTGCCGCCGGACCAAGATCGGTTTCCGAACTCGCGACGTCCGCCGGCATGAAAACGAGCGCCGCATCGAAACACATCGCCGTACTCGAGGCTGGGCGCCTGCTGTACAAGACACGCGCTGGACGCCACTTGTACTGCCATTTGAATTTCGATATATGGCGGGAAGTAGCCGGCTACGTCGCCATGCATGCAAAGTTCTGGGCCGGCCGTATCGACGAACTTGAGGCTCACCTCAAAGAAGCAGGAGGCAGTTGATGGACCCGGTGGTAATAAAGCGCGTGCTTCCTTGCAGCAAGCGGCAACTTTTTGATGCCTGGTCGAAGGCATCAATCATGGCGCAGTGGTTTTTCGCCAGTCAGGAACCGGTTGCACCAAGCACAGTGAACACCAGTTTCACGGTGGGCGGGAATTACGAAGTGATCATGCACATGCAGACCGGAGATTACCGGCACTATGGCACCTATCGCGCCATCACTCGTTTCAGCCACATTTCGTTTACCTGGAACTCACACATCGTTCAGAACAGCCTGGTGGAACTCGACTTCATCGAACTATCGGTCAATCGCACCGAATTGCGGCTTACCCATACGCAATTCCCGAGTGACGACGTACGTAGTAAGCATGTCTCTGGATGGGAAGCCTGCCTCGGAAACCTCGTACAGTATTTTGCATAGCAACGTTCGATCAGCTCGAATGTTGCTCATTATTATCTCTGCTCGAACCCTCCTCGCCTGCGACGAACTGACGCCACCTGCCGACCGCAGCGGCATCGTAGCTGTCATCGCGAATGAGCGTATCGACAAACCCGGTGAAATCTTCGGTGAAGGGCGTCGGCTTCGAAACCCACCACGCGCGCATCCCAGGATGCGACATCCACCAACCCAGCGTATTTTTCCAGCGCTCCCAGACGGCCGGGGGTAATGTGCCGTCCCGACTCTGGTGATACATGAACTCGGCATTGCCAAGCAACTCATAAAGCGCCCATGTAAAGCGGATGCGCTCGGAACGGGTAAGCCGGCCGGGGCTTTCGGCGCCAATCGTGAATACCCGGTTGAGTTCTGCGTCGGCGCTGGTTGCGGACTGCAGCGCCGACATGCGGTCGAGCACGCGACCGTAGTTCTCTGCTCTTAGCGATCGGGTGTTCTGTCGTACCTGGTAGGCAAGATAAATGAGCGAGATGACGACAAAAAAGCCGCCGACGAATTCACCGAGTTTGGACAGGGTATCGAGATCCATGTACGCCTCCGACCGCCAACGGATGCAGCGGGTGCCGGAATAATAGCGCAATACACCCTGCACGCCTGTTTTCGGCTAAGGAATACCAGGGGACGGCCGATAGGGTATTGGAGGCCATCTGCTTGTCTTTGCTGCTGCTGCGCCACACACAGTCGTCGTACCCACCATGCGGAGAGTGCCAATGTCGAAGATCGCTCAATGGAAGAGAATTTTCGGGCATACCGAAAAGCAGAAAGTCCTGGTCCAGGTATCGGGCAGGACCGAAGCAATGACCGAAACACAGTCGTACCGATTCGAGGAACTGACAAGAAGCAGGGTTGCAGGGGAGATTGCCGCCGACAGAAACCCGTTGGAAGATTCGCAGTACGGGCTGCAAGACGCATCGTTGCGCTTGATGATTACGGAGGATCAGCTGCTGCAAAAAGCGGCTGCCGGATTGATCTGCCTGTATGTCGATATCACCGGCCTGCAGGGCCACTGGCAACGCAACGATGCAGCGGGTGAGCTCGATCAGCCTGCATTGGCGGTCTCTAAATCGGGCCTGCTGGCGCTTGATCAGAAGGCCTGCGAGGAACTGGCGGCTTCCGGCACCGCACAGGTTTTGACACTCTTTATTCCCCCGGCATCGAACCTCGCGATACTGAACATCGACCCGGATACCCAGGCAAGCTTGCTTGCCTGGGGTGGTAGCCGGCAATTCTGTCTGCGCGACCCCCTTTGCATTAGCCGCGACGACATCCGGCTCTTACCTCCCCTCGTACTACCACGCTAACGAAGCACCTGAAGCTATCGCGCTTTAGACCGGAAGTCCTTGTGGTCAACCACAGCGAGCTACGCAGAATCACCAGTTTCGGCAAGTTCCGGTAACTGCGATTCTGCACCTCAATGATCGGAGCTCGTTGAGCGCTCTTGATCAGGTCCTGGTCGGCCGAGTCTGCCCCACAGGCGTTGCACGAATGCGCCCGGGCCCACGCCGGGATAACACCAAAACAAATCGCAGCTACGGTGACCAACTTGTCCACAATTTCCACTCGGAATGACGAGCAGACTTTTTCGTGGTTTGTCCTCAGCCTGATGGCCAGTGTCACCTTTGTCGGCATCCTGTCCGAGCTGGTGCCGTCGGGTATTTTGCCGCAGATGACCGAGGGGCTCGGGATCGAGGAAAGCGAGGTCGGCTTCCTGGTCGGTGTCTATGCACTGGCGTCTGCCCTTGCTGCTATCCCACTGGTCAGTGCCACCCTGGCATTCAATCGCAAGACGCTGCTGATGGTGCTGCTAATAGGGTTCGCGGCCTCCAATATCGTCGTCGGCCTATCGTCCTCTTATGAGGTCATTATCGGTGCCCGCATCGTCGGCGGTATCTGCGCGGGCATCATGTGGCCGATGATCGCGGCCTACGGCACGCGGCTGGTCCCTGAGAACATGCATGGCAAGGCCATCACGGTCATCATGTCGGGCAACACACTCGGCATCAGCATCGGCCTGCCGGCGATGACGACGATTGGCCTCACATTTGGCTGGCGGAGCGTCTTCCTGGTCCTCGGCGTGATTGTCGTGGCCATTGCCGTACTGTCGTATTTCTATTTGCCCGAGGTGAAAGGTGAGAAGCTCAACAGGAGCAATTCGCCCCTCGCGGTGCTCAGAATGCCGTCGATGCTTATCGTCTTGCTGTTGACCTTTCTATCGGTCGCGGCCCACTACGGTCTTTACACTTACATCACCTTGCTGGTCGAGTTAATTGGCTTCGCGGGCGGCATCGGCCTGGCGCTCCTTATCTTTGGCATCGGCTCGGTAATCTCGGTGATAGTTTCTGCCCGATACATCGACGCTTATCTGCGCCCCATGATCGTGGCCATGCTTGGCATCGGCGGCATTTCGATGGCCATGTTCCTTGTCTTCAAAGGGGCTATCGGCATCTCGCACGCCGCGTTTTTCCTTTGGGGACTGGCCTTTGGTCCGCTGGTGACGATGTACCAGACTGCTGTGACCAGGCAGGTTGACGAAGCAAGGGATATCGCGACTTCCGTGCAATCCAGCGTCTTCAATTTGTCCATCATGGTAGCGACGTGGGTCGGTGGAATGTTTCTCATCTATTTCCCGGCAAGCGGCGTCAAGCTCATCGTCTACCTGTCGCTGGCCTGCTTTGTGCTGGCCATCATCATCGCCTTCCAGTCGAAACGCACTCTGCGGTCTTCCCCAGGTCCGTCCACTAACTTATGAAAGAGAGAGCCATGAAAAAGTTCACCAATGCCCGAATCTACCGCCAGCACGATGAAACCAGTGAGATCCTGGTCGAGAAAGGCGTCATCAAGCAAATCGGCAGGAATCTGCCCACGGCAGACGAAGAAATCGATCTCAATGGTCGCCTGGTGGTCCCGCCCTACGTGGATGCCCACCTGCACCTCGATTACGTTTACACCGCCGGCAGCGAAGGGGCCAAAAACACAAGCGGCACGCTGTTCGAAGGTATTGCCCGCTGGCACGACGTCAAGAAAACCCAGACGCTCGAAGATGCGAAAGAACGTGCGCTAAAGGGCATCCGGGAAGAGGTGTCCAACGGTGTCCAGTTCATCCGCACCCACATCGACGTGGATGATCCCCGGCTGACGGGATTGAAAGCGATGCTGGAAATCCGCGAACAGCTCAAGGACAAGGTCACCATACAGATCGTCGCATTCCCGCAGGAGGGCATGTACGCCTACAAGGGTGGCGACGAGATGATCGAGGAGGCACTGAAGATGGGCGCGGACTGTGTTGGCGCTATCCCGCACTTCGAGTGGGCACGCGAGATCGGCGAGAAGTCCGTGCACCGCACCGTGGAGATGGCCGTCAAGTACGACAAACTGATCGACGTGCATTGTGACGAGACCGACGACGTGATGAGCCGCTTCGTCGAACTGCTCAACGCTCTTGTGATGGCCGAAGGCATTGGTACGCGCACGGCCGCCAGTCACACCTGCTCGTTCGGTTCGGCGGATAATGCCTACGCGTTTCGCATGATGAGCCTGTTCCAGCAGTCGGGGCTGAACTTCATTTCGCTGCCGACCGAGAATGCCTATTTGCAGGGCCGGCAGGATACCTATCCCAAGCGTCGTGGCCTGACCCGGGTGAAGGAGCTCTGGGAAAGCGGCATCAACGTCTGTTTCGGCCAGGACTCGATCAACGACCCGTGGTATCCGGTCGGCAACGGTAACCTGATGAACATCCTGGACAACGGCATACACCTCGCGCAGACCATGTCATTCGAGGAACTGGACAGATGCCTGGACCTGATTACCTACAACGGTGCCAAAACTTTGAACGTAGAGGATCAGTACGGCATCGAAGCGGGCAAGCCGGCGAACTTCCTGGTGCTGGACGCCGGCTCACCTTTCGAAGCTGTGCGCCAGCGCGCCGACGTGCTGGCATCAATCCGTAACGGCGATTACCTGTTCAAGCGCCCCGACCCGAGCTACGAGGTCGCGCTCGATCTGCATGGGAATACGAAGTGACAAAGATGTGGAATAGGCTTTGACAGCATCGTTTCGGGGACCACGCGCGTAGTCAACTGGTGTACCGATAGTTCGATTGCTGTCAGTCAATTCTTTCAGAAGATTATTACGAGGGGCATTTCTCCGCAGCACCAGCGACTCACGCGGCGAGATCGAGCGGCTCGCTCAGAACACGTGCGGGTTGCTGGTGTGGTCGGCAGGATAGTCCAGTACAGCGCGATTCCAGTCGGCAGTCTCGACCGCGGCGTCGTAAGTACTCTGCAAGAAAGCCAGCAGCGCGTCGTCGGGCGCACCGGCCGAGCGCACGGCGTCGTACGGTAAAATGAACTCGCCCAAACCTTCGTGATAACAGGCTGCCGCCGGCTGTACCGGATAGCCGGCGAAACCATCCGGTGTCGGGTAGGCATAGGCATAAAACGCGGCCTCGCCGAGGCCGGCCCCCGCCCAGAACCCGGCGCTGGAGACCTCGTGCGAATAGGCTTCCTGCATCACCCAGTCGGCGACGTTGGGCACACCGCCGGGATGGTTCGGCGCGGTGCGGCCAGAGAAGCGCGTCACGGCCAGGTCGAACGCGCCCCAGAACAGGTGAACCGGACTGGTCTTACCCAGATAACGGGCACGAAACATGTTGAACACGCGATCCGCCTGCACCAGCGCCTGCCAGAAGCGGTGCATGGCGTCGGCATCGTAGCTCGCATCCGACGTATTTTTCTCAAACGGCGTCGCGACTTCAACCTCAACCGGGCGCGTGAAAATATCGACCTGGATGCCCAGTTCGCCCAGGGTGTTCATCAGCTGACGGTAAAATGCGGCCACTGTCATTGGGTGCAGCCCGAAACTGCGTTCAGCGCCATCCGAGCTGCGCACTGCGAGCGCGTGATTGACGAAATCAAAGTCCATCGCAAAGCTTCGACCCTGGTAAGGAATGGGCGACGTCGTCAGCCCGCGGGGCGTCACATAGAGGGCGTTACCCCAGGAATGATTAATCCAGGGGCCGAGTTCCAGGCGTATCTTGCCCACTATCTGTGCCCACATATGCACGGTATCGGCGGTGTCCTGCCAATCGGCCAGAGCGGGCAGTTCGGGCCAGGGGTTCGTGCGCGCGATGTCGGTCATGCGAATACTCCACATTAACGCTGGCGGCGCTATCCGGCGTTTACAAGCTGAGGTTTCGAGGATGAGTCGGTGCACCCAGATCTGGATCGTGCCGGACCACACCGGTGATGTGCCAGTCTAGCAGCTTGCCGGGTACGCCGTGCCGGCCCGGCGATCGGCATCTCACTCATCACTGGCGTCCAGCACCATCCGGGCCCGGCCGGTAGCGCCACATCGCCAGCGCACCGTAAAGTAACGCCAGCATCGCGAGGTTGACAAGCTCCGCCGACACCTCGGGCAAGCGCGCGCCCATCTGGTTGAGTTTGACCATCGCGTTGATCCCGGGCGTGCTGGGCAGCAACTGGGCGATACGCACCAGCAAACCTGGCGTCGCCTCTACGGGCCACGACAGGTTGGACACAAAATACATCGGCAAGGATGTGACGATGATGAGCTGGAAGCCCCGCTCGCGGGTACGAAAAAAACTGCCGAAGAACAGCGCGAAGCCGACCACCGCGGCAATGAACAACGCGCCGGCCAGCAACAAACCGGCCAGGTTACCGGCACGCTGGTAATCCTGGAACCAGAACACGAAGCCGCTGAAATACAACAGGCTGAGCATGCCGATCACCGCGAACGCGCTCGCAATGCCACACAGACCTGGCCGCGAAAACCGTAGCCGCCCATACCGTTCCCGCCGGGTAGCCGCGAGCACCACCACCCCGATCAGCAAGGTCTGCTGCACGATCAGTGCCGCCATGCCGGGCACAATACTGCTGCCATAACCTTCGGCCGTATTGAATAGCGGTCGCTCGATGAGTTGCAGCGGAGCCTGCGCGGGGAGGCCGGCAAATTGCGCCTGGCTGACCGCCACTTCCTGGCCGAAAGCGTTGATGGCCAGCGCCGCGCCTTGCATCGCCACGCTCGCACGACCCAACAAGGTGCCATTGCCGAACAATGCCAGCCGACCCTGCCCGCCGCGCAGGACGTCCCATTGGAAATCGGCGGGCACCAGCAGCACCGCTTCTGCCTCGCCACGCTCCACCACCCTGCGCGCCTCGTCCATCGACCCGACCACGCCGGC
>DDIS01000015.1 GCA_002338615.1 Proteobacteria bacterium UBA1844 | reverse complement strand
GGCTCAGCGCGCCGCGCGGCAGGAGGCGCGCGCGGTTCGGGTTCCTCGGCAAGCAATTCGCCGACACGGTCCATATGCGAGCGTGCGAGATACAGGTCCCTCGCGGTTTCGATCAGGCTGACCAGCGCCATTCCAAGCCGGCCGCGCAAACTGACGAACGCGAACAACACGCCGAGTGTGATGTTCTTGTTGGCAACGGCCGCTACGCCGACAAACAGGAATGCCAACTGGTCGATTGCGCTTAAGATACCTTGCCCTGCCGATGCAACAATCCCGAGTCGATCCTGATCCGCACGCGCATTGCTTGCACGCACAAACGCCTGCCGCCAGTGATTCAGGCGAATACTCGTCAGTCCAAAAGAGCTGACAACCGCAAAAGCACGCAGCGATTCGATCAGCGAATGCCGGGCCTCGGCGCCCGCGACGACGGCGTCCAGGTTTCTGGCGCGCATCCCTGGCAACAATGCAGCTTGCAACAAGACCACACCAATGAGCGCCAGCAACGAGATTGCCGTCAACGCCGGGCTGTATAACAACATGAGCAAGAAAGTCGTCGCCAGCGTGACGAATTGCACCAGGGCATTGAGCAGAGAGCTTGTCATTACCTGCTGGATGGGCTGCATGGAGTCTATCCTGGACAGCGTGTCGCCAGTCGTACGGCGCTCAAGTGAACGGGCCGGCAAGCGCAGGACGTGACTTACCGCCGCCGTTGCTGTATCGACAGACAGCCGGACCCCGGCAAACAATGCGCACTGTTGTCGCAGTGTGTCGATCAGCAACATTGCCAGCAGGATGCACGCGATACCACCGATCATGCGGCCCAGCCACTCCTTGTCCTGGCCCAGCACCAGCTCATCGATCAGCAATTGCGTTGCAACCGGTACTGCGAGACCCAGTAATTGACCGACAATCAAGAGCACCAGCATGAGCGCCAAATAGCGCCATAGACCCTTGCAGGAACCAAGCAAGCCCGACAGGCTCAGCCGCCGCCCCGCTACCTGCGCACGAAAATTGCTCGCCGGGGTAAATTCAACGGCGACGCCCGTGAACAGGCGGGCGGCGGTTTCGAGTTCGACTGTGTGCCGCCCCGCAGCCGGGTCGCAGATAACAAGGCTCCGTGATGTGATTTTTTCGAGCACGACAAAGTGTTTGAACTCCCAGTGCAGGATGGCAGGCAGTTGCAGGCGGGAAAGCTCGCTGATGCTGGCGCGCACCGGTCTTGCGTTGAAATCGAGGAGGTCCGCTTTGGCCAGGATGCATGCGAGATTCGGCCCGTCGGTGCCACGACCAGCTTGCTGGCGTAACCAGGACAAGTCGACCTGGTGACCATGAAAGCGCGCGATCATGGCGAGTGCCGCGAGCGCGCAATCGGCGGTTTCTGCTTGCATAACCAGCGGTACCTTGCGCACCCTGCTAGACCCGGAGCAGCCATTGGTACAATGCCCAGCGCTCAACAATCAGGTCGGCACGAAATGTTGCGCCTGCTGAGAGGGACGACAACAAACCGTCCTTGCTTCGGCTGGCAACGAGCCGCGCAAGTATTTCGAACACCGGGCCATTGATCGCAACAGGCGTTGCGAGTTGCTCCGCAGGCACCGGCACCCGGGATATCGAAACCACCTTTGCCCCGAGCGTGCCATAGCGCTGGGCGGGAAAAGCGCGCAACTCCAATTCCAGATGCTGCCCGTCGAGCACACGACCGGCATCATCGGCGCTGACGTAGATATAGACATTCAGTTCACTGTCGGGTTTGATCAGCGTCATCAATTGCTGTCCTGCGGCAATCGATGCTCCCTCTCGCACCATCAGGCCCTGAATTGCGCCGTCGTCCGCTGCGGTCACTGCAATACTTTCCAGGCTGTCTGCTAGCAGCAGTTCGCGCTGCAGGGATTCACGGACCTGGATCATTCGCGCGGCGGCTTCGGCCTGTGCATCGAAGCTCTGCTGCAAGTTCTCCTGCAATACCGCAAGCTGTTCACGCAGGTTCAGGAGCCCTTGTTCCGCAACGTGCAGCGCTGCTTCGGCCTGAATTGCGATCGACAGTTGTGCGTCGACCCGCTCGAGCGCCAGCACCGCTTTTTTACCCAACTCCGATGCCCGATCGGCACGCTTTGACTCGAGTGCTGCCTGCCGCGCCCTGCTGTCCCGTTCTCGGCGCGCCGCGTGCAGTTTCTGCCTGGCAAGCTCGATACGTGTTCCAAGCACCCGCCTATGGCGTTCGGCTGATTCCTGTTCGTCGCTGGCAAGCCGCTCCATTTGGGCCAGTTCACGGCGCAACGAGTCCTGTTGCCGCTTATGGACCGACGGATTGCCGGCAAGCCGCGGCTGGCCGCCTATCTCCAGCAAATTCTGGCCGCGACCAACCGTCTGCCCGTTGTGAACCCGCAAATTTTGCACAATACCGCTGCGTGGTGCCCTGATCGTCAGCAATTTTCCGGCCGGCAGCAGCACGCCCGCCGCTGCAATTCTTTCTGGCACCTGAATGCTCATAATCGCGAGCAGCAGGAAGATGCTTGCGCCCAGGGCCGTCACCAGGGCAGTAGTCGCAGCTGGAGGCCGCGCTACTTGCAAGTCACCCAGCCATTTTTCCCGCGATGCCGCGAGCGCCTGTTGGCGAAAGAGCAATGCACTGATCGAAGCCTCCGGCATACCCCGCATCCAAACACGCCGGCGCGCCGCGGACCGACACACAAATGCGGTGCTTTACAAACTTTTGCGCCGCCCGGCAGGTTGTGCGATAACGCCCGCCTCTATTGGACTGGTTGATAATGACAACAAACGACTACATAGACCGCATTAATACTGCGCGCGTATACGACGTCGCGATCCGTACGCCGCTCGAGCTCGCCGCAAATCTTTCGCGACGCATATCGAACCGGATCCTGATGAAACGAGAAGATCTGCAGCCGATTTTTTCGTTCAAATTGCGCGGTGCCTACAACAAGATCGCAGCCCTGCCAGAGGAGAAGGTCGCTGCCGGCGTCATTTGCAGTTCTGCGGGCAATCATGCGCAAGGCGTTGCGCTGGCCGCAAAGCGGCGCGGCGTCCGTGCGGTCATCGTCATGCCGGTAACGACGCCGCGCATAAAGGTTGATGCCGTGAAAGCGCTGGGCGGCGAAGTAACCCTGCGTGGCGACAACTACGATGATGCCTACGCTCATGCGCGCGAGCTCGAGCAACGCGACTCTTTGACCTTCATTCATCCGTTCGATGATCCGGACGTGATTGCCGGCCAGGGCACGATCGGCAAAGAAATACTCGAGCAGGTACAGGAGCTTGGCGAGGCGCAAATCGACGCAATATTTGTGCCCGTCGGCGGTGGTGGGTTGGCTGCGGGCATCGCCGTTTACGTGAAAACGATGAATCCGGCGATCCGGGTTATCGGTGTCGAACCGGATGAATCCGCCGGAATGCGTGACTCGCTGCTGGCCGGTGAACCGGTGACACTCGAACATGTCGGCATATTCGCCGACGGTGTGGCCGTTCGCCGCGTCGGTGATGAGTCCTTTCGCTTGTGCAAGCAATTCGTCGACGAAGTTATTACCGTGAATACTGACCAGACCTGCGCGGCCATACGTGACATTTTTGAAGACACGCGATCGATCGTCGAGCCGGCAGGTGCGCTGGCCATTGCGGGGGCAAAAAAATATCTTGCCGATCACGAAGTTAAGGGGCAGACCGTCATTACCATCAGCGGTGGCGCCAATGTAAACTTCGACCGCTTGCGCCATATCGTCGAACGCGCTGCTGTCGGCGAACAGCGGGAAATGCTGCTGGCCGCCGAAATTGCGGAAACGCCCGGCAGTTTTCGAAACTTTTGCAACGCACTGGGCCGGCGCAGCATTACCGAATTCAATTATCGATTTAGCGACAAAGCGATTGCGCACATATTCGTCGGCGTTCAATTGCGCGGCGGTATGGTCGAACGCCGTGAGTTACTGGGACAACTGAAAAGCGCCGGCTACCCGGTAGTCGATCTCAGCGACAATGAAATGGCAAAACTGCACGTGCGACATATGGTCGGCGGGCGGGCGCCGGCAGTCGACAATGAACGCCTGTTTCGTTTCGAATTTCCCGAACGCCCAGGCGCTCTGCTGGATTTCCTGGCGGCGATCGGCACGCGCTGGAACATTAGCCTGTTTCACTATCGCAATCATGGCTCGGACTACGGCCGGATACTTGCCGGGATCGATGTGGCCCCTGAAGACGCCGATAAACTCAAAGTACACCTTGCCGAACTTGCTTACCCGCACTGGGAAGAGAGCGACAACCCCGCGTACGCAATGTTTCTGGCCTGAAGCCAGCAGGCTCGTGAGCGTCGAGGCCTTGCCCGGTGTTCTGTCAGGTACGAAATGACGGGTCGCGTCGATCCAGCTTGCGCAGGATACCCGGCCATACCAGCTGGCCGCCCAGCCCCCTGGTGACCGCCTGCCCCTGTGCCTCGATTGCCGAAACGATCGGATCCGGTACATGCACCAGCTTTTGTCCGGTGGACTGGGCCAGCAGCTGAATCTGGCAACCAGTTTCAAACAGGTACATGCGCAGAAAGGCATCGGGGATCGTCGGCCCCGTCGCCAGCAAACCGTGATTGCGCAGCACCAGGCAATTCCTGTCGCCGAGATCGGCGACCAGTCGCGGTTTTTCATGGTCATTCAGCGCAACGCCTTCATAATCATGGTAGGCGATCGTTGCGTAGGAAAATAACGAAGTTTGCGAAATGGGCAGGAAGCCGCCGGCTTGCGCCGATACGGCGATGCCTGCTTTCGTGTGCGTGTGGACGATGCACCCTACGTCAGGGCGTGCCTCGTGCACCGCACTGTGAATAACAAAGCCGGCCGGGTTAATTTCTCCCTCGGAATCCGACACCTTGTTTCCTTCCAGGTCGACCTTGACCAGGCTGCTGGCCGTCATTTCCTCGAAAAAAAGACCGTAGCTGTTTATCAGAAAGTGTTCCTGGGGGCCCGGAATGCGCGCGGATATATGTGTGAAAACGAGGTCGTCCCAGCCAAACATGGCGATCGCGCGGTAGCACGCGGCGAGATTTACGCGCAGCTCCCATTCCTCGGCACTTACTGTACTTTTTACTGATTTGCCCACTTAAAGTCCTCCGACACTGCCGTATCCCGTTACGGCACGCATATGGTCAGCTCGAATGCTTGCATCTGTAACTCGACCCACGGCATATGCACCCGACTTATTCCCTATTGATTGCAACCAAAGTGCACACCGACGCATCCAAGCTACAACGAACACAAAATGATACACAAGTTTCCAGATTGTAGACGGCATGAGTACGGCCAGGCACCAGCCGCCCCGGATAAAACGCTCCGCCGCCTGCAAATCGACCGGGTTGACGTGACAAGCTGAAAATCCCTTATGCTGTTTGTTTCGTTGCGACTGGGCGGTGGCCTGTGCCACCGCCTTTTTTTACCACATATCGCGCAGGCGGCCCGCTACATCAATTCGCGTACCGGAGCGCGCGCCGAAGCGGCTATCACTACCGTCGCTTTGTCCTTTAAACACCTGTTCGAAATTGCTCAACAGGCGATCCGTGACAAACCTGGAGCGTGCCCCGTAGACGTGTTTGTCACCATCCCGACGTTGCTGGGTAACAAAATATTTCAGGGGCGCAAGCAAGGCCAGTGACTGTTTCGCGCGGGTCAGTGCAACGTACATCAGGCGACGCTCCTCCTCAATGAGTTCTGTCTTGCCGGTTGCAAACTCCGACGGAAAATTGCCATCCGTGACATTCAGCACAAACACGGCATCCCATTCCTGGCCTTTGGCCGAATGCACCGTTGACAGGATGAGGTAATCCTCATCAAGCAACGGCACGCCGGCCTCGTCGCCACTTGCGGACGGCGGGTCCAGGGTCAATTCCGTGAGGAATCGCTCGCGAGTTGGATAGCGTCCCGATATTTGCTCCAGTTGCTGCAAGTCAGCCGCACGCATCTCGACACTGTCGTAAAGTCGCTCAAGCTGCGGCTGATACCAGTGCCGTGCCGCTGTAACCTGCGACTGCCAGCCCTGTTCGCCGGCACTTTTCGCCGACAATTGTTCCATTAACTTGCAGAATGCCGGCCAGTTTTCTCTGGCCGCAGGCGGCGTAACACAGGAACTCAATGCGGCAACGTGAAAGTTGTTCGCGCCCAGCGTTGTAAACACTTTGCGCGCTGTGGCTGGCCCCATTCCGGGCATCAGTTTCAGAACACGAAACGCAGCCACTTCGTTTTTTGGATTCTCAGCCCACTTGAGAATCGCCAGCAGGTCCTTGACGTGAGCCGCCTCGAGAAATTTCAAACCACCGTACTTGACGTAGGGAATATTCCGACGCACGAGCTCCAGCTCCAGGCGATCACTGTGGTGACTGCTGCGAAACAGCACCGCCTGATTCTTGAGCAACATTCCTGACTCGCGCTGCAACAGTACGGCTTCGACCACGTACTCTGCCTCGGCGTCACCATCCAGCACCGTCACATACTTTGGTTTTGCGCCGCTGTGACTATTGGAAAACAGGTTTTTTCGATACTGCCGCTCACTTTCCGCGATCAGGCAATTGGCGCAATCCAGGATAGCCTGTGAAGAACGATAGTTTTCGTCCAGGGTGATCACCCTGGCAGACGGCATGTACTGGTCCGGAAAGCCAAGAATATTCTCCACATCCGCTGCACGGAAGGAATAGATCGACTGAGCGTCATCGCCAACGACGGTGACGCCGCTGCCGTCCGGTTTCAATGCATTCAGTATTCCGGATTGCACCCGGTTCGTGTCCTGGTATTCGTCAACCAGCACATGGTCGAACCAGCCGCCAATGGTTGCTGCAAACTCCGGTTCAGCAACAAGGTGTGACCAGTAAAGCAGCAGGTCATCGTAGTCGAGCGACTGCGACTGCTGCTTGCGCAATACGTAGTGACGAAACAAATCCTTCAGTTCCTGCTCCCAGTCGGCACACCAGGGATAGGTGAGCTCGATGGTTTCTCGCAAAGTTGACTGCGTATTGACGGTGCGCGAGTAAATCGCGAGACAGGTATCTTTCTTCGGTACACGCTGCGACTTCGTACTGAGACCGAGTTCGTGGCGTACAACATCCATAAGGTCAGCGGCATCGCCGCGATCGAGTATCGAAAAGCCCGGATCGAGCCCGAGATTGTGGGCAAATTGCCGCAGCAAGCGGTTGGCAATTGAATGGAATGTGCCGGACCAGGGCAGCCTGCATTTTGCACTGGGCACACCTTGCTGCTGCACCGCATCGCGCACGATAGCCTCAACGCGCCGGGTCATTTCCTCTGCCGCGCGGCGGGTGAATGTCAGCAGGAGGATGCGCTCCGGAGCAACGCCACTGACGATCAAATGGGCGACGCGATGGGCCAGCGTCATCGTCTTACCGGTACCGGCACCCGCGATAACCAGCAACGGCCCGGCGCGAAAGCGCTCGCCAGGCTCACGAACGCCATACGTTGCTGCCTGCTTTTGCGCCTCGTTAAGGCGGGACAGGTAGTTAGGCGGAGATTCGTATTCTGCGATGTTCGCCGGCGACGCCAAATTCACCTCCGATCTCTTGCGGCGAAAGTATCTGTATTTTTATACAGTACTGGATGAATTTACAAGTCCCGGGGCGGCGCAGGTGATTTTCTAGGGAATGGTCGTAAAGAAGTCTTCAATCACAATGGCCAGTTTATCGGGCGCATCAAAGTGCAGCATGTGGCCGCTGCCCGGAATGGTGCAGCGCGTGGCATTCGGAAATGAAAGTTCCGGTGCCTCGGCGTCTGCCACCCCGTGCTCGCGGGCCGCCAGGGCGCTGTCCGCGCCCTCGACCAGGAGCACAGGAGCCCTTACGCGTCGCCAGCACGCCTCACTTTCCGCGCGCCGGTAAAGCACGGG
>DDIS01000090.1 GCA_002338615.1 Proteobacteria bacterium UBA1844 | reverse complement strand
CCCGGTGCGCAAGCGGTCGAGCGGTGAATTCCGAGTGCCGCCAGTGGAAACCAAGAGGCCTTCCAAGCGCGCTTGCTGATCCAGGCTGATCCCTTTGCAAAGCAAGCGCCATAGGCGCTCCTCGACGCGGCTGCGCAGGCGCGCTACGTACCGTTCGAGCGTAGTGCAGCCAGGTAGAAGGACCTTGTGCGTCACCAGCCAGGTTGTGGCTCGGTCAAACAGCACGCTCGGGCGATCGGTGCCGGTCCAGCAAAGGGCATAGAGCCACCGGGTCAGGCGGAAGGCGATCAGGGGTTCCGTGAATTCGATATAGCCGTAGGATGAACGAATCTCCGCCGCATGCTGCCAGCGCTGCTCGCCGGCACTGTAGGCGCTCGTCTTGTCCAGTGTCTCGATGCGCAGCTGCTTGGCCAGTGTCCGCAGCACAGGCTGGGGCACGGCCAGCGGGTCTTCCAGGAACGTGCCGAGGTAGCGCACCGTCCCGAGCTGGAGCGCGAAGCCCAGCCGATTGTGCGCCCCGCGCTTCTTTGCGATAAGCGCATGGTCGGTGTCGTCAAGGTGGAAATAGCGGGCGAGATCATGGGGCGACGGCGGGCCGACATAGCGGCCGTAGTTTTCGCGTTGCTCATTAGATAGAAAGCCGACTGGCATGAATCGATCTATCGCTGCTGAGTGCTATCGATTCGCTTAATCACCATCGCAGCGATGCGCCTCACTTACTTCAGCTTGAGAATTCGGCGCGCACCATTCAATACGATAATGCCGATAACCGTGCCGATCACCAAATCCGGATAGTGAGAGCCTGTCCAGGCAACGAGTGCGCCGGCAACAATTACACCCATGTTGGCAATTACGTCATTGGCGGAAAATATATAGCTTGCCTTCATATGGGCGCCGCGATCGCGCTTTTTGGCGATCATCACCAGGCACGCCACGTTGGCGACCAGCGCGACCGCGCCGACGCCCATCATCAGGTCGGATTCCGGCTCGCTACCCAGAAAAGTGCGCCGCACAACTTCCCCAAGCGCCCCAAGCGCAAGCGCCATCTGCAGCCAACCAGCGATATGCGCTGCCCGTGTTTTGAGTGAAGCAGCGCGACCCACGGCGTATAACGCGAGACCATATACGGCCGCGTCGGCGAACATATCCAAGGAGTCCGCTACCAGGCCTGCCGATTGGGCAATAAGGCCCCAGAGCAATTCGACGACAAACATAGCGCCATTGATGGCCAGGAGCCAACGCAGGGTTTTCGCTTCAGACCGGTCACCCGCCTTGTCGACGTCAGCACCATCCTCGACGGTAGCCGCTGCTGCACTGATCAGATAAGCACCAAACTGCAAAGGAATGAGTTTTGACAGGATGGGATCGATGGCTCCCGTATGGGTCACGCGAAGCTGTCGCTGTGCGATATCGAAGTTGAGCGACTTGATATCTTCTATGTCGGAGAGGGCCATGCGGATCATGTTCTCTTCTGACGGGCAATCCATCTTGGGAATTCCCAGGGTGCTGGTCGTCCGTGTTGCTTGGATCGCTGCAGGGCGCGACTGGCGCAGCTCGACGCCCAGTCCCAAAGGCAGCAGCGCATCGAGTAGCGCCTCCGGCGCACCGTGATGGAACACGGTTACCTTGCGAGTGTTCAGGTCGAACGCCATGCGGTCAATGTCCGGGACGCTCCCCAAGGCCATCCGGATCAAATTCTCTTCGGATGGGCAGTCCATTTTGGACACGAATAAATCGGTTTCCAAGGGGGCAGGGGCGGGAGTTGGATCTGGCGTCATGGCGATGGACTTTCGAGTTGAATCTGCTCAGGTTAAACCTTGAAGCAGCTCTAACGTCAAGCGGTGTACACGATCATTGGCGAGGTGTCAGGGCGTCGATAATGCGGCAATCGGCGACCAGGCCGCCCCTGCAGGAGGTTAAAAGACTAGTGAGGCGGTCTTTTAAGAGCAGCAAATCGGCAATCTTTTGTTCGACTGCGGCAAGATGCTCCTCGGTCAGTGCTGTCACCGTACAGCAGTCGCCATTCTGCTGGTCAGAAAAAGATAGCAGGTTCCGGACCTGGTCAATCGTAAAACCGATGTCACGTGCACGCCGTACAAAGGTAAGACGGTCGAGGTCGTCATTTCCATACTGCCGATAATTGCTCCCTGAGCGGGACGGCGATGCGAGCAGCCCTATTTTTTCGTAGTAGCGAATGGTTGCGGTCGGTATCTCGGCTGCGCTGGCCAGTTGGCCAATCGTAAAAGTAGTTGACATCGTGCTTGACCTTAAAGTTGGTTTAAGGTTTATAAAGACTCTTTGCCATCCCGTCAAGCATTGGAACCTATGCGTATCCGGATTTTTGTCTTTACTATTGCCACTTTGCTGGCTACGACCGCAGTGGCGCAATCGGTCGTCGAAAACGGTACTGCCCTCACATTGAGAGAAGCTGTGGCGAAGGCGCAGCTTCAGGCTCCCGCTCTCCAGGGGGCGGATGCTGCCGTACGTGCAGCCGAGGCCAACGTGCAACTATCCGGCCTACGGCCAAACCCGACACTTTCGGTAAAGGCTGAAAACGTGATGGGCTCGGGCCGGTATCGTGGCTTTGGCGGTGGGGAAAAAACGGCCTCGTTTTCGATGCCATTGGAACTGGGCGGCAAACGTCAAGCCCGGGTAGGCGTGGCGCAGGCAGAACGTACTGCAGCGGGAATTGGTGCCCGAGCGGCCCAAGCCGACCTGACGCTGCAGGTAACCGAGGCGTTCGTTAGCCTGGCCGCAAGCGAGCGGCACGCCCGGATCGCAAAAACGAGCTACGAATTGGCCGAGCGTGCCTTCCATGCGGCCCGAGAACGGGTGCTAGCTGGTAAAGCATCGCCAATCGAAGAGCAACGCGCTGATGTCCTGCGTATAAATATGGAAGTCCGCCTGGGTAAGGCAGTGCGCGCAGTCGAGTTAGCTCAGTCCAATGTGGTACGGCTGACGGGCGTCGCAAAGCCGTTTGCAATCGCGTCGCACTGGTTCGAGCAGGTCGAGCATAGCGAACCACCCGCCGCGTCAGACAAGGGACTAGCAATTGCGGCGGCTGAGGCCGAGGTCACCGCTGCTGCCGCCCGCATCGTCGCGGCCAAGAGTGATCGCATTCCCGACGTTACACTCACCGCCGGCATGCGCCGATACGCAGAAACGTCCGATAAGGCGGCTGTGCTCGGCCTGTCCATCCCCCTTCCGCTGTTCAATCCAGGCACAGCAGCTATATCCCGATCGCGCGCCGAATATGATCGGGCGGTTGCCGCCCGCCGCGCCGCTGGGCTGGAATTTGAACAGTCCATGGAGAAGGCAAGCGCTGAGGTTGCTGATGCGGCGGCAGCTGCGCGCGCGGCGAACGGTCCCGCCTTGGCGGCTGCTGAGGAAGCTGCACGTATCGCACGGCTCGGCTACCGCGAAGGGAAATTCCCCCAGCTCGAATTGATCGAGGCCGAGCGTTCGTTGGCTGAAACCCGCCAGGCGTCTGTCGATGCGCTGACGGAATTGCACACTGCGCGTGCGCGTCTGGCACGACTACAAGGTTTCAACTCTCCAATTTACAAGGACTGACCCATGCAAGCAGTATTTCGATCGGGCCTGTGCGCCACCATAATTCTGGTGAGCGCGTGCTCCCCCAAGCCTGAAACGGCCAAGCCGAAAGAAACGGTCTTGGCACAGAGCGAAGAAAAGAAAAACGATAAGGAAGACAAAGAAGAAAAAAAGGAAGGCAAGTCCGAGCCCAAGAGCGAAGCTAAGGAAAGCGGCGGGAGCGAAGAGAAAGAAGGCGAAGAGGGCAAGGAAGATTTTGTCACACTTTCCGATCAGCAGATTCGAGCTGCGGGGATCGACGTCACGCCGGTACGGCAGTCCTTCGCTGGCGCCATCGAGGCCCCGGCCGTGATCGCCGCCG
>DDIS01000198.1 GCA_002338615.1 Proteobacteria bacterium UBA1844 | reverse complement strand
TAGCCGGGCCGGCCAGCGGCAGTGCGCCGGCAGTCACCCTTGCGATTGCCAAGAAATCGGGAACCAACGCCGCCGACATCACGAGCGAAATTCAGGAGCGCCTGAAAGCGCTGCGGGGCGTGCTGATCCCCGACGATGTGCAGGTCGTGGTGACACGTGACTATGGTCAGACGGCCACCGACAAGGCCAACAAGCTGATTGAAAAGTTGTTCTTCGCGACCGCTTCGGTCGTGCTGCTGGTCATGCTGGCCCTCGGCTGGCGAGCGGCAATCGTGGTCGGCACGGCGGTCATCATCACCTTGTTGCTGACCCTGTTCGCTTCCTGGGCGATGGGTTTCACCATCAACCGGGTGTCGTTGTTCGCGCTGATTTTCTCGATTGGCATCCTGGTCGATGATGCGATCGTGGTGGTCGAGAACATTCACCGGCACATGGCGCTCGGCGGACGCAGTCTGCGCAAGGCCATCCCAGAGGCCGTCTCGGAGGTGGGCGGTCCGACCATACTCGCGACCTTCACCGTTATTGCAGCGCTGTTGCCGATGGCCTTCGTATCCGGACTGATGGGTCCGTACATGCGGCCGATTCCGATCAACGCCTCGGCCGGTATGCTGTTGTCCCTGGTAGTGGCACTTGTGCTTACGCCGTGGCTGGCGCTGCGGCTATTTCGTCACGAGCGTGACGGCCAGGACACGAAGCTGGATCGTGACGAATCGCCCCGGCGTGCTGGTCCCGGCGCGGGCGCACACGCTATGGCCGCGCGGGAGGGAAGCCGACTGCTGGATTTTTTCCAGCGTTTGATGCGGCCGTTTCTCGACAGTGAAAAAGCCATCCGGAACCGTCGGCTGCTGTTCGTGGCGATGGTTGTGCTGGTACTTGCTGCTGTCGGCCTGGTCGGAATCAAGGCCGTGATTCTCAAGATGCTGCCGTTTGACAACAAGTCCGAATTTCAGCTCGTCGTCGATATGCCGGAGGGCAGCACCGTGGAGGCGACCAATGCACTTCTGACCCGACTCTCAAGGATCGTTGCCGATGTGCCGGAAGTAAAAGACTTTCAGGGATATGCGGGCACGGCGTCGCCCATCACCTTCAATGGCCTGGTGCGCCAGTACTACCTGCGCGAGGGATCGAACGTCGGCGACTTGCAAGTCAACCTCGTTGACAAACACCTGCGAGATCGACAAAGCCACGAAATCGTCCTGGCGGTGCGCCCGGCACTGCAGGAGCTTGCGCAGCAATACGGTGCCGCGCTGAAGGTAGTCGAGGTGCCGCCAGGGCCGCCGGTGCTCGCACCGATCGTGGCCGAGATCTATGGACCCGACTACTCTGTCCTGCGGCAACTCGCCACCGAGCTGGCCGGAGAGTTTCGGGCCGACGGTGACATCGTCGATGTCGACACCAGCGTCGAGCATGATGCAACACGCGAGATCGCGTACATCGACCGCGACCGCGCCGCGAGACTGGGACTTGATCAGGCGACCATCGCACGCGCATTGCGCATGGCCCTGTCCGGCGACGACGCCACCTACATCATGGATGGTAAGGCGCGCTACGCCGTTCCCGTGCGGCTGCGCGTGTCCGCGGCCGATCAGGCATCTGTCGATGAACTACTGGCGCTCAAAGTGAGAGCGCGAAATGGAAAACTCGTGCCCCTGTCGGAGGTGGTTACGGTGCGCCAGGCTGGTTGGGAAAAAACCATCCGGCACAAGGATCTGCTGCCTTACACCATGGTGACAGGCGACGACGCCGGCAACACGGACAGCCCGTTGTACGGCATGTTTGCCATCGTCGGCCAGTTGCATGAGCAGGGTATCGGTGGACAGGAACTTGAGCAGTTTTTCATCGAGCAGCCAGCCAGTAACACCGGCTACGCCGTGAAATGGGATGGCGAGTGGCAGATTACTTACGAAACCTTCCGGGACATGGGCCTCGCATACTCGGCCGGCCTGATACTGATCTACTTGCTGGTGGTGGGCCAGTTCCGAAGCTACGTGGTGCCGTTGATCATCATGGCACCGATCCCACTGACGGTGATCGGCGTGATGCCGGGCCATGCGCTGCTCGCTGCGCAGTTTACGGCCACCTCGATGATTGGCATGATTGCGTTGGCCGGCATCATCGTGCGCAACTCGATTTTGCTAATCGACTTTATCAACCACGCCGTAGCGGCTGGCAGCGCACTTCAGGGCGCAGTGATCGACGCCGCCGCAGTGCGGGCCAAGCCGATCGTGCTCACCGCTGTCGCTGCGATGCTGGGCGGTTTTTTCATCCTCGACGATCCCATATTCCAGGGCCTTGCGGTGTCCCTGATTTTTGGCATCCTGGTTTCGACGGTGTTGACGTTGCTCGTGATTCCGCTGCTCTATTACACATGGCTCAAGCGTATCAGCCGAGTCGTTTGATTCTCGCCTGGCAGCGCAGACGAGTTGTTCCTGTACCAGGCGCGCCCCGAACAGCAGCGGCGACAAGGCCTGTATACTCGGCCAAAACAACAACCCGGATTGCACTATGACCGACACGCCGCTCTTGCCACGCAGACTGATGCTCGTCATTGCCGCCGGACAGGGTCTGGCTTTGCTTTTGCTTTACAAAGCGAACGAGACGGGTGCCTGGCCAAGCGAGTTTCCTCTCTGGTCCTATCCGCTCTGGACCCTGGCCCTTGCCGTGCCGGTTTTGCTGCTGCTTACCCTCGAACGCGGTAACGAGTTTCGAGTTACGAAGCTGGTCGGCATTTTTGCGCTTGTACTGGTCCTGGCTGCCGCCTACGTCGGCTTCCAGGCGCGACCGTTCGATGAATTTCCGATCGGCAGCCTGACGGGCATCTTCGCCTGCACGATTGCGCTCGCCTGTTTCAAGGCACTGATGTACCTGCAGCAACGCGCGGCAGGCTTGCCAATGTCCTACGAGGTCTTGTTCAGGAATTCATGGCGTAATTTCCTGGTTCTCGCGCTCGCGGTCATCTTTGCCGGCGTTTTCTGGCTGATCCTGAACCTCTGGTCGGAATTGTTCCATGTAATCGGCATCGACTTTTTCAAACACCTGTTCGGTAAAGACTGGTTCCTGTTTCCGGTTCTAGGCCTCGCGCACGGTGTTGGAATCATCATGTTCCGCAACCTGACCCGCGTGATCGACAGTATTGCCCGACTGCTGCAGGGACTTATTAAACTGTTGCTGCCACTCGTGGTGCTCATCGCCGCGGGTTTCCTGGTCACGCTGCCATTCGTAGGCCTGGACGCCCTGTGGTCAACCGGGCACGGCACCGCGATGCTGTTGTGGCTGCTTGCACTGATTCTTTTTTTCACCAACGCGGTGTATCAGGACGGCGGCGGTGACAGTCCGTACCCGATGGCAATTCATCGCATGTTGTATGTCGGCCTGCTCGTTACTCCGTTCATCTCGGCATTGAGCCTCTACGGGCTCGTGCTCCGGGTCGAACAATATGGCTTGAGCATCGAACGCTGCTGGGCGCTGGTCACCTGGCTCGTGTTCACGCTATTCGCAGTCGGCTATGTCGTCGGGATTCTGCGCAAGCGTGACCACTGGACCCGGGAACTCGCACGCGTCAATACCGGCATGGGGCTCGTCGTCCTTGCAATTATGCTGCTCGCTAACAGTCCGTTACTCGACTTTCGCAAGATCACGCTCGCGAGTCAGCTCGAGCGGGTCGAGTCCGGCGAAATCCGTTTGCAGGACTTTGATTTCTGGTATGCACACAAACAATTGGCGCGGCCCGGCTACCTGGCCCTCGCGAAGATGAAGGAGCAGGTCGCCGACAGCGACCCGGACTTGCTGGACCGTATCGAGAATCCGGAACTCTGGTACTACCGTGACAAGCAAACAATGACGGAATGGTGGCAACGCGTGGTATTTCGACCGAGTGGCCTGGAGGTGCCAGACGAGCTGCGCGAACTTATATGGCGGGATTCCGGTATGTCGGCAGCGCTCGACCCCGTGCTCATCCAGGCTGATCTCAATGAAGACGGACAGGACGAATACGCGCTGATCCTGCTGGCAGGAACACACATCTCGACTGCCAAGATCTATTACAAGGGGGTGGCCGGCTGGACATCGACCTGGGCGAATGTGTCAGATCCAAACGCGTATAAGCAGCGGGACGCGGGCGTGATCAGGGACGGCAGGATTTCGCTGGAACAGGCTCAATTCAAGAACCTCCGTATCGGCGACGTCGTCATCAGGGCCATGGATTCAGATCCGGGGCCTGGCATTGCACTCGGCAAGCAAACGGGCGGGCCCGTCGCCACTGCGCGCGTCGCGTTCGACCGCGACGGCATCACGTCAACCCAGCTCCGGGGCTTTGCAGACAAAGCCACCGGGCGCAAGCTGACGGCCGACGATCCGGTGCGCATCGCGTCGATTTCCAAGCTGGTGACGGCCATTGCCGTGATGCGCCTGGTGGAAGACGGCACACTTGACCTCGACGCCGATGTATCCACCCTGCTTGGCTGGCCTTTGCGCGACCCGGCTTTTCCGGCAACGCCGATCACGCTGCGCCTGATGATGTCACATCGTTCCAGTCTTACCGACGCGGCCGGGTACTGGCAGACCCCGCTTGGCGGATCGCTGCGCGAGATCGTCGAGGATCCACGCGCGTGGGATGCCGAACACGCTCCCGGTACCTACTTCCGCTACGCCAACCTCAACTTCCCGCTGGTTGCGGCGATCATGGAGCGTGCCACGGGCGAACGTTTCGATGAGCTGATGCAGCGCCTGGTATTGCAGCCGCTTCGCATTGACGGCTGCTTCAACTGGGAGAGTTGCAGCGCGGCAACGGCAGCACGCGCGGTCGTCCTGTACGACACAGAAGGCACTCCAGTCAAAGACGACAACCAGGGCCGCAAGCCAGACTGTGCCGTCATGCCCGCGACCGACGGCAGTTGCGACCTGTCGCAATGGCGGGCGGGCGAAAACGGCGGGTTGTTCTCGCCGCAGGGTGGCTTGCGAATTTCGGCCAGGGGACTCGCGCGCATCGGGCGTTTGTTGCTGGGCGATGGCAGCGTCGATGGCGTCCGGCTGTTAAAGCCGGAGTCCGTACAGACTCTCATCACGCCGCTGTGGCAATACCAGGACGGCAACGGCCTCGTTTACGAGGAAGACACCGAGGATAGCGCTCAGGGTTTTTTCTGTCGCTACGGAATGGCGGTACAAACCCTGGCGACCCCGCTTGATGGTTGTCGCGATGACCCGTTCGGTGACGGTGTGGAACGAATCGGGCACTCCGGTTCTGCGTACGGGCTGCAGGCGGGGTTGTGGGTGGATCGCGCCCACGGCAATGGCGTCGTGTGGTTCGCAACCGGCATGCCCGATGTGCGGCAGGGCGGTCGCTCTGCATTCAGCGCCGTGGAAGAAGCACTCGCACACGGCGACTAAGGCCGTACCTGCGTAGCACCCCCGTAGGAGCGCCGTC
>DDIS01000104.1 GCA_002338615.1 Proteobacteria bacterium UBA1844 | reverse complement strand
CCGTCGGGATGCGGCAAGACCACGCTGATGCGGATCATGACCGGGCTGTTGGTGCCCAACGATGGCCACGTCACGCTGGCCGGCTTCGACGTGGTCGAGGACAACGACGCGATCCACATCGCCAGCGGCTACATGCCGCAACGCTTCGGCCTCTACGAGGACCTGTCGGTGATGGAGAACATGCGCCTGTACGCGCGCTTGCGCGGCATGGAGGCCGATCAGCACGCAGACATCTTCGCCAGCCTGCTCGACTTCACGCGGCTCGGACCGTTCACCACGCGCCTGGCCGGTAAACTATCCGGCGGCATGAAACAGAAGCTGGGATTGGCCTGTGCGTTGATGGCCAAACCCAGGGTGTTGTTGCTGGACGAGCCCAGCGTCGGCGTTGATCCGGTCAGCCGCCAGGATCTGTGGCGCATGGTGCAGGCGCTGACCGACGAGGGCATGGCGGTGGTCTGGTCGACGGCCTACCTCGATGAGGCCGAGCGTTGCGAGAGTGTGCTGTTGCTCAACGAGGGCAAGCTCGAGTTCGACGGCCCGCCGCAGGAACTCACCGACCGCATCAAGGAACGCAGTTTCCGCCTGACAGGCGTCAGCGCCGCGCGCCGCGCCGTGTTGTCACGAGCACTGAATCTGGGCAGCGTTGGCGACGGCGTTATCCAGGGCGACGCCGTGCGTGTGGTGCTGCGTGATGGTGCCGGGCGCGAAGAGATCGATGTGCTGGCCGACGAGGTCAGGGCGCAACTCGAGCCCGTGCAGCCGCGCTTCGAGGATGCCTTCATCGACTTGCTCGGCGGCGGCCCCGGGGGTACGTCCGCGCTGGCCGAGCGCATCGATCCGGTCAGCCTCGACTCGGAGATCGCGGTGTCCTGCAAGGAGTTGACCAAACGCTTCGGTGATTTCACCGCCACCGACAGCGTCAGCTTCGAGGTCGCAAGGGGCGAGATCTTCGGCTTACTCGGGCCCAATGGCGCGGGCAAGTCGACGACCTTCAAGATGCTGTGCGGCCTGCTGAAGCCGACTGAAGGCGTGGCGCATGTCGTCGGACACGATCTGCGCCACGCGACCGGCGCAGCCAAGAGTCAACTTGGCTACATGGCGCAAAAGTTCTCCCTGTACGGCTTGCTGTCGGTGCGGCAAAACCTGGAATTCTCCGCCGGCGTCTACGGATTGGAAGGCGCAACGAAACGCCGGCGCATCGAGGAGATGATCGAGACCTTCGACCTCACGCAGTATCTCGCCACCTCGCCCGATTCGCTGCCGCTCGGCTACAAGCAGCGCCTCGCCCTGGCCTGTTCGCTGATGCACCGGCCGCCGGTGCTGTTTCTCGATGAACCGACCTCCGGCGTCGACCCGATCACCCGGCGCGAGTTCTGGACCCACATCAACGGCCTTGCGCGCAAGGGTGTGACCGTGATGGTTACTACCCACTTTATGGACGAGGCCGAGTACTGCGACCGCGTGGCAATGATGTACCGCGCCAGGCTGATCGCCCTCGACACACCCGACGCGCTCAAGCGCGATTCCCGTAGTGACAGGTATCCCGATCCGACGATGGAGGACGCCTTCATTCACCTGGTCGAGTCGGCGGAACTGGACGACGCGGCGCGCGCCGGTGCGCAGGCCGCGGCATGAACCACGAATACATAGAAGCCCGCACTGACGCAGCGCCCGGAGGCCAGGCCAACCCCGGGCAAGCCAGTCACAAGTTCGACTGGCGGCGCCTGTTCGCGCTGGTGCAGAAAGAAAGCCTGCAGGCGATTCGCGATCCGTCCACGATCCTGATCGCCTTCGTGCTGCCGGTCGTGCTGCTGTTCCTGTTCGCCTATGCCGTGTCGCTGGATGTGCGCGAGGTACGCATCGGCGTGGTGCTGGAATCCGATGGCGCCTCCGCGCAGTCACTGGCCGCCGCGTTCGCCGGCACCCGCTACCTCAAGGTGACACCGGCGCGGGATCGCCGTGAGGTCGCCGACCAGGTGGTCTCCGGCAAGCTGCGCGGCTTCGTCGTCATTCCACAGGATTTCGAACGGCGACTCGCGTCGCAATTGCCGCAGCCGCTGGTGCAGGTGATTACCGATGGCTCGCAGCCCAATACGGCCAATTTTGTTGCCAATTACGCACAGGGTGTGGTGCAGACCTGGGCGGCGGGCCGCAGTGCTGGCGTGCCGCCACCGGCCATCAAGCTTGAGCCACGCTACTGGTTCAACGCCGAACTCGAAAGTCGCCGTGCGCTGGTGCCCGGGGCCATTGCGATCGTGATGACCATCATCGGCACCATGCTCACCGCGCTGGTGGTTGCACGCGAGTGGGAGCGCGGCACGATGGAGGCCATCCTGTCGACCCCGGCTTCGGTGGCGGAAATCCTGATCGGCAAACTGCTGCCGTATTTCATCCTTGGCATGCTCGCCACACTGGCCTCCGCGGCGCTCGCGATCTTCGTGTTCGATGTACCGTTGCGCGGTTCACTGCTGGCGTTGCTGACCCTGTCGGCCGTATTCCTGATCCCCGCGCTCGGCCAGGGCCTGCTGATCTCGGCGCTTACGAAGAACCAGTTTCTCGCCTCGCAGATCGCGCTGTTCTCCGGTTTCCTGCCGTCCTTCCTGCTCTCGGGTTTCCTGTTCGAGATCGATGCCATGCCGACACCCATCCAGGCCATTACCTACCTGATACCTGCGCGCTACTTCGTGTCCTCACTGCAGACGGTATTCCTGGCCGGTGATGTCTGGTCGGTGTTTGGTCCGAATCTGGCGGCGATGGCTTTGATCGGCGTGTTCTTCTTCGTGATTGCCAAGCGCAAGACACGCAAGAACCTGGAGTCCTGAGCGATGCGCCGCTTGTTAAACACATTTACCAACGCCCGACTGCGCGCGCAGATCGTCAAGGAATTGCTCAGCATCCTGCGCGACCCCCGCAGCCGCCTTATCGTGTTCGTGCCGCCACTGATGCAGTTGCTGATCTTTACCTTCGCCACCACGCTGGAGGTACGCAACGCCAACATCGCCGTCTTTAACCGCGACGCCGGCCACTGGTCGCACGAACTGGTGGCGCGCGTGGGCGCCGCGGACTTTGTCAGCAAGCTGCACGCGGTGCATGATCGCGACGCATTGCGCGAACTGATTGATGGGCGCAAGGTCATCGCCGGACTCGACCTGGGGCCGGGTTTTTCACGCGATATCGCGGCCGGTGGCACCGGGACCGCACAGGTCATCGTCGACGGCCGACGCAGCAACGCCGGACAGATCACGGTCGGCTATCTCAACGCCATCGCGGCGGATGTCGGGGCCACCGCCAGGAAGGAGCCACAGCGCGCGTCTCCTGTTGTCGTTCGCCACTGGTTCAATCCCAACCTGATCTACCGCTGGTTCGTAGTGCCGGCTTTGTCGGGCATCCTGGTTTTCTTCAGCGCACTTATGATCACCTCGCTGTCGATCGCCCGCGAACGCGAGCTGGGTACGTTCGACCAGTTGCTTGTCTCACCGACCACCACGCTGGAAATCATCGTCGCCAAGACCGTACCGGCGCTTGCTATCGGCGCCGTCCTGGGATTGATGATGATTGCCGCGGCGGCATTCCTGTTTGGCGTTCCTTTTACGGGATCGTTCTGGCTGTTGCTGCCCAGCCTGTTGCTGTTCATCCTGTCGGTGGTGGGCATCGGCCTGATGATCTCCGCGGTCTCCGCGACCCAGCAACAGGCGATCCTCGGGGCCTTCGCGATCGGCGTGCCGGCGGTGCTGATGTCGGGCTTTGCCACGCCGGTCGAGAACATGCCGCTGCTGCTGCAGTGGATGGCGCAGGGGATTCCACTCACCCACTTCCTGGTCATCGTCGAAGGTACCTTCCTGAAGGCGATGCCGGCTTCCGACATTATTGCCAACACCTGGCCACTGGCCGTGATCGCGCTGGTCACGTTGTCGATGGCCATCGTACTTGTCCGCGGCCGCCTGCAATGAAAAAGACCCCGCGTAAAGGAGCTATTATGAAAACCCCATCGTTCATTCGCTACCGGCCGGCACGCATACCACTTACCGCACTGAGTGCGTTGTTGCTGGGTGCCTGCGTTGTCGGCCCCGATTACCGCGAGGCGCCGGCGATCGATACAGGCAGCGATTGGACCCAGCCTGCCAATGCCGATGAAATGCAGGTCGACCTGTCCGTCTGGTGGCTATCGCTGGGCGATCCTGTGCTGGACCGGCTGGTGACCACAGCGCTGTCCGACAACCTCGATCTGCGCCAGGCACAGGAGCGCATTCAGGAGGCGCGTGCGTTACGTGACCGGGCTGCCGGCGGTTACGCGCCAGCAGTCGACGTCGGCGGCAGCGTGACCCGGCGCCAACAGAGCGAGAACGGGCCGCTGCCGATCAGTTCCATCCCGGGCCTCGAGCGAGACCAGACGATCTACGACGTAGGCTTCGACGCCGCCTG
>DDIS01000195.1 GCA_002338615.1 Proteobacteria bacterium UBA1844 | reverse complement strand
CGAAACCTGGCGGCTGATGCCCGTCGGCGATCCGCACTTTGCGGCAACGAACCCGCGACCCTCTGCGCCAGCGCCGGCAGGAACGCTTCGGGTCGTGAGCTTCAACGTACTGAATTTCTTTTCACGCGCAGATGACGGTCGCAATGCGTGCGGACCGGTCGCATCAGCCCCTTGCCGAGGCGCGGATAGCCCCCTCGAACTGGCGCGACAATTGCAAAAAATCGTTACAGCAATTGCCATGATTGATGCGGACATCGTTGCACTCATCGAACTTGAAAACAACGACAGTCAATCCCTGCAGGACCTGGTAGGCGCACTGAATGCGAAGATCGGGCAACGTGTTTTCGACTACGTCGACACCGGAGTGATAGGCGATGACGCTATCAAGACCGGGTTTCTGTACAAACCGTCAGCCGTCGAACTAGCTGGCGCACACGAAATACTTGACTCCCGCGCTGATCCCCGGTTCAACGACCGGCGCAATCGACCGGCGCTGGCCCAGACCTTCATGGCGAATCAAAATGGCGCCCGATTGACCGTTGTCGTGAACCACTTCAAGTCCAAGGGTTCAGACTGCGATGCGGACGGCGACCCGAATCTTGGCGATGGCCAGGGTAACTGCAACAAGACCCGCAGTGCCGCCGCGATGGCACTTGTAAACTGGCGCAAAAGCAAGGCGGCGCCAGCGAGCGTGCGCAACATCCTGTTGCTGGGCGATTTCAACGCCTATCTCAACGAGGACCCTCTGCAAATTTTTAATCGCGGCGGCTACGTCAACCTGCTCGAGACCGGCTCTGCGATACCCTACTCGTTTGTTTACGACGGCCAGTCAGGCGTTCTCGATCATGCCCTCGCCAGCCCCGCGCTGGCTAAACAGGTCGCACAGGTGCTGGAATGGCACATCAACGCGGATGAATCGCCAGTACATGATTACAACCTGGAACACGGACGTGACCCGGGCTTGTTCGATGGCAACACGCCGTACCGGGCATCCGATCATGACCCGGTGATTGTCGACCTTGAACTCGCAGCCCCAACGGGCGCCGCTAGTGAATGAGGCCGCGTGCCACAATCTCACCAACTGATTTGAGCACCGCGACATCCTGGTCCCGCATATCATCATAGTGCCCATCGGCCTCGTAAAACGCGGCTATCACAAAGGCTTTGGACTCATCGCCAGGCCACGCCACGGCAACATCGTTGTACTTGTTTGACATGCCGTCCGCGATAGCTGTGCCAGTCTTGTCGCCGGCGCGCCAGTCGCTGGGGAAGCCCGCTCGCAAGCGACTGAGACCCGTCTGTGTGCCTGCCATCCACGCGCGCAAGAGCTCTTTGCTCTCTGCTGACAGGACAGGTCCGGACAGTACACGACGTACAGTAGCCGCCATCGCGCCCGGCGTTGTAGTGTCACGTAGCTCGCCTGGCAGCACCAGGTTCATGTCCGGCTCAAAGCGATCCAGCCGCGTTGTATCGTCCCCGATCTCGCGCAGCTTTTCCGTAAATCCGGGTGGTCCGCCGATCCGGTCGAGCAGCAAATTCGCAGCCACATTGTCACTGGTCTTTTGCGCGGCTTCCGCCAGTTCCGCAATGGTCATAAAGCCCCTTGCCAGATATTTTTTTGTGACTGGTGCGAACTCCAGCATGTTCTTTTCGGTGTAGGAGACCGGCGTGCTGAGGTCCAGTCGCCTTTCCTGTGCTTCCCGGAGAATAACCGCGGCAAGCAAAAGTTTGAACGTCGAACACATGCCGAATCTTTCATCCGTCCTGTGACCTGAGATGTCGCCGCCTTCCAGCCACAGGATGCCGACGCCCAGACGACCGCCCGCCTGGCGTTCAAGATCCGCCAATGCCGCTTCGATGGCGGCGGTCGCAGATTGAGTACCACACGCCGGCACACTGACTACAAGTGCCGCGCCAAAAGCCAGCTTAAAAAAATCACGTCGAGAGCTTGAAGGTTCGTAGTTGCGCAAATAACCGATCCTCAGGTTGTGTCAAGTTTGCGCCGGCCAACGCAGCAAAATGTCGCGGCGGTTAATAAGCAACAGGTAGCCGATGACGAGAATACCGAGCATGGATACGGCGGCAAGGAAAAGGAAATAATCCTGGTGACCCGGAAGGCCCGGGCTCGCATCGAGCAGGCGCCCAGCGATGGGTGCGAAAAAAATATCCGGCGTAAAACCAAGTAATGACACCATGCCAACAACGGCACCTGTAACGGCCTTTGGTGTACCCGTCTCCTCGAGCAGCGCAAAATAGACACCGCGCAACGCATACACCGCAAAAAAACTGGTAAAAAGATTCAGCAAAATGACATTCATGCCGATCGATCCAGGGTCCAGCACAGACAATGCTATGTAGGTCATCAGCATCACGGTGAACAGCACTGCAATCGTGTGCGCGGCGGCAAAGCGATCAGCCAGGTAGCCGGCCAGCAACGCCCCGACGGGCCGCAGATACGCGCCCCAGGTGGCGAAGCCTGCCGCGGCGACCTCATCCATACCCAATACCTGGACGGCGTAGAGCGAGTAGTTGTCCAGCCCCTTGTAACCACAATAGGCACAAACGATCACGGCGGCCTGGCCCCAGACCACGGGCCGGCGAACGACATAGCCCATGCCTGCAAATGGCGGCCGACTGATTGCCGCGGCAACCGGTTCGGGCACCGGTACCAGGAACCATGTGAGCAGGGCTGATGCCAGGGTAATCAGTGAATACAGCAGGATGAGCATCTGCATGGCCGCACGCTGCTCCGCGGCGCTCGCAAGATGCGGGTTATCGGGCATCATCGCGGCGAACACGATGACGAGGCCCGCAGCAACAGTCGCTGCCACCAGCCCCCGGCCGGCTTCCAGAATACCAAATGCCTTGCCTTGCGCTTTGCTGCCGCCCCAGTCCCTGGTTGCACGGATCAGCGCCCCCCAAAACAGGAATATCGTGGTCACGCCCCAGTAGCCGTAAATAACTGCCAAAAGGGCAGGCCCTGGCAGGGTCACCATGGCGAATCCACCGAGCGCGGTTGCGAGAAGTGACGCACTGAGCAGAAAACGTGCCGAATACCGGTCGGCAAGCGCACCGCCTGGAAAGTAAGAGAGCATCGCGAAAACGCCGTATACCGCGAACAGGTCGCCGAGTTGTGTGTTGCTCAAGGCGAAAACGTCGAGCATGGTCGGGCGAAAGAAACGCGCCGTGTGAAACGGCAGGCCAAATATCATCTCGCCTGCAATGACCAGCGTCATGATCAACAATATTCTGCGCAACACAACTCCCGTCCGGGGCGCTTTCGTCAATTCAGTATACGGGAAGCGGATGCAACAGGAACTTGCACTCCGCCTGCATGGATTACCGGAACTTCAGGCGCTGAAAACGGACTACAATTAGTAGGCGAAGGGGAGGAAGTCATGAATTTACCGCAGGCCAATGCGATCTTTGCCCTGAGCGGCGTAGTCCTGATGTTCTTGCTCAGTGCCTGTGCGATTGACAGGCAGCCCGCGGCCCCCGCCTCAAGCTACGCCAACGAGACCAAGCCGCGCTTGTGTCGCTCGGGCGACACCCACAGCTGTGTTGAACGCATGGGCGTGCCGACACACTGCTTTTGTGCCGACAAGGACAGCTTGCGAGAACTGTTGGACCCGCTTGCACACAAGGATCATCACTAGCATACGACGCGGCGCAGTCCGCGAGACCGTAGGAGCGGCATCCTGCCGCGATGAGATGCTGATCCTTCCAGCCCTGCCCGGCCGCGGATCGCGGATCGCGGCAGGATGCCGCTCCTACGATCGAACGCTATACCGGAAGGGTGCCGCTCCTGCGGTCTGGCGGAATATTTTCGATCGGTATCGGTCAGGATTCAGGTGCGCAAGCGGTAGCCCGACTTGAATATCCAGCGTACCAGCAACATGCAGACGAGCAGGAACCCGACCGTCATCCCCAGGCTAAGCGCAACACTGACGTCAGCATTCTCGTAAAAGCTCCAGCGAAAGCCGCTGATCAGGTAGACCAGGGGGTTGAGCAGGCTGAGTTTTTGCCAGAGTGGCGGCAACATGCTGATTGAGTAGAAAGTGCCACCAAGAAACGTCAGGGGCATGATGAGCAGCACCGGCACGATCGTGAGTTTCTCCCAGCCATCGGCCCACACGCCAAGAATGAAACCGAACAGACAGAAAGAGAAAGCCGTGAGCACGAGAAACAACAGCGCGATCATGGGATGCGCGATATCAATGCTTACGAAAAAGTTCGCGGTGATAAAGATGATCAAACCAATAAGCACGGACTTTGACGCTGCTGCGCCTACGTACCCAAGCATCACTTCTACATAGGAAACGGGCGCCGACAGTACTTCAAATATGGTTCCCGTGAACCGGGGAAAGTAGATTGCAAATGATGAATTCGAAATACTTTCGGTCATGATCGAGAGCATGATCAGGCCCGGCACGATGAACGCACCGTAACTGATACCATCTATCTCGGTAATGCGGGAACCTATCGCCGCTCCAAAAATTACGAAATACAGGGATGTCGACAACACCGGTGCGACGAGGCTTTGCACGACAGTGCGAAACATGCGCGCCATCTCGGCCGCGTAAATCGACTTGACCGCCTGAAAATTCATGAGGGTTTCTTGACAAGGTCAACAAAGATCTCTTCGAGAGAACTTTGCGATGTGTACAGGTCACTGAAATGTATGCCGGCCTGCTGCAGCGCGCCCAGCAAAGCAGTAATGCCCGTGCGCCTGTCGTTCGTGTCGTAGGTATAGATCAGCTCCATGCCGTCTTTCGCCGTCTCCAGTTTGTATTCTGCGAGTACGGACGGGATTTCTTGCAATGGCGCATTCAGGATCAGCGCCAGTTGCTTGCGACCGAGTTCCTGCATGAGTCGCGTCTTCTCCTGTACCAGGATAATTTCGCCGTTGTTGATAACGCCAATCCGATCAGCCATTTCTTCGGCTTCGTCGATATAATGCGTCGTCAGAATGACGGTCACCCCGTTGTCACGCAATGACGCGACGACGTTCCACATGTCCTGGCGAAGCTCGACGTCAACCCCCGCCGTTGGCTCATCAAGAAACAATAGTTCGGGCTCATGCGCCAGCGCTTTTGCTATGAGTACGCGGCGTTTCATGCCGCCGGACAATTCAATAATGCGCGTATCTTTCTTATCCCACAGCGACAGCGACCGCAGCACTTTCTCGATGTAATCCGGATCCGCAGGTTTACCGAACAGGCCGCGACTGAAACTGGCCGTTGTCCAGACGGTAGTAAATGCATCGACCGGCAACTCTTGCGGGACCAGACCGACGATCGCACGTGTTAGCCGGAATTCGCTAACAATGTCTTTGCCATTGACGGTCGCCGTGCCTGTGCCCGGATTCACTATGCCGCAGATAATATTGATGAGGGTTGTCTTGCCGGCACCGTTCGGCC
>DDIS01000162.1 GCA_002338615.1 Proteobacteria bacterium UBA1844 | reverse complement strand
ATGGCCGCCTGGGATGGCCGCGCGCGTGGCGCCAAGGGCGAAGCGCGTTGGCAGCAACTGATGGGCGACTACGCGGGCCAGCACCCGGAGCTCGCGGCTGAATTCAGCCGGCGCATGCAAGGTAAATTGCCCGGGGACTGGGCCAGGACAAGCAAGGAGGCCATTGCCGCGATCAACGCTGCCGGCGCAACGATGGCGACGCGCAAGGCGTCTCTGGTTGCCCTGAATGCATTTGCGCCCGGGCTGCCGGAATTGATGGGCGGTTCCGCCGATCTGACCGGCTCAAACCTGACCAAGCACAAGACGTCAGTACCGGTCAGTGGCACTGACGCCAGCGGCAACTACGTTCATTTCGGCGTGCGCGAATTCGGCATGACGGCAATTTGTAATGGTATTGCGCTGCACGGCGCACACATTCCCTATTGCGGGACATTTTTGACATTCTCGGATTATGCGCGGAACGCATTGCGCATGGCCGCGCTGATGAAAGTGCGCAATATCCTGGTGTACACGCACGATTCAATTGGTCTTGGAGAGGATGGTCCGACGCATCAGCCCGTCGAACACGTCGCGTCCTTGCGCCTGATGCCGAATATGCGCGTCTGGCGGCCCTGCGATACGGTAGAAACCGCGGTGGCGTGGAAAGACGCGCTGGAACGCGATGATGGTCCTACCAGCCTGGTATTGACACGTCAGAACGTACCGCACCAGGCACGTAATGCCGATCAGATCGAGGCCATCACTCGCGGCGGCTATATTCTCGTCGATAGTAAGGGCGAACCCGACCTCGTACTCATAGCGACTGGTTCGGAGGTATCGCTCGCCGTAGCTGCGGCCGCGGAACTTGCTGCGGAGGATCGTGCCGTGCGCGTTGTTTCGATGCCTTGCACCGAGTTGTTTGATGCGCAAGAGGATGATTATCGTGCGTCCGTGCTGCCAGAGGCAGCCAGGTACGTCGCAATCGAGGCCGGTGTCAGTGATGGCTGGTGGCGATACGTCGGTCGTGACGGAGCCGTGATCGGGCTCGATCGTTTCGGTGAATCGGCACCGGCCGAAGAACTGTTCGAGCATTTTGGATTTTCAAGCGACAATGTTGTTGCTGTCGCTCGGCGTGTGATGGCATGACACGCTTCAAGGATTTGTTCAGGAGAATGAAATGACCATCAAAGTAGGAATTAACGGCTACGGCCGCATCGGTCGCAACATGTTGCGGGCTCTTTACGAAAGCGACAAACGTTCACAAATTGAAATTGTTGCCGTGAACGATCTGGGTGACGCGAATACCAACGCTCACCTGACTCGTCGCGATACCGCACATGGACGGTTTCCCGGCACGGTTGAGGTCGATGGTGATTACATGATCGTGAATGGCGACCGGATTCGGGTATTGGCCGAACGAGATCCCGCCAAATTGCCGTGGAAAAAGCTCGGCGTTGACATGGTATTTGAATCAACCGGCTTTTTTACGACGCGCGATAGCGCCGGCAAACACCTGAAAGCGGGTGCAAAAAAAGTCATTATTTCCGCGCCCGGCGGCAAGGATATTGATGCAACGATCGTCTACGGCGTCAATCACGATATCCTGAAGTCGAGCGATACGATCATTTCCAATGCATCGTGCACAACCAACTGTCTTGCGCCACTGGTCAAACCGCTACACGAAAAGATCGGCGTCGAACACGGCATTATGACCACGATTCATGCCTATACGAACGACCAGGTTTTGAGTGACGTCTATCACTCGGACCTGCGGCGCGCGCGTTCTGCCACGATGTCGCAAATTCCGACCAAAACGGGAGCGGCAGCCGCAGTGGGACTGGTGCTGCCTGAGCTGAACGGCAAACTGGATGGTTATTCGATGCGTATTCCGACCATCAATGTGTCGGCGGTCGACCTGACATTCGTCGCGACCCGCGGCACCAGCATCGACGAAATCAATACGGTGATGCGTGAGGCAAGCGAAGGCGCGCTAAAGGGCATACTCGCCTACAACGATGAGCCATTGGTCTCGGTTGACTTCAATCACGATCCGGCGTCATCGACCTATGACGCATCGCTGACCAAGGTCATGCAGGGCAACCTCGTCAAGGTCATTGCCTGGTATGACAATGAGTGGGGCTTTTCAAATCGTATGCTCGATACTGCGATTGCGTTCCACAACGCCTGAGAAGTCATTTGGCAATTTTGAAAATGGCCGATCTCAAGCTCGCTGGCAAGCGGGTGCTGATCCGTGAGGATCTGAACGTACCGATCAAGGACGGCAGGGTCACGAGCGACGCGCGCATCCGCGCAGCATTGCCGACGATTCGCTCGGCAATGGAGCGCAATGCCGCCGTAATGTTGATGTCACACCTGGGGCGACCGACCGAGGGGCAGTCCGACGATGCCTTTTCCTTGCAGCCGGTAGCGGACTCGCTTGGTGAGCTACTCGGTATGAAGGTACCGCTTGTCAAGGACTGGATCGACGGGGTCGATGTAGAACCCGGGGACATCGTCCTGCTCGAGAATGTGCGTTTTCTGCGCGGCGAAAAAAGCTCGGACCCGGTGCTTGCAAAGAAAATGGCAGCCTTGTGCGATGTCTTCGTCATGGATGCATTTGGCACCGCACACCGCGCCCAGGCCAGTACCTACGGTGTCGCCGAGTACGCGCCGCTGGCTTGTGCCGGTCCCTTGCTGACTGCGGAGCTCGATGCCCTGGGCAAGGCGCTTAGCGACCCGAAGAGGCCATTCGTTGCAATCGTCGGGGGCTCCAAAGTATCCACAAAATTGAATGTGCTGGATACGCTTGCCGGCGTCGTGGACACGCTCATTGTTGGTGGCGGGATCGCGAATACGTTTATCGCTGCCGCGGGTTACGCGGTCGGCAAGTCGCTGTACGAACCCGACATGCTGGACACGGCCCGATCCCTCGCGGCGGGCGGTGAGGGCAAGGCCAACATTCCGTTACCCGTCGATGTTGTTGTCGCGGCGGAGTTTTCGGCACAGGCCAAAGCCACGGTGCGCCCGGTCGATGAGGTTGAGGATGGAGAACTTATCCTGGATATCGGTCCCGATACGGCAGCCATGTTCAGCGCTATCATCGAGCGCGCGGCAACCGTTATCTGGAACGGCCCGGTCGGCGTGTTTGAATTCGAGCAGTTTGGCGCGGGTACCGGGAAACTGGCGGAAGCCATTGCAAACAGCGACGCATTCTCGGTGGCGGGTGGTGGCGACACCCTGGCGGCGATCGACAAGTATGGCGTGGCCGAGCGGATTTCATATATCTCGACAGGCGGCGGTGCGTTCCTGGAATTCGTCGAAGGCAAGACCCTGCCAGCAGTCGCAATGCTCGAGCGACGCGCGCAATAGTCGGCCACTAAACGATTAACCCGACCCAACATTGCTGCAACAGCCCCGGCGCGTCAGGTCCGGGCTGCAACAATGTGGCCAGCGAAAGAAATATCGCTGTGCAATAATCGCGCGCATGCATCGACGAACCAAGATTGTAGCCACCCTCGGGCCGGCCTCGGAAAGCCCCGATACATTGCGGAAAATGATTGACGCAGGTCTCGACGTCGCGCGACTGAATTTCTCGCACGGATCCGCTGACGAGCATCGTGTCCGTGCCGCTGCAGTCCGCGAAGCATCGGATGCGAGTGGTCGGGTGGTTGGCCTGATGGGTGATCTGCAAGGGCCCAAAATTCGCATCCGGCGATTTCAGCACGGCAGTGTCGAACTCAAAGACGGCGCCGGTTTTTTCCTGGATAGCGAACTGGGGTTCGCGGACGGCGACGAGCAGGGCGTCAGTGTCGCACTCGAAACGCTGCACGAGGATCTTAAAGTGGATGACGTGCTGCTGCTCAACGATGGCATGATTACGCTCAAAGTGGATCGTATCGACGGTACGCGCATTCACACAAGCGTAGTGAACGGCGGAATTCTGTCGGACCACAAGGGAATCAACAAGAAAGGCGGTGGCTTGTCGGCGCCCGCGCTGACCGATATCGATCGCGAAAATATCGTGCTGGCTGCTGAACTTCAAATGGATTTCCTGGCGGTGTCCTTCGTGCGTTCCGGTGAGGATGTGGCAGAAGCGCGCCGCCTGTTCGAAGCAGCGGGCGGCACTGGCAGGATCGTCGCGAAAATTGAACGTGCCGAAGCCGTCGAGAACATCGAATCAATCATCGACGCAGCAGACATCATCATGGTGGCGCGTGGCGACCTGGGTGTCGAGATGGGCTATGCCGTGCTGACCGGCATCCAAAAGCGGCTGATCAAGAAAACCCGCAAGAAAAGCAAGATCGTAATTACGGCCACGCAGATGATGGAATCGATGATCCATAATCCGATTCCGACCCGTGCCGAAGTCTCCGACGTTGCCAATGCGGTTATGGACGGTACGGATGCCGTCATGCTGTCGGGCGAGACGGCCGTGGGCAAGTATCCGATCAGAGCGATCCGTGAAATGGCGGCGGTGTGCGTCGGTGCCGAAGAGTTTCCGCTGCCGGAAGGCATGACACGTCACCGGATTGGCGATTATTTCGAACGCATCGACGAAGCAATTGCGATGGCGGTCATGTACACGGCCAATCACCTCGACGTCGAGGCTATTATCGCCTTGACCGAATCGGGTTCCACCGCACTCTGGATGTCACGCATACGCTCGGATATACCGATCTATGCGTTTACACCGCATCTCGAGACCAGCCGGCGCGTCACGATTTATCGCGGCGTTTTCCCGGTGTACTTCGACGTCAAGACCACCAATTCCCGCGCACTGTACCAGGACGTGTTCGACACAATGCTGCAGAACAAGCTGGTCAAAGTCGGCGACCGGGTAATCTTCACCAAAGGTGACCTTGATGGCGTTACGGGTGGTACGAATGCAATGAAAATTGTGGAAGTTACCGCGCGGTCCTAACCCGGGCCAGTGCTCGGGCACATCCATCGCGTCAACAATCCGCAACGGTACTGCACATGAACAAGTTGCTGAAACGGATGCTATTGGCAGCGGTTGCCACGCTGGTGGTACTGGTGTTCGTGGCGTTCTTGCTGCTGCGCGGAAGCCTGCCCCAGATCGACGGCCAGCTTGCACTCGCTGGGCTCGAGGCCCCCGCGACCATCGAGCGCGACGCAGCGGGCATACCTGTAATTACAGCAAACTCCCGTGTTGATCTGGCCTTTGCTACCGGCTTTGCGCATGGCCAGGATCGCTTTTTCCAGATAGATCTGATCCGGCGCCAGGCGGCGGGGGAACTCTCGGAGTTGTTCGGCGAGGTCACCGTACAGACTGACAAACAACACCGCTTTCATCGATTTCGAGCACTGGCGAACCAGGTTCTCGAACATGCGCTGCCGTCAGACCGCGCACTCATCGAGCGCTATGCAGAGGGCGTCAACGCGGGGCTCGCAAGCCTCGCGGCGAGACCTTTTGAATATTTCGTGATCGGCCACAAGCCAGAAAAATGGCGCGCCGAAGACTCAATCCTGGTCGTTTATGCGATGTTCATGCAGCTGAACGATGCGCGCGCGCGGCAAGATGTGCGCCGCGGCTACGCATATCGCGTGTTGCCGACAGCTGTGTACGACTGGCTCTATCCGCCAGGTACCTCCTGGGACGCCCCGTTGATGGGTGGCCCTCCGGCTCAGCAAGCCCTGCCGGGTGAAGATGAATATTCACTGCGTGACCTGCCAGACCCGATCAGCGCGCGAGCAGGGCATGACACCCGGCAGCTCGCACGTCGATCGCCCGAGCAGGGTCGGGCGCCGGTTCCGGGCAGCAATAGCTGGGCCGTGAGCGGTGCGCACACTGAATCCGGTCGTGCCATGGTTTCCAACGACATGCACTTAGGTCTGTCGGTGCCCAATATTTACTATCGTGCGCGCTTCGTGATACCCGGCGCGCGCGGCATTGACCTCACTGGTGTGAGCCTGCCCGGTACGCCGTTTATTGTTGCCGGCAGTAACGGGCACATCGCCTGGGGTTTCACCAACAGTTACGGCGACTACTCGGACGCGATCGTCTTGCGGCCGGGCAAAACGCCAGGCACCTACCGCACGCCCGACGGCGAGCGTTCGTTTGCAGTGCATACCGAGTCAATTGCAATCGACGGCGCAGCACCGGAAGCGTATGAAATCCGCGAGACACTTTGGGGTCCGGTCGACGATACGGTCAGTTACCCGGATGGCGAGATTGCCGTCAGCTGGATAGCGCATTTTCCGACTGCGGTGAACCTCAACCTTATCAAGCTTGAAACCGCACGCACCGTCGCCGAGGCGCTTGATATCGCCAATACGATGGGCATGCCGCCGCAGAATTTTGTCACCGGCGATGCTGACGGCAATATTGGCTGGACCATAGCCGGCAAGATTCCAAAGAAAGCACACTTCAACCCGATGGTGCCGTCCGACTGGAGTGCACAAGCCGGCTGGACGGGCTGGCGTGAGGCGGATGAATATCCGCGTATCATTAATCCGCCCGGCGGTCGTATCTGGACCGCGAATGCGCGTGTCGTCGATGGCAAAGCGCTCGAGATCATCGGCGATGGCGGTTATGACCTTGCGGCACGGGCGCAGCAGGTGCGCGATGACCTGCTCGCCAAAGATATATTTTCGGCCATTGATATGCTGGCAATCCAGGTAGACGATCGCGCCCTATTCCTCGGCCGCTGGCGTGACCTGCTCCTCGACGTGCTTGATGCAGATACAGTCGGCGACGATGCAGCGCTCGCCGAGTACCGGCGACTGGTCGAAAACTGGGTGCCGCGGGCGGTAGCGGAATCGACTGGTTACAGGCTCGTGCGCGCATTTCGAAACGAGGTCCGGACACGCGTGTGGAATGGCCTGATGGAGCCGGTGCAGGCGCACTATGAAAAGCCCGTCGATGCGTTGACAAGTAATCAATTCGAGGCGCCTCTGTGGCAACTCCTCGAAGAGCGTCCGGTGCATTTGCTGGCGCCCGGGTACACGTCATGGGATGCGCTATTGCTCGAAGCGATCAGCTCGAACCTTGCCTGGTTTGCGGACAATTACGACTCTCCGCTTGCGGAACGCAGCTGGGGCGAGATCAATACAGCCGCAATTCGTCATCCGTTAAGTTCTGCATTGCCCTGGCTTTCCCGCTGGCTCGATATGCCAGCGGTCGCACTGGATGGCGATGCCAATATGCCACGGGCGCAGGGCCCTGCTTTCGGTGCATCGGAACGGTTTTCGGTTGCCCCGGGCAACGAGGAAGCCGGCCTGATGCAAATGCCGACCGGCCAAAGTGGGCACCCATTGTCCGGCTTTTTCAAGAGCGGCCACGACGACTGGGTACAGGGTCGGCCACGGCCCTTTTGGCCCGAAAAAGCGGAACACCGGCTGTCTCTGCTACCCATAGGCGGTATCATGGACAATTAGGCCAAGCACGAAACTCTGATTCCATGACCGAACAACGTTTTACCGGCACCAGCAGTTACATAGCGACCGACGACCTCCGGATGGCGGTCAATGCCGCCGTGACGCTCGCGCGCCCCATTCTGATCAAGGGCGAACCCGGCACGGGCAAGACCCAGCTTGCGATCGAGGTGGCGAATTCACTAGGCAAGCCGCTTTTCGAATGGCATATCAAGTCAACGACCAAAGCCCAGCAAGGATTGTATGAGTACGATGCGGTTGCGCGGTTGCGCGATTCGCAGCTAGGCGACGACCGGGTTAAGGATATTTCCAACTACATTTTGCGCGGCAAGGTCTGGCAGGCGTTCGCCTCCCCGCAGCAACCGGTGCTTCTGATCGACGAGGTCGACAAAGCGGATATCGAGTTTCCGAATGATCTCCTGCGCGAGCTCGATAGAATGGAATTCTATGTGTACGAGACGCGCGAGCTGATCAAGGCTCAGCACCGGCCCATTATCATCATTACCAGCAACAACGAAAAGGAATTGCCAGACGCTTTCTTGAGGCGTTGTTTTTTTCACTACATCAAGTTTCCGGACCAGGAAACGATGGCGCGAATTGTCGAAGTGCATTTTCCGAATCTGAAAAAGACGCTGCTCCGCGAAGCACTCAATTCATTTTACAAAGTTCGGGATATGGCAGGTCTGAAAAAGAAACCATCGACATCGGAGTTACTCGACTGGATCAAGCTACTGCTGGCCGAGGACATTCCCCCGGAGGCGCTGCATGCCGACAATAACCGCAGCGCGATACCACCGCTGTACGGGGCGCTGCTCAAGAACGAACAGGATGTGCACCTGTTTGAGCGACTGGTGTTTCTCGATCGCAAGGCCGGGCGCAGCTAATGGGCCGTCACGGGTCCGAATAGGCACTACCAATGTTGATTCCATTCTTTTTCATGCTGCGCGATGGCGGCATGAAAACATCGATCACTGAACTACTGACTTTGCTCGAGGCGTTGGACAAGGGCCTGGCGAAGCACGAGGTCGAAGACTTCTACTATCTTGCGCGTGCAACGCTCGTCAAGGATGAATCGGAGCTGGATCGATTTGACCGGATCTTTGCCGCGTATTTCCGTGGTGTAGACGACGCCCTGGCCGATCTTGCACGGGATCTGCCCGACGACTGGCTCAAGCGGCAGGCGGAGCTTAGTCTTTCGCCCGAGGAGCGCGCGCAGATTGAGGCGATGGGGGGCTTTGACGAACTGATGCAGGCGCTCAAGGAGCGTCTCGACGAGCAGAGTGAGCGACACGAAGGCGGCAACAAGTGGATAGGGACAGCTGGTACCTCACCGTTCGGTGCCTATGGTTACAATCCGGAAGGCGTGCGTATCGGGCAGTCCGGCTCACGCCATCGCAGCGCGGTAAAAGTCTGGGACAAGAGAGAGTACCGAAATCTCGACGACAGTCTGGAACTCGGCACCCGCAATATTAAGGTTGCCCTGCGACGACTACGCAAATTCGCTCGCGAAGGTGCGGCAGATCAGCTCGATCTCGACGACACGATTGACAAAACAGCGCGCAATGCCGGCATGCTTGACATACGTATGGTGCCGGAGAAGCACAACGCCATCAAAGTGTTGCTCTGTCTGGACATAGGTGGCTCGATGGATGACCATGTGCGCGTCTGCGAAGAACTGTTCTCAGCGGCAAGGTCCGAGTTCAAGCACCTCGAATATTTTTATTTCCATAATTTCATCTATGAGAACCTGTGGAAAAATAATCGTCGTCGTCATGCCGAGCAGACCCCGACGCTCGACATCACGCACAAGTACGGATCCGACTATAAGCTCGTGTTTGTCGGTGATGCGACGATGAGCCCATACGAAATCGCGTATCCGGGCGGCAGTGTTGAACACTGGAACGACGAGCCTGGCGCGGTCTGGATCAAACGCCTGTTGCGCGCTTTTCCAAAATCTATCTGGCTGAACCCCGAGCCTGAACAGCGCTGGAGTTTCACGCCTTCCGTCAAGCTGACGCGTGAGCTCATGGACGATCGCATGTATCCGTTAACGATTGCCGGTCTTGACAAAGGCATTCGCGCACTGCGTTAGTCCGCTCATCCTGTGCCGTTTGTGTCGCTAAAGCTGGCTCAGTAGTCCCCCGACAGCGTTGCGAGGTCGGCCAGTATTTCTGCGGAGTGATCGTCGGGCCTGACCTTCTCGTAGTGCTTCACCAGCTTGCCATGCGGGTCGATAAGAAAGGTCTGGCGCTTGGCGACCGTCATGCCGAACATTTTGGTCTTCACGCCATAGGTATCCGCGACCGTACCGTCGGTGTCGGCCAGTAGCGGGAAGGGCAGGCTGTATTTTTCCGCAAAGTCGCTGTGCGATTGAATATCGTCCAGGCTGATGCCCAGGACCTGTGCATTCAGGTCGCGAAAGGCAAAAATATTGTCACGAAATTCACAGGCCTCTGCAGTGCAGCCCGGTGTGTCGTCTCTCGGGTAGAAATACAATACGACCCAGTGATCGCGGTAATCTTCAAGGGAATGCAGCTGGCCTTCCTGATCGGGCAGCTCGAAGTCGGGCGCCGCCTGGCCAATAATAAGCGTGTCGGACGCAACTGCCTGCATGCCAAAAAGGGCGAAACAGACCGCGAAAAATGTGTAGCAGGCTGATATCTTCATCGACTCTAAGTCACTAACCGTACTGCGCAAGGCGCGCACTATAATACGCTTGCAGCCGGAGCGAACGCCAGCTGCTGCAGACCCGGGCAACATTTGTAGAGATTGACGGTGCATGTCGAACATTGATCACAAACCCAAGTCCGCTCTTGTTTTGCCGGGTGGTGGCGCACGGGGTGCCTTCCAGGTGGGGGTGCTCAAGGCGATTGCAGAACTCGTGCCCCGGGGTAAGCCGAACCCTTTTGCCGTCATCAGCGGGTCTTCCGCTGGCGCGGTGAATACCGTGGTACTGGCCGCCAAGGCGCGTCGTTTCAAAATTGCGGTTGCGGAACTTCTGGGTGTCTGGAGTAATTTTCGTTGTGACCAGGTCTATCGCACGGATCGGCGGACGATGCTCAAAAGCAGCCTGCACTGGTTTGCGGCGATCGTGACTGGCGGCATGATTGGCATGCCGAAGTCCCTGCTCGACAATTCACCGCTGCGCGCATTGCTGAGCCGTAACGTACGCTTTCCCCAGATTCAGATCGCGCTTGAGGCGGGCTGGCTCGAGGCGGTTGCCATCACAGCAGCTGGCTACAGCTCTGCGCAGTCGCACACTTTTTTCCAGGCGACGGACGGTCACCTGCCGTGGGCACGCACCCGCCGGATTGGTGAGCAAGAAAACCTCAATCTCGACCACGTGATGGCGAGTATTGCGGTGCCAATGGTGTTCAGCCCGGTCCTGATAGGTAACGAATACTTCGGTGACGGTGCAATGCGGCAGGCAACACCGCTCAGCCCCGCCATTCATCTCGGCGCAGACCGGATCCTGGTCATCGGCGTACGCAACGAGGTTACTGACGAGGAATCGCCCCATGGCGAAGTACCGCCATTCCCCAGCTTCGCCCAGATCGCCGGCTATACGCTGGACGCCTTGTTTCTGGATGGCCTGTACTCGGACCTTGAGCGCATGACCCGGATCAACCAGCTCATCGACGCAGTACCCGCTGAGCATCGACAGGGCGTCGTCAGTGAAATGCGGGCGATCGATACCATGGTGGTCGTGCCCAGCAAAGACCTGCGTGAAATCGCAAACAGGCACCGCAAGGAACTGCCATTTGCCATGCGCGCACTCCTGTACGGCATTGGTGGGCGCAACAAGGCCGAAAACCGCCTCGTCAGTTATCTGCTTTTCGAGCGTACATTCACGCGCGAACTGATCGACCTGGGTTATCGTGATGCGATGAAAGTAAGGGATGAGCTCGCGGCCTTCATAAATGGCGATCCAATCCCGCGCCTGTTCGCGCCCGCCTGGGTCAAACACGACCTGCTCGACGTAGATCCGACCTGAGTATTTGCTGTCTGCGCCACAGACTTTATAGGAGAAACGTTGCGCCGAGGCCAAGGAAAGCCGCATAGCCGATGACGTCTGTGACTGTTGTCAGCACGACACCGCCGCCGAGTGCCGGGTCGAGACGCATTTTGTTCAGGATCAACGGAATCGAAAAACCCGCGAACGCGGCGACAACCATGTTGATGATCATCGCGGCGCCGATGACGGTGCCGATGCGCCAGTCGTCGAACCAGAGGTAAGTTGCTCCTGCGACCACGGAAGCCCACGCAATTCCGTTTAACAGGCCCACAGCGAGTTCCTTGCGCAGGATGCCGGGCGCGTTGGCGCGGTCGATCTGGTGCAGCGCAAGCGCGCGCGTGATGATGGTCAGTGACTGGGTACCGGCCACACCACCCATACTCGGGACGATCGGCATCAATACGGCGAGCAACACGATTTTGTCGATCGTTGTCTGGAAAATATCGACCACGGATGCGGCGAGAAATGCGGTCATCAGGTTAACGCCGAGCCAGATCGCGCGGCGCAGCGCGCTCGTAACGACGGGTGCGAACATGTCGCCTTCTTCATCGAGGCCCACAGCGCTCATGAGGGAGTGTTCCGCTTCATCACGGATTTCGTCGAGAACGTCGTCGACCGTTATGCGGCCGACAACCACGCCGGCTTCGTCGACAACCGGCGCGGACAGCAGGTCGCGATGTTCAAATTCCCACACGACCTGGCGTGATGAGGCAAGTGCCTTGATGGGCGTCATGGCGACAGACATGATGCCGGACACCAGGGTTCCGGGATCAGTCAACAGCATTCGCGACAGGTAAACGGTGCCAAGGTACTGGTTTTTCCGGTTGACGACGAAAATCGAGTCAGTACCGTCCGGCATGTCGCCCCTGCTGCGCAGGTAGCGAAATACGACATCGAGCGTCACGTCGGGGCGTACCGTGACGATGTCCACGTTCATCAGGCCGCCGGCCGTATCCTCGTCGTATTGCAGTACCTGCTGCAGGCGTTCCTGGTCCTGCAGGTTCAGGGATTCCACGACCTCACGCGTGACCGCCTCCGGCAAATCGGCCAGCAGGTCGGCGAGGTCGTCGAGCTCCATGCCACCAACCGCCGCGATCAGTTCCTCGGTCGGCATGCCGCGTATCAGGTCGTCGCGTACATCCTCCACAACCTCGACCAGAACATCGCCTTCGATGTCGGGGTCAAGAATCTCCCAGACGAGGGCACGTTCGGGGCGTGGCAAGGATTCAAGCAGGTGGCCAATCTCGGACGGGTGCAGGCTGTTCAGCATTACGCGCGCCGCGCGCATGCCGCCTGTGTCCAGTTGCTCCCGGAGGCGTTTCAGGTTCCCCTGGGTCTGTTCTCTGCTGTCCATCGGTCGAGTTCCAACGGGAACGAATCCCTACGGGGTATTGTGCAGCTCGTTGTGTCGCGTGCTGACAACCTGACCACCGTCCTGCAAAGATGCCGCCAGCTTTTCAACCATGTACACGGAGCGATGCTGGCCACCCGTGCAACCGAGTGCGATGGTCAGATAGCCACGATGCGCTTCGCGATAAGTTGGCAGCCAGCGCTCCAGGAAACCCAGGATATCGTCGTGCATGGCAACGAATGATTGCTGCGATTCAAGGAACTCCGACACTTCCCGGTCCAGCCCGGTCAGGCCCCGTAACTCAACTGTCCAGTAGGGGTTCGGCAAGCTACGCAAATCGAATACAAAATCTGCATCTGCGGGAATACCGTGTTTGAAGCCGAACGATTCGATCAAAACGGACATAGAATCCGGGGTGCGCCTGTCTACCCGGTCGCGAAGGATGTCAGATAATTCGTAGACACTGGTCCTTGAAGTATCAATGATCAAGTCGGCGGTGTTGATCACCTCTGCCAGCACCTGGCGTTCGGTTTCGATCGCCGAGCGCAGCTCTGACCCTTGCACGGCGAGGGGATGCCGCCGCCTGGATTCACTGTAGCGCTTGAGCAGGATTTCATCGTCCGCCTGCAGGAACAACACATCCGTGAGGATGGACTGGTCTCGAAACTGACTGACAATGGCCGGCAAAGCCTCAAGATTGCGCCGCCTGTTGCGTGCGTCGATGCCAACTGCTATGAGCGCGCTGCTCTTTTCATCACTGGCGGTTACTTCAGCGACGGCGGACTGCAACAACGCGGCGGGAAGATTATCGATACAGTAATAGCCAAGGTCCTCAAGGACATGCAGCGCAACAGACTTTCCGGAACCGGAGAGACCACTGACAATAATCAGGCGTTTGCCCTCGGCCATTAGCATTTCACCCTGCTGCTGGCCATGAACATCAACCGGCACTGGCGGCTTTCTGCTGCTCAGCTTCGAGAGAATCGCAGCCCAGGAGCAGGGTTTTATGCAACTCCTTGCTCGTGTTGCACGCGCGCAGCTCCTTTCGCAGCTTCGGATCCGACAATAGCCCGGTAATCAGGTCGATATCCGCGTAGTCACTCTCCTTGAGCTCTTTGGGCACCAACAGGCCGAGAACCAGGTCCACTGCTTCGCCATCGGCTGAATCAAAATCCACAGCATCCGACAATTTGATTAAAGCGGCGTGACTTGTCGTCAGCCCTTCGACTCGACCGTGCGGAAATGCAACACCATTGGACAGGCCAGTACAACCAAGCCGTTCGCGACCGATCAGGCTTTCGAAAATATCCTCGGCACTGATATCCGGGATATCCCGGACCAGCAGTTCACTGAGTATTTCCAGGCAATGCTTCTTGCTACGTGCATGCGCATTGCACAGGACGCTGTCAGATTTAATGAGCTGGGCGAGGGACATAGTTATGGGGGGATCATAAGCCAAAGGGTGGCGTGTGAGCTTGGCAGGATCGCCGCTGAGGGATTACCTGCCAGGATCACACGATCTTACAGGAGGTCAGGCAAAATCGCGTTTCGGTGCCTGTTTCGCATGGTGGTCAACAAGTTTCTCTTTATGCTTGCGAACCCGTCGATCAAGCTTGTCGACAAGTCCGTCGATAGCTGCGTACATATCTTCTTCCGTGGTTTCCGCGAAGATCGTATCACCATTGACGTTAACTTTCGCTTCCGCTTTGTGTCGGAGTTTTTCGACCGTCAGTATGCAGTGTACATCCGATACCAGGTCAAAATGACGTTCCAGCCGTTCTATTTTTGACTCGACGTAGCCACGGAGAGAGTCAGTTATTTCCACGTGATGGCCTGAAACATTCAATTGCATAGTTGTCTCCTTAGTTTTCACGATGTACGAACTCCCGGACGAAGTGTCGTACTGTAAATTACTTGTCGGACTGCTTGGGTCAGGTTGCTCCTGTTGCTGGGGATTCGGGGGTTATCAGGCTGACACACCGGGTCAGCTCATCAGCTTGTTCTATCGATCCGGGCGTTCCCGACGGTCGCTCGATGAAGCGATATTCATGGCTTCACGGTACTTCGCCACAGTTCGTCTCGCAACCTTGATTCCATCGTCCGCCAGCAAGCTCGCGATCTTGCTGTCACTCAAGGGTTTTTTCGGATTCTCGGCACCTATCAGTCTGCGAATTTTTGCGCGAACCGAGGTCGACGACTGGTCTTCGCCCGTATCGGTACTCAGGTGGCTCGAGAAGAAGTGCTTGAATTCAAATATGCCGCGCGGCGTGTGCATGTACTTATTGGTCGTGACGCGCGAAATGGTTGATTCATGCATACCGATCTCCTCGGCAATGTCTTTCAGTACCATGGGTTTCATGGCCTCGTCGCCCAAATCGAGAAACTCGGTCTGCCGGGCCACAATGCTGGTTGCAACTTTAAGTAAGGTTTCATTGCGAATTTCGAGGCTGCGTATCAACCAACGCGCCTCCTGCAGCTGCGAGCGCAACACTGCGTGATCACCGTTGCCGCGCAGTAACTTGGCGTAAGTCTGGTTCACGGACAAGCGCGGTACACCGGTTGCACTTATTTCGACCTGCCAGCGATTGTCTACCTTGCGTACAAAGACATCGGGAATAACATATTCCGCCGCAGCCGGGCTCACCGCGAGGCCAGGCTTCGGGTTGCAACCCTTCACGAGGGCCAAAGCATCCTGCAGGTTTTCGTCCGTGGTACGCAATGTACGGCGCAATTCCCCGTGCGCCCGGGTCGCAACGAGATCCAGGTGTTTGCTTGCAAGTTCGATGGCGAGTTCGCGGGCGGGAGTATCGACGTCAAGCTGTTTGAGTTGCAGTACGATGCATTCCGAGAGGGAACGCGCGCCGACGCCGACCGGATCGAGGTTCTGAACCTTCATCAGCGCAGCCTCAATATCGTCGGCACTCACCGGCGCGTCGATACTGGCTTTGATGTCGTCGAGCGTAGCGGTCAGGTAGCCATCATCATTGATGGCGTCGACCAGCGCCTCACCAATGACGGCCTCGCGCGGTGAAAAGTCCTCCATTTCCAGTTGCCAGAGCAGGTGTTCACGCAGGGACTGGCCGGATTCGTCAGCGAACTCGCTCATCGGGCGACCTTCGCCATTCCAGCCGCCATCGGAAATGCGTTCGGCAGAACGCGTCTGCCAGCTGTCTTCGGCCTTGATGGCCTCGATCTCGACAGTCGATTCAGAGCTCGTGCGAGGAACGTCGGGCAAGTCCTCCATTTCGAGCATGATGTTTTCTTCAAGCGCATCCTGAATCTGCGCATTCAGGTCGAGAATAGGTAGTTGCAACAGGCGAATGGCCTGTTGCAGCTGCGGCGTCATCGTCAGCGATTGCCCAAGTTTTAGCTGCAGCGAAGGTTTAAGCATTTAAGTTTTTTTCGAAGGCCCTGCGAAAATTGTGGCTCAAAGTTTGAATTCCTGTCCGAGATACACTTCTCGAACGTGATGGTTTTCCAGAATATCATCCGGCGAACCCGACGCAATGAGGCTGCCATCACTCAGTATATAGGCTCTGCTGCAAATTCCGAGTGTCTCGCGCACATTGTGGTCGGTTATCAGAACCCCAATGTCGCGTTCACACAAGTGCCTGATTATGCGCTGAATATCGAGTACCGAGATAGGGTCGACGCCGGCGAAAGGTTCGTCGAGGAGGACGAACAGCGGATTGGCCGCAAGTGCGCGCGCAATCTCCACACGACGGCGCTCCCCCCCTGACAGGCTGATGCCAAGGCTGCCGCGAACGTGGCCGACATGCAATTCGTCGAGCAACTTTTCCAGTTCTTCTTCGCGGCCCGCACGATCCAGGTCGTCACGCACCTCGAGGATCGCGAGTACGTTCTGCTCGACGGTCAGTTTGCGAAAAATCGAAGCTTCCTGCGGCAGGTAGCCGACGCCGAGCCGTGCGCGGGCATGCATCGGTTGACTCGTGAGGTCTTTGCCGTCCAGCAGGATCTTGCCGCTGTCAGCGCGGACCAGCCCAACGATCATATAAAACGCGGTGGTTTTCCCGGCACCGTTGGGGCCAAGCAGGCCGACTACCTCGCCACTCGTCATTTCCAGCGACAGGTCTTTTACAACTTTGCGAAGCTTGTAGCTCTTGGAAATATTCTGCACAGTCAGAATGCTCATTGACTGCCTTCGTTGCTGGTGTCGGTATTATCTTCGGGTGTTGCAGCCGCGTCCGGGGCTGGATCTTCGTCGGGCGGCGTAAATATTACCTTGACGCGGTCGCCACCGTTACCCGATGAGACGGCGTTTACCCGCTGTTCCAGGATCTTGTAGACGAGGGTATCCGAGGAAATCTTGTTGCTGCCCTCGGTGATAGTCGCGTTGCCTGAAAATTCTATGACCGCCTTCGCAACATCGTAGTGAAGCTTGTTGGCACTCGCGTAGGTCATATCCTCGCTGCCTTCGCGCTTGAATTCGAAAGTGGCAGGAGACCCTTCGATCGTTGCTACCTTGAGTGTGAAATTCGAGAATTCGAGATCTGCCGCGTCACACTCGATATGGCCTTCGTCGATATCAAAAACGACGTTGCCGGAGAAGTGCCAGACGCTGTCGTCAAAGTCCATGCGGCTCGCGTGCGCGACATCAGCTTCGATCCCGAGCCCGCCCTGCGTCAGTCGCAAGCCTTTGAACTGCACCATCGAGAGCTTGCCATCGTAGGTGGTCTGGTCCGCATCGATTATGACGGGCAGGCGCAAATTATCAGTTTGCGCCAGCAACAAGGCCGGTATCAGCAACAATGCCGCGCACGCTCCTGACCACGACCCTGTCATTCTGTAAGTTACCGCCGCCATGAGATCAGCCTGGTCCGGGGCAGGGTCATGGTACGAATCGGCCATTGACGTTTGATTTGAGTTCCAGCCGGTTCTCTTTGAGAAAAGCCAGCATGCCAGTGCCAGATAACGTGCGTTCGCCTATCTGGATGCGGACGCGTTCGTCGGTCGCGGCGGTGTACAAATCGGGTTGCAGGGTCAAGGATTCCGTAAATACGTCGGTCTCGTCGCCGGAAAATCCTCGCTCACTGCTCGCATGCACGTTGCCATGCAAAAGTATCTCCCGCTGGTCAGGCGAGATCATGGCCGAATCGGCGCTGACCGACCAGGGAACCTCGGCAGCCGGCGAGTACTCGATATCTACGACGGAAAACCTTACTTGCTGGTCACTTTGTTGCTCAGCGTGCCGGGCCCGGATTTCGTAGAGCAGGCTGCCATCGGTGTCGGTGCCGAGAATGCGTGCATTGGTCAGGTAGTAGCCGCGGGCCACCGGCGCAAGGGACGACTTTGCGGCAGCTTCATGCTGATTCGTGCGCGCGAGGTACCAGCTCATCAGCGCCGCTACGGCCAGCACGATCAACAGGATGACGGTGCGCGGTGTCATGGCGATACCTGTTGTTGCACATGCAAGCTATCTGTTTCCTGCTGATTCGATTCCGGCTCATGCGCTGCAAGCAGAAACTCACAAATCTCGCGAACGGCGCCATTGCCGCCCGCTGCTTCGGTGGTGTAGTCGCAGTACTCCCGTACTGCGGAAACCGCGTTTGCGACGGCAATTGAAAAAGCAACTTTGCTTAACAGCGGAAGGTCCGGGATATCGTCACCCACGTAAGCGGACTCGCTGGCCGGGATGCCAAGTGTTTTCGACAGTTTGTCAAAGGCTGCCGGTTTGTCCGGACAATTCTGGATAACATGCCGAACGCCCAGCTCGGCCATCCGCCTCTCGACGGCCATCGATTTGCGGCCACTGATGACGGCGACTTCAATACCGGCTTTTAATAATTGCCGAATACCGAAGCCATCCTGGGTGTGAAATGCCTTGCTTTCGATGCCGTCGTCAGACAGGTAGAAGCGGCCATCGGTAAATACCCCGTCGACGTCAAAGGCTATCAGCCGTATTTTCGCGGGCTGCTTCTTCAAGGCTTTTCCATTCACATGATTCCTGCGCGAAACAGATCGTGCACATTGAGCGCTCCGATCAGCCGTCGATCGTCATCGGCAACCAGCAAGGACGTTATCTTGTTTTCCTCAAGCACGTGCACAGCTTCTGCGGCCAATATGTCAGCTGTCGTTGTTTTGCAGTCGGCATGCATCACTTCGCGCATGATCGTTGTATGTACATCGGCGCCGTTATCAAGTGCGCGACGCAGATCTCCGTCTGTAAAAACACCCAGTATGGTTCCGTCCTCCGAGACGATTGCAGTCATGCCGAGGCCTTTTTCGGTCATTTCCATGAGCCCGTCCCTCAAGGGTACATTCGGACCAACATGGGGAATCTGTTCGTTCGTGCGCATGACGTCCGACACGCGCAGCAGCAAACGCTTGCCAAGGCTGCCACTCGGGTGCGAACGTGCGAAATCTTCCGCCGTAAAACCTCGGCTTTTGAGCAAAGAGACCGCCAGCGCGTCACCCATCGCGAGTGTTGCGGTGGTGCTGGCGGTGGGCGTGAGGTTCAGGGGACACGCCTCCTCCACGACACCGACGTCGAGGTGTGCGTCTGCCGCCAGCGCCAGCGTTGAGGCTGGCTTGCCTGTCATTGCTATCAGGCGCGCGCCTATGCGCTTGACGAGCGGCAAAATGGTCAGAATCTCGTCCGTTTCGCCGGAGTAGGAGACGGCCAGCATTAAATCCTGCGCCGTGATCATGCCGAGGTCACCGTGACTGGCTTCACCCGGGTGCATGAAGAATGCCGGTGTTCCGGTGCTTGCCAACGTGGCAGCGATCTTTGAGGCTATATGGCCGGACTTGCCCATGCCGGTGACAACCACCCGCCCGGTGGTGGCCATGCACAGTTTGCAGGCATTGGCAAAGGTCTCGTCGAGTCGCGCGCTGAGCCTCTGAATGGCACGTGCCTCGATTTCCAGCGTTTCGCGTGCGAGATCAAGCAATTCCTGGTTTTTAAGTGGTTCCGCCACTGCTGCCTCCAATGCCGCAAGAATCACTTCTGTGACCCGCCTGATAAGGCCGGTATCTTAACAGCGCGTCACACTACTGCGATATACGGGTTATATGATTTGCAAAACAACGTAGCTATTGTAGGCAACATAGGCCGCAACCAGCGCAAATCCTTCCAGCCGCGACAGGCTGCTCTTGCCATCCGTGTCGTAGGTCATCGCGTACAACACCAGCGTAAATGCCACCATGACAAAGATATGCAGTGACAATACACTTTGGTCGATGCCAACCGGTCGAATGGCGGCGGCGACGCCTATGACGGCCAGCATGTTGAAAATGTTTGAACCGACAATATTGCCGATTGCGAGACCGTATTCATTCTTGATGACGCTTACCACCGACACGGCAAGTTCCGGCAAACTCGTGCCGAGTGCGACCAGTGTAATGCCGATAACAACCTCGCTGATACCCAGGGCGCGCGCTATATCAATGGAGCCGCCGACCAGTAAATGGGCACCCGCCAGCAGTGCTATCAGTCCAATCAACAGCCAGACTGCTGCCATTTTCAGGCTGACGTCCTTTGGAATTTCGGCGTCGTAGTCGCCTGCCATGGGGTCATTGGCGGCCGAACGCAGACCGAGCCGTGCCATCCAGACCAACACGATCACGAGCCCAGTGAGGAGCACAAAGCCGTCGACGCGTGACAGGTAGCTGTCCAGAAATAATGAAACTGTCAGTAAAGATACGGCCAGCAAGGCCGGCATCTCCCGGCGCAGGGTAAGCGAGCGCAGTTCGATGGGACGAACCATGGCGGTACAGCCGAGTACGAGTCCGATATTGACAATATTTGAACCGATTGCGTTGCCGATGGCCAATCCGGCTTGATCACGCGCTGCCGCGAGCACGGAGACCATTATTTCCGGCGCGGACGTGGCGAACGCAACGACCGTGAGGCCGATAAGCAGTGGTGCCACGCCCAGGCAACGTGCGCCGCCCGCAGCGCCATGCACAAAGCGGTCTGCGCCCCAGATGAGCAAAACCAGTCCGCCTGCGACCTGGGCCAGGTTCAGCAGCATGCAAGCGTCTGTGGAAGTCCAGGATTCAGCATCGCGCCATTCTCATTCCAACTAATTTCGCTGCAACAATTCCAGCATATACCGGGGAATTGCCAGTCGCGTACCGTGCACCGTCGTCTGGCCGGCCGCGTATGATACACAATCTCCGGGCACCGGAGCGAGGTCGCGGTCACGGCAAACAGGCCGTGCGGCCTGTTCACTGCTAAACTCTGCGGTCACCCCGTTTTGAGGCGCGTTACAGTGCAGCCACAGGAAATCGAACTACTTATTCACGCCGCCTTCGACGGCGCTATCGTCCAGGTACAAAGCGACGACAATACGCATTTCGCCGCACTCATCGTCGCGCGCGAGTTTGCTGGCAAAAGCAGGATTCTGCGACATCAGCAGGTCTACCGGAGCCTTGGTGCCCTGGTTGGCAATGACATTCACGCCCTGTCCATTCAGGCATTTACGCCCGAAGAATGGGCGGCGCAGCAAGGCTGATCTCAAGCTCAGAGCGTTTCCGGTCGCTCACCCGCAATGACGGTCACTGCAAAGCGCTCGCCGTTGCGCATCGCCACGATTTCCACCGCGTCACCCGGGTCTTTGCTCGCCGAAATGAGCAATGCCTGGCGCCGCGACAGGATTGGTTCGCCGTTCATCGACAGGATAATGTCGCCGCGCTTGAGCCCGGCCTGCGCAGCCGGCCCATTCTCATGTACCGATAGCAACAAAATGCCGAGCTCACCATCCAGTTCCAGCGCGGCCAGTTCGGCGCTGGTCAGGTCATCGGGTACCAGGCCCATCCAGCCACGAATGACCCGTCCGTTGAGTTTCAATTGTTCGACCACGCCGCGCACGAGATCCACGGGGATCGCAAATCCTATGCCTTCGGTACCTGCGTCCTGGGCCAGTACCGCGGTGTTGATACCGACCAGTTCGCCGCGCGCATTGACGAGGGCGCCGCCTGAGTTTCCGGCGTTGATGGCGGCATCGGTCTGGATGAAGTTTTCGAAGGTGACGAGATCGAGCAAACCGCGGCCGGTAGCACTCACAATACCCTGTGTGACCGATTTCGAAAGCCCGTAGGGGTTGCCAATGGCCAGTACCACGTCCCCGATGCGCACGGCCGCGGAACTGCCGAGTGGTACCACCGGCAGCGAATCCAGGTCGACTTTGAGCAGGGCAAGGTCGGTTTCACGGTCGACGCCGATGGTTTCAGGTTCCGCAATTCGGCCATCGCTCAGTTGAACCCGGATTTCGGCTGCATCGGCAACCACGTGATAGTTGGTCACGAGATAGCCATCCGGGTCGATGATAACCGCTGACGCGAAATTGGTACTGACCCGAAAGCGCGTTCGGGCAGATGGCTGCGCGCCGTCTTGCACGAGCCTTTTCGTATATACGTTGACTACGGCCGGCGAACTGATGTCGACCGCATCGGCATAGCTCAATACAGGGGTTGGCTGCGGAGACCGGCTCACAGGCAGCAGGTCCGGGCGGATCAGCACGACCAGAAATGCCGCTGCCAGTCCGACCACAATCGATTGCAGGAGAAATGCGACCGCTGATTTCAATTGCGCCTCAATACTAGTCCAGGTAGTGCCGACGCCTGATGAAACATCCAGGCTGCTAGCCAATTTCGACAGCCCCCGTGTATAATGCGTGAATTATTCGCACCAACGAACCGGGCAGTCGATATCCTGACCGGTATCCGGGGCTGCTGCAAATCTACCTGTTTCGAACCAAAGCAAAAAAACGCGCTGAACGAAAGCCTGAAAATCCAGGTGGCCAAAGAGCCAACAACCAGACTTTCCAAGGCCGGGCGTATGGGAGTGCCTGATGACCGACGACGAAATGGATCAGATTGATCGCAACCGACGTCACTTTTTAACGATTGCTACTGCGGTAACCGGACTGGCAGGTGCCGGTCTGGTCGCGATTCCTTTTCTGTCGTCCCTCAAGCCGAGTGCGAGGGCACAGGCACTTGGCGCACCTGTCGAGGTGCCCATCGGCTCGCTCGAACCGGGCGCAATGGTGCGCGTGCTCTGGCGCGGCAAGCTCATATTCGTGCTGCACAGAACCGAGACTATGCTGTCCCTGTTGCCTGACAATGATCAGTATTTGCGCGACCCGCGCTCCGAGGTGACCGAGCAGCAACCTCCGTATGCCGTCAACGAAAATCGCTCCGTCAGACCCGAAATCCTGGTCGTGGAGGGCGCGTGCACGCACCTTGGCTGCGCACCGCTCGAAAAATTTGAAGTCATCCCGGCAGAGCACTGGAACGGCGGCTTCTTCTGTCCCTGCCATGGCTCGAAATTTGACCTGTCAGGGCGTGTCTATAAAGGCGTGCCGGCACCGACCAACCTGCGCGTGCCGCCGTACCGTTTTGTTCGCGATGACCTGTTGCTTATTGGTCAGGATACGGGAGCCGCATAATGTCGAGAATTGAAGCCGAGGTCGGCAAACCCAAAGGCGGCCTGATGAAGTGGATCGACGATCGTTTTCCGTTTACGAAGACGATGAAGTACCACGTAACCGAATATTACGCGTCGAAAAACTTCAATTTCTGGTATGTATTTGGTGTGCTGGCGATGGTCGTGCTCGTGTTGCAGCTGGTCACCGGCATTTTCCTTACCATGAACTACAAGCCGTCGGCCGAGGAGGCATTTGCGTCGGTCGAGTACATCATGCGCGATGTCGAATGGGGCTGGCTGATTCGCTATATGCACTCTACCGGTGCCTCGTTCTTTTTCATCGTCGTGTATTTGCACATGTACCGCGCGATGTTGTACGGCTCCTACAAGAAGCCGCGTGAGTTGATCTGGATTATCGGCATGCTGATATTCCTGGTGCTGATGGCTGAGGCGTTCGCCGGCTATCTGCTGCCCTGGGGCCAGATGTCGTACTGGGGTGCGCAGGTCATCATTTCCCTGTTCGGCGCCATTCCCGCGATCGGCGATTCCCTCGTCGAATATATTCGCGGTGACTATTCGATATCGGATATCACGCTGAACCGCTTTTTCGCATTGCACGTCATCGCGTTGCCGCTGGCCTTGATCGGCCTCGTGTTCGTGCATATCGTTGCCCTGCATGAGGTCGGGTCGAACAATCCAGACGGTATCGAGATCAAGAAATTGAAGGGTGCCGATGGTGTGCCGCTCGACGGCGTCGCTTTCCATCCGTACCACACGTCGAAAGACCTGGTTGCGATCATCGTATTTCTGATGATTTTCTCGGCGGTCGTGTTCTTCGCGCCAGAGATGGGCGGGTATTTTCTCGAGCACGCTAATTTCGAGCCGGCAAACCTGCGTGCTACGCCGGAACACATCGCGCCGGTCTGGTATTTCACGCCCTTTTACGCGATTCTGCGGGCGGTTCCCGACAAGCTCTGGGGCTTCATCCTTTTTGGCACTTCTGTAATTCTGCCGTTGTTTTTGCCATGGCTCGATCGATCGCGGGTCAAATCGATTCGCTACCGAGGCTCGCTTTACAAGTCGGCACTGGCGCTGTTCACGGTCAGTTTTGTTGCGTTGGGATGGCTCGGTATGCAGCCGCCCGACGGTGTCTACGTGGTTGTCGCGCGCCTGTGTGCGGTGGTTTATTTCGCGTTCTTCCTGTTGATGCCGTATTACACGTCCATCGACAAGACGAAACCGGTACCCGAACGGGTGGTCTATCATGGCTGATTTGAATCGCGGGTTCTTGAAAGGCGTGGGCATGAAAATCGTAGAGGTGGTGTTGCTGGTATCCTGCATTGCATGGACCGGCGCACACGCGGCTGTCGAGGTTGACCTGGAAAGGGCCAATATCGACCGTAGCAACATAAATTCACTGCAGCGTGGCGCAAGAAACTTCATGAACTATTGTTCAGGCTGCCATTCGGCGAAATACGTGCGTTTCAATACGATCGGCAAGTACCTCGAATTGTCCGATGAACAACTGATTGACAACCTGATGTTCAACGCTGAAAAAACGTTTGAAACGATCAATGTATCCATGCGGCCTCAGGATGCCGAACGCTGGTTTGGCACGGCGCCGCCGGACCTGTCGCTGATGGCGCGGGCGAAAGGCGCTGACTACGTTTACAGTTTTCTGAAAGGTTTCTACGTCGACCCGAAGAGCCCGACAGGCGTGGACAATTCTGTTCTTGCCGGCACGAGTATGCCGAATGTCTTGTGGGAACTGCAGGGCTATCAACGTGCGACCTACAGCGAACATCAAGAAACGGACGCCGAAGGCCAGCCGGTGACAATTATCGACCACTTCGCGGGATTTGAACCGATAACCACTGGCACGATGGACGCGAAAGACTTCGATGAGTTTGTTCGCGACACTACAAATTTTCTCTCATATATAGCGGAACCGATCAGGGCCGACCGCCGCAAGCTGGGTGTCTGGGTGCTGATGTACCTGATCTTCTTCTGGATCATTGCCCGTATGTTGAAGAAACAAATCTGGAAGGACGTTAAATAATGGCCGTAATCGCCAACCGACGATCCGTGATGACATTGTTCTCACGGCCTACCGATATTCACAGTCATCGCACTCGCCTCGTGCTGGCGGAAAAGAATATCAATATTGAGATAGCGAATGTCGTCGGGCCGGACTTACCTGAGGACCTGATGGACCTCAATCCTTACCACTCGGTACCGACATTGGTCGATCGCGACCTGACGCTGTACGATTCCCGGGTAATTATCGAGTACCTCGACGAGCGCTTTCCGCACCCACCACTGATGCCGGTCGATCCGGTGACACGTGCACAATTTCGCCTGGCCCTGTTTCGCATTGAAACGGACTGGTATACGTTGGCCGAAGAGGCCGATTTTGCTGACGGCAAGCTTAGTGCGAAGTCCAAGAAAATGCTGCGTGAAAGCATCCTGCAAAGCGCCGATCTGTTTAGCGCCAAGCCCTACTTTCTGTCGGACGAGTTTTCGCTTGTGGATTGCAGTATCGCGCCAATCCTCTGGCGCTTGCCTGTTTACGGCATTGAACTCGGCGACGAATTCGAGGCTGTAGAAGATTATATGCAGCGCGTATTTGCACGGCGATCGTTTCAGCAGTCACTTACAGAGCTTGAACAGGAAATGCGCATGTAGCCTGAGGCGGCTTTTTCCGTCTTATGTCATGTTCTAATTTTTCGCACATTTCAGTGTTAGACTTGGTGATAAATTAAAATAATGCGCGACCCTTCAAAGTGCCAAATCCGAACAGATCAAAAAGACCGTACCTGATACGTGCAATGCATGAATGGATGGCGGACAACAATAATACGCCGCATATCGTCGTCGACACGTCCATTGCAGGTGTCTCTGTACCCAGTGAGCACATCAAAGACGGCAAGATCATTCTCAATATCAGCGAGACAGCGGCGCACAACCTGAAGCTGAGCAATAGCGCAGTCAGTTTCCGTGCTCGTTTCGGTGGTGTGCCCTACGATGTGTGGGTGCCAATGCCCGCTGTATTGGGCATCTACGCACGCGAAACGGGTCAGGGGATGATTTTTTCACACGACACTGACGGCGCCGAAAACCTGGATGAAGAATCAGCAAGCGCGCAAGACCCGAGTACCGACGATATCGAATCAACCCGCGCCCGCTCGCACCTGCGCGTCATCAAATAAAAAAAAGGTGTCAGGTTTATTTAATAGGCGTTTTTGAGAAAAACAAAAAAGGTGTCAGGTTTATTTAATAGGCGTTTTTGAGAAAAACGCCTATTAAATAAACCTGACACCTTTTTTGTTTTTGTTATTTTCCTGGCTCATCGGGGTCACCCAACAGGGTTGTGTCGATGATGTCGCAGAGGCAGTGGATGATCAGCAGGTGGACTTCCTGAATGCGTGCCGTGCGATTCGCCGGTACACGAATTTCGACATCGCCCTCGCCATACATGTTTGCCATCTTGCCGCCATCACGGCCGCTTAGCGCAACTACCTTCATGCCGCGTTCGTGTGCCGCTGAAATCGCGCGGCAGACATTTTCCGAGTTGCCAGACGTCGAGATTGCCAGCAGGACGTCTTCCGAACGGCCGAGCGCACGCACCTGCTTGGAAAAAATTTCCTCGAAGGCATAATCGTTGCTGATCGATGTCAGAGTCGAACTATCCGTGGTCAACGCCATAGCGGGGAGCCCCGGGCGCTCCATCTCGAATCGATTCAAAAGTTCGGACGAGAAATGCTGCGCATCGCCTGCTGAGCCACCGTTGCCACAACTCAGGATCTTGCCTTCGTTGAGCAGCGATCGGCTGAGGAGTTGTCCTGCCGTCGCGATGCTGTCGGCGATGACATCAACGGCGCTTTGTTTGGTGGCGATACTTTCGGCGAAGTGCTCACGTACGCGTGTTGCTGGGTCCATATAGTCCTCGATGCTGGTCATGGAGCCGTTCGCGGCGCAGCCGACGGTCGCTCGATGATTGAATACTAGCAGCCTGCCAGACTCAGGACTAATCTGCTGCGACGGTGCGTATTCCGGCGAAGTTG